>NZ_JAAOYS010000002.1:0-319152 GCF_011759495.1 Dyella sp. SG562
TGGACATGAATCCATCCAACGCAAGACGCCCACACAAGTCACCTGCGCACACTGTCAAAGATCAATCACTTGCGATCCGTTCTTCGAATCGCCCCCGAGACGTTTCGTCCCGGGTGAGCCGCCCATTCTACATCGTCTTTCCGGTCCGTCAACACCTGCAGCGAAGAATTTCTTGCTGCCGTTGTTGCCGTTGCGGGGAAGCCGTCGCGGCGGGGAGGCGAATAATAGGGAGGGCCTACCGGCCTGGCAAGCCATTTCGTGAAGTTTTTTTCAAATTTCTCGTAAGCGCTTGTTCTTTCATGGATCGATGCGCGGCAACGCCGCGCGGCGGCCATGGCGGCCGCCGCGCGAGCCTCAAGCCAGCTTCAAGGCGACGCGCGCGAAGTTGCGCTTGCCGATCTGCAGCACGCCTTCGAAGCCTGGGCCGAACGTGCGCTGGGCGTCTTCCACCACTTCCGAATCGATGCGCACCGCACGCTCCTTGAGCTTGCGGTTCGCTTCCGCATTGCTGGGCGTCAGCCCCGCCGCGGTCAGCAGCGCCGGCAGGCGCAGGCCTTCCGCCGGCACGGCGATCTCGGTCAGCGGCAGCAGGCTGGTATCGCCCTCCCCGCGCACCACCGCATGCCAGCCGGCAATCGCCTGCTCCGCCGCGGCCGCGCCGTGAAAGCGCGCCGCCAGCTCGCGCGCCAGGCGCAGCTTGGCGTCGCGCGGGTTGAGCGCGCCGCTGGCCACTTCGCTCTTCATACGAGCGAGCTCCTCGAGCGACACCTCGAAGCTCAGCAGCTCGAACCACCGCCACATCAACTCGTCGCCGATCTTCAGCGTCTTGGTGACGATGTCGATGGCCGGCTCATTGATGCCGATGTAGTTGCCCAGCGACTTGGACATCTTCTGTACGCCGTCCAGGCCTTCCAGCAGCGGCATGGTCAGCACGATCTGCGGCGGCTGCCCGTGATGCTCCTGCAGCGCGCGCCCCATCAGCAGATTGAACTTCTGGTCGGTGCCGCCCAGCTCCACGTCGCACTGCAGCGCCACCGAGTCGTAGCCCTGCACCAGCGGGTAGAGGAATTCGTGGATGGCGATCGACTGCTGCGCGGCATAGCGCTTGGCGAAGTCGTCGCGCTCCAGCATGCGCGCCACGGTGTGCTGCGCGGCCAGGCGGATCATGTCGGCCGCGCTCATCGTGCCGAACCACTCGGAATTGAAGCGCAGCTCGGTCTTGTCGCGGTCCAGCACCTTGTAGACCTGCTCGGCGTAGGTCTCGGCGTTGCGCAGCACGTCCTCGCGGGTGAGCGGCTTGCGCGTGACGTTCTTGCCGGTCGGGTCGCCGATCATGCCGGTGAAGTCGCCGATCAGGAAAATCACCTGGTGGCCTAGGTCCTGGAACTGCCGCATCTTGTTGAGCAGCACGGTGTGGCCCAGGTGCAGGTCCGGCGCGGTCGGGTCGAAGCCCGCCTTGATGCGCAGCGGACGCCCGGTCTTCAGCCGCTCGACCAGATCCTCCTGCTTGATGATTTCGTCGGCGCCGCGCGCGATGGTGGCCAGCGCCTGCTCAAGCTCGCTCATGTAGTCCTCAATTCCGGTGTTTGATGGTCCAGGGAAATGGCTCGGAGAAGCGACGGCCATCACGTCGGGAGGTTAATTGTGCGTTAACCAGAAAATTCACGCAAACCCTTGATGGGAAAGGCGTTGACGCACTTTGCACAGGGCCGTTATGGTACGCGGCATTACATAAATTTGTACCGCGGGGCACACGGGGCATGGGAGAGGCGAACAAGATCGCGCGCGCGGCGCGCAAACAGGCTATTCGCCGCAAGGCGCAACGACGCCACTCCCACTTCTACGAACGCTTCTCGCACTGGTCCTTCAGCAACCACAGCGAGGCCGAGCCGATCCGCTGGCACCGCGAACGCTGGATGCTCGCCGGCACGGCCATGCTGCTTACCGCGCTTTCCGGCTTCATCATTCCCGCCTGGGCCAGCGCGATGCGGCCCGATCCGGTTTCTTCCGCGCATGCCCTTATGCCGCTGGCCCTGCCCAAGGCGCTGCCGACCACGGTGCGCACGCCCACGGTGGAAGACTGGCGCATCGTGCAGGTGCAGCCGGGCCAGACGCTGTCGGACATCTTCCAGGGCCAGGGCCTCAGCCTCACCGACCTGCAGAACGTGATGGACCAGGCCGGCGACGCCGCCAAGGCGCTGCACAACATCCGCCCGGGCCAGGAGTTCGACTTCCTGCTGTCCGGCGACGGCGGCCTGCGCGGCATCCGCTTCGACAAGGACGAAGCCAGCCGCGTCATCGTCCGCTTCGACGGCAGCAAGCCGAGCATGACCGCGCAGGCGCGCGAAGTGGAACGCCGCGAGCACGTCGTGCACGGCACCATCGACAGCTCGCTGTTCGCCGCCGGCGCCAAGGCCGGCATGAGCACGGCGATGGTGCTGAAGCTGGCCGACCTCTTCAAATACGACGTCGACTTCGTGCAGGACCTGCGCGAAGGCGACACCTTCACCGTCATCTACGACGACATCTACCGCGACGGCGCCTATCTGCACGAAGGCGAGATCGTCGCCGCGGAATTCGTCAACCAGGGCGAGCGCTACACGGCATACCGCTTCAAGAAGGACGACGGCTCCTACGGCTGGTTCAGCGAGGACGGCCGCCCGATCCAGAAATCCTTCCTGCGCATCCCGGTCGACTTCACCCGCATCTCCTCGCAGTTCAGCGCGGCGCGCATGCACCCGGTGCTGGGCCTGATGCGCGCGCACAAGGGCGTGGACTACGCCGCGCCCACCGGCACGCCGATCCATGCGGCGGGCGACGGCGTGATCAAGTTCAAGGGCTGGATGAACGGCTACGGCAACTTCGTGATCATCCAGCACAACAGCTCGATCAGCACCGCCTACGGCCATATGTCGAAGTTCGCCAGCGAGCGCGTGGGCCAGCGCGTGAGCCAGGGTTCGGTGATCGGCTATGTCGGCATGACGGGCCTGGCCACCGGCCCGCACCTGCATTACGAATTCCGCATCAACGACGTGCAGCGCGACCCGCAGAAGGTCACCTTGCCCAAGCCCGAGCCGCTGCCGGCCGTGCAGCTGGCCAAGTTCAAGTCGACGGTGGTGCAGCCGCAGCTGGCCCGCCTGAAGGCGCTGGACGCCAACGTCAAGCTGGCCCGCGTGGATGGCGCCAAGCGCAACGACGACTGAGCCGCGGCTGCACGTGGCTGAGGCTCCCTCGTTTTATATCGGCCTGATTTCCGGCACCAGCGCGGACGGCATCGACGCCGCGCTGGTGCGCTTCGAACAGGACCGCCCCGAACTCGTCGCCGCCCTGGTCCATCCGTGGCCGGCGGAACTGCGCGCGCGCATCCTGGCAGTGGCGCAGGACGAAACGCGGCTGGACCTCGACGCCTACGGCCGCCTCGACGTCGCCATCGGCCAATGCTTCGCCGACGCCACCCTGCGCCTGCTCGCCGACAGCGGCACGCCCGCCAGCGCCGTGCGCGCGGTCGGCTCGCACGGCCAGACGCTGCGCCACCGGCCGCAGGGCGAACATCCTTTCACCCTGCAGGTGGGCGACCCTGCGGTGATCGCCGAGCGCTGCGGCATCGACGTGGTGGCCGACTTCCGCCGCGCCGACGTCGCCGCCGGCGGCCAGGGCGCGCCCCTGCTGCCGGCCGTGCACGCCATGCTGCTGGGCGCGGCGGGGCGCACCCGCGTGGTGCTCAATCTCGGCGGCATCGCCAACATCACGGTGCTGCGCGCGGACGGCCATGTGTTCGGCTTCGATACCGGCCCGGCCAACGGCTTGATGGATGCCTGGTGCCTGCGCCACCGCGGCACGGCCTACGACCGCGATGGCGCCTTCGCGCTGAGCGGCACGGTCGATGCGCCGCTGCTGGCAGCGCTGCTGGCCGATCCCTACTTCGCCCTTCCCGCGCCCAAGAGCACCGGCCGCGAACACTTCCACCTGGCCTGGCTCGATCGGCATGCGCGCGTCGCCGAACTGCCGCCGGCCGAGGTGCAGGCCACCTTGCTGGAACTGTCCGCCCGCAGCGTGGCCGAGGCGATCGCGCGGCACGCACCGGATGTCACAGAGGTATTGGCCTGCGGCGGCGGCGTGCATAACCGCGCGCTGATGCGGCGCCTGGCGGCCCTGCTCGACCCGGCCCGGGTGCGCAGCACGGCGGAAGAAGGGGTGGATCCGGATTACCTGGAGGCGACCGCCTTCGCCTGGCTGGCCCGGCAGCGCCTGCTCGGACGGCCCGGCAACCTGCCCGCGGTCACGGGCGCACGCGGCCCGCGCGTGCTCGGCGCGGTCTATCCCGCGCCGCTCTGCATGGCCTAGCCGCCCAGCGGCTCTTCGGACAAAGCGAGCTGCGAGGGCGACAGCTGGGTGGGCTGCGCCATCGACAGCGCCTGCACGGCTTCCTGGAAGGCGGCTTTCTCGCGCGCATCCCACTGGCCGCTGAGCACGGTCAGCTCGCCCGGGTCGAGCATGGTTTCGGCAAACACGTTGCCGCTCGGCGCCATGCCCAATCCGTGGCGCAGTGCGTGCAGCACCACGTCATTGATCGACCACTGGCGGTCCTTGGCCAGCGACTTGATGCGCTCGGCCATGAGATTGTCGATATGGCGAATCACGATGTCCGGCACAGGCGCTACTCCGTCTGTCCACGCATGGGCCCCCTGACCGGCATCATGGTGTACAGGCGGCGGCCGGCTTGCAAGTCGGCCATCCGGGGGAATCCGTGGTCAGGTTCGCACTCGTGCGGCGAACGCCATCGCAGTTGCGGGGCCCCGGTCAGCCGGTGCCGCGGGCCCGTTCTTCCGCGCGGTAGTGCGGCCACAGGTACAGGAACAGCGCGGTGGCCGGCAGCACCGCGATCACGGTGATCACGAAGTAAGTGCCGTAACCGGTGGCCGTGGCGATGCCGCCGGCGAAGAAACCCAGCAGCTTGCCCGGCAGGTTCACCAGGGAACTGAGCAGCGCGTACTGCGTGGCGGTGTGCTGGCGGTTGACCAGCGAGGACAGGAAGGCCACGGTCGGCGGCCCGAGTATCCCTAAGGTCAGGTTCTCGCCGGAGATCACCAGGGTCAGCACCAGCAGGTTGCCCGGATACATGATCACCAGCAGGTACAGCAGGTTGCTGGCGCCGCACAGCACGATGCTGGCGCCCAGCGTGCGCCACGCGCCCCAGCGCGCCACCGCGGCGCCGCCGATGAACACGCCGAGGATGCCGATCCAGATGCCGTAGATCTTGGTGATGGTGCCGATCTCGGTCTTGCTGAAGCCCATGTCGCGGTAGAACGGGCTCATCACGCCGCCGATGGTGGCCTGCTCCGGGATCTTGAACAGCAGGATGAAAGCCAGCGTCACGCCCGCCAGCAGCCAGCCGTAGCGGCGGAAGAAATCGGTGAACGGGTCGACCACCGCCTCGCGCATGGCCTCGCCCCAGTTGCGCGGCGCCTGGCGGATCACCTCCGGCTCGCGCGCCATCAAGGTGGTGAGGATCGGCAGGCTCATGCCGACCGCCATCGCCACATACACCCACGGCCACGGCACGTGGTCGGCCAGGATCAGCGCCAGCGCGCCCGCCGCCAGCAGGCCGATGCGATAACCCAGCGCATAGGTGGCCACCAGCGCGCCCTGCGCCTCCACCGAGGCGATCTCGATGCGGTAGGCGTCCACCGCGATGTCCTGGGTGGCGCCGAAGAACGCCACCACCAGGGTGGCGGCAATGAATGGCCCCAGGTTGGCCGGCGTCAGCGCGGCCATCGCCAGCAGGCCGCCGGCCACCACCAGCTGCGAGAACAGCAGCCAGCCGCGGCGCTGGCCCAGGCGGCGGAACAGCGGCAGCTTCCAGTGATCGAGCAGCGGCGCCCACACGAACTTGAACGCGTAGAACATGCCCGCGCTGGCGATCATGGTGATTTCTTTCAGCTCGACGCCGTTTTCCTTCAGCCAGTAAGCCAGGGTGCCGGCCACCAGCAGGAACGGCAGGCCGGAGGAAAAGCCGAGCAGGCACATGGTCCAGGCGGCCGGCTGGGAAAACGCCTGCCACACCGACGGACGCCTGGGCGACTGCGCGCCGGGCTTCGCCGCCGGCTCAGTCGGCATAGTCGACCGTATAGGGCGCGTGGTCGGAGAAGCGCTCGTCGCGGTAGATCGAGCAGCCCTTCAGGCGCTGGCGCAGCGAGGGCGTGACCACCTGGTAGTCGATGCGCCAACCCACGTTGTTCTCGCGCGCGCGGCCGCGGTTGGACCACCAGGTGTATTCCACCGCATCGGGCTTGATCGCGCGGAAGCTGTCCACCCAGCCGCGCTGCTTGAACAGCAGGTCCAGCCAGGCGCGCTCCTCGGGCAGGCAGCCGGAGTTCTTCTGGTTGGAGCTCCAGTTCTTGATGTCGTCCTTGGTGTGCACGATGTTCCAGTCGCCGCAGATGACGTAGTCGCGGCCGCTCTCCAGCCACTGCTGGAAGATCGGCGTGATCCACTCCATCACCTGGAACTTGAACTGCTGGCGCTCGTCGCCGGACGAACCCGAAGGCACGTACAGCGACACCACGCTCAGGTTGCCGAAGCGCGCCTCGATATAGCGCCCCTCGTCGTCGAACGGCGCCCAGCCCAGCGAGGTCAGCACCTGGTCCGGCTCGCGCCTGGCGTAGATCGCCACGCCGCTGTAGCCCTTCTTGGTGCTGGCGTCGCGGTAGAAGCAATGGTGGCCGTCGGGGCGGAACATCGGGTCGCTGAGCTGGTCTTCCTGCGCCTTGGTTTCCTGCAGGCAGACCACGTCGGCCTTCTGCTTGCGCAACCAGTCGAACACGCCTTTGTTGGCGGCGGAGCGGATGCCATTGGCGTTCAGGCTGACGATGCGCATGCGGGGTCCTCGGTGGATACGCCATCATAGCAACCATGTCCGAATCGCCCGCCATCCGCGTCGCGCCTGTCGCGCCCGCGTTCCGCCCCGCCGTGCTGGCCCTGCGCGTGCATCCCGACCAGTACGCCTTCGTCAGCCCGATCGAGGCCTCGCTGGCCGATGCCGAGCAATGCCACGGCAGCACGCCGATGGCGATCCTGCACGGCCATACGCTGGTGGGTTTCTACCGGATCGAGCAGCACGCCAGCACCATCGCGGAGCGCGACTACGCCGTACCCGCGCTGGGCCTGCGCTCGTTCTTCATCGGCGCCGACTGGCAAGGACGCGGCTTCGGCGCCGCCGCCGTGCCCGCGCTGGTCGCCGACCTGGCCACGCGCCATCCCGAAGCCCGCCTGCTGGTGCTCACCGTCAACTGCCGCAACCTGCCCGCGCTGGCGCTGTACCGGCGCGCCGGCTTCGAGGACAGCGGTGAGCTGTACCATGGCGGGCGTTCCGGGCCGCAGCATCTGATGTGGCTCCCCTTGCCCTGAATCCGCTTCCGACGAGAACTCCGCCGTGCACGACTACCAGCGCGACTTCATCGAACTCACCCTGCAGCGCGACGTGCTGCGCTTCGGCGAGTTCACGCTCAAATCCGGCCGCCAGAGCCCGTACTTCTTCAATATGGGCCGCATCGATTCCGGCGCCGCGCTGGCCCGCCTGGGCCGCGCCTACGCTTCGGCCCTGGTGAACTCGGGCGTGCCGGTGGACATGCTGTTCGGCCCTGCCTACAAGGGCATCCCGCTGGCCGCGGCCACCGCCATCGCGCTGGCCGACGAACATGGCCGCGACCTGCCCTGGGCCTACAACCGCAAGGAAGCCAAGGACCACGGCGAAGGCGGCGTGCTGGTCGGCGCGCCGCTGCAGGGGCGCGTGCTGATCGTGGACGACGTGATGACCGCCGGCACCGCCGTGCGCGAATCGCTGGCGCTGATCCGCGCGCAGGGCGCCACGCCGGCCGGCGTGCTGATCGCGCTGGACCGCCAGGAGCGCGGCACCGGCGCGCTGTCGGCCGCCCAGGAGGTGGCCGCCGACTACGGCATCCCGGTGATCGCCATCACCAGCCTCAGCGACGTGATGGCCTACGCCGGCGAGCGGCCGGAGCTGGCGGACGAATACGAACGCTTGATGGCCTATCGGGAACGCTATGGCGTGGCGGCCTGAGGCCACGGGGCGAACGGCGTCACATCCGCGAACATGCCTGAGCCGGACCATGCAGGGGCGAAGGCTATACTCCCAATTCACAGGGGGAATTCCATGCGTCGAACCAGTCTGATCCTAGCCGCCGTCATCGCGGTCGCCTGCGCCCATGCGCAGACGGAAAACACCAACGGCATGCGCTACAAGTGGCGCGACGGCCAGGGCCTGCCGCACTACAGCGACAGCCTCACCGGCGAAGCCATCAAGTACGGCTACGACGTGGTCAACGACCGCGGCCTGGTCATGCGCCACGTCGAGCGCCAGCTCAATCCCGAGGAACGCGAGGCCGCCCGCAAGGCCGCCGAGGAACAGGCCGCGCAGCAGCGCGCGGCGCAGGACCGCTCGCGCAACGACGCGCAGATGCTGGCCGCCTACCCCAGCGAGGCCGACTACAAGGCCTCGCTGCAGCAGGAAATCGACAATATCGACCAGCAGATCCGCACCACCCAGATCAACCTGCACAGCCAGGAAAAGGCGCTGACCGACCTGCTCACCCGAGCCGGCGACATGGAGCGCGCCAAGCAGGCGGTGCCGAAGTTCCTCAACGACGGCATCGCCAAGCAGCGCAACGTGGTGGCCGGCCAGCGCGCCGCGCTGGACCGCCAGCAGGCCGCCCGCGACGCAGCCAGCACCCGGATGACCACCCAGCTGCAGCACTACCGCGACCTGAAAGCCGCGCAGAACAAGAAGTAAGCCGGCCCCAAAAGAAAAACGCCACGCGATGCGTGGCGTTTTTTTATGCCTGGGCCAAGGCCCCGCGGATCAGAACGGCAGCTTCAGCGCCGGATCCACCGCATGCAGCTGCTCGCGGAACACCTGCTGGATGCGCTTGAGCGCCGCGTCGTTGTCGGCGTCGAAGCGCAGCACCAGGATCGGCGTGGTGTTGGACGGGCGCACCAGGCCCCAGCCGTCCGGCCAGTCGGCGCGCACGCCGTCGATGGTGGTCAGCGCGGCGTCGCCGAAGGTGGCGCTCTGGCGGAACTTCTCGATGAACTTGTAGTGCTCGCCTTCCTGCATCTCGATCTTCAGCTCCGGCGTGGACACGCCCTTGGGGCAGGTGGCGAAGATATCTTCCGGCGTACGCTCTTCCAGGTCGCCGGCCAGGATCTCCAGCAGGCGGGCGCCGGCGTAGATGCCGTCGTCGAAGCCGTACCAGCGCTCCTTGAAGAAGAAGTGGCCGCTCATCTCGCCGGCGAGTTCCGCGCCCGTCTCGCGCATCTTGCTCTTGATCAGCGAGTGGCCGGTGCGCCACATCAGCGGGCTGCCGCCGGCGTCGAGGATCTGGCCCTTGAGGTGCCCCGTGCACTTCACGTCGTAGATGATGGTGGCGCCGGGCTGGCGCGACAGCACGTCGCGCGCGAACAGCATGAGCGTGCGGTCGGGGAAGATGATCTCGCCGGTCCTGGTGACCACGCCCAGGCGGTCGCCGTCGCCGTCGAAGGCCACGCCGAGATCCGCGCCGGTGCTCTTCACCGCCAGGATCAGGTCTTCCAGGTTGTGCGGGTCGGAAGGGTCCGGATGGTGGTTCGGGAAGGTGCCGTCCACATCGCAGTACAGCGGGATGATTTCGCAGCCGATGCCTTCGAGCACCTGCGGCGCCACCGCGCCCGGGATGCCGTTGCCGCAGTCGACCACCACCTTCATGCGCCGGCCCGCCTGCACGTCGGAGGTGATGCGCTCGACGTAGTCCGGCACCACGTCGATATGGCGCAGCGAACCCTTGCCGCCGCGCTCCAGCTCGTTGGCGGCGATGCGGCGGTAGAGGTCCTGGATGGCGCCTTCGGACAGGGTCTCGCCGCCGACCACGATCTTGAAGCCGTTGTAGTCCGGCGGATTGTGGCTGCCGGTGACGGCCACGCCGCTGCCGGTGTTGAAGCGGTAGGCCGCGTAATAGACGACCGGCGTCGGCACGGCGCCGACGTCGATCACGTCGATGCCGGCCTCGCGCAGGCCGTCGGACAGCGCGCCGGCCAGTTCCGGGCCGGACAGGCGGCCGTCGCGGCCGACCACGATCTCGCGCAGGCCCTTCTCGCGCATCACCGTGCCGATGGACTGGCCGAGCAGGCGCGCCACGTCGACGGTGAGCGACTTGCCGACGATGCCGCGCACGTCGTACGCGCGGAAGATCGTCGGGTCCACCGTGACCGGACCGGGCGCCGGCGCGGCGGGCTTGGCGGGGCGGGCTTCCGGCTTGGCCGGCTCGGGCGTGTTGTCGATCAGGTCGGACAAAATCGGTTCCTCGTATGAAGTCTTGTGCTTGCCAAGGTTGAGGCCGGGGACGCGGCCGCGCAGCCACAGCAGATAAATGCCGCCGCCCAGTCCCAGCAAGGCCAGCAGGGCGGCCAGCGGCCACGACTTCGGCAGCACGATGTAGGCCGCGGGCAAGGCAGCGACCACGCTCAGGTTGCTGCCCGCCACCGGCTTGCCGGTGGCTTCGCTCTGTGCGGAGGCCGAGCCATGGGCGAGCAGTTGCAGGTCGCCGCGGCCGCGGTCGTCGCCCTGGCGAAGTTCCAGTCTGCCGCTTCCCGGCGGAACGGCGTTGAAACGTTCCTCCAGCGGAGCGAACGGAAGCTCGAACAGCACCCATGCGCTGGGCCGCTGGCGCGCGCCCATCGGCAGCACGAAGCTGAGGCTGCGCTCGCCGGCGCCCTTGGGCAGGGTCTGGGCGAGCGTATCGCCGTCGGCGGTCTGCGCGGCCATCAGCTGTGCGGCCCTGGCGTAGCCGAAGTCGCGGTAGTTGGCGTGCAGCACCTCGTCCAGGCTGCCGCTGTAGAACTCCACGGCCCGGGTCTGCGGCAGCTTGCCGCGCAGCACGGTGGCCGCGTAGGCGTGGTCGGCCTGGGCGGCGGCGGGGTCGAGCGCGTCGAGCTGCTGCTGCAGGGCGTGGCGTTCGCGCGTCAATTCCTCGGCCAGCGACTGCGCCGCCTGGTCCTGCGCCCGGTGCACGCGCTCGATCGCGGCGCCTTCGTCGGCGATCAGCCAGGTCTGCCAGGCGCAGAACAAACCGCTCACGACCAGCAGCGTGCCGCCGGCCAGCGGCAACAGCCGCCGCCAGTCGGACGCGCGCTCGCGCCATTCCATCGCGATGTCCATCGCCATCGTCCTGTCCCCTCTGCAGGCTCTCGAATACTTAGTTGACGCCGGTGGAGCCGAAACCGCCCTCGCCCCTCTGCGAAGGCTTGAACTCCGTCACCACGTTCAAGCGGGCCTGCGCCACCGGCACCAGCAGCAGCTGGGCGATGCGGTCGCCCACCTCGATGGTGTACGGCTGCGTGCCGCGGTTCCAGCAGGAAATCATCAGCGGCCCCTGGTAATCCGCGTCGATCACGCCTACCAGGTTGCCCATGACGAGCCCGTGTTTATGGCCCAGGCCCGAGCGCGGCACGATCAGCGCGCACCAGAGCGGATCGCCGATATGGATGGCCATGCCGCTGGGCACCAGCGCGCTTTCGCCGGGAGCCAAAGTGAGCGGCGCATCGATCGCGGCGCGCAGGTCCATGCCCGCGCTGCCGGCGGTCGCCGCCTGCGGCAGCGGGATGCTGTCGCCCAGCCGTGGATCGAGGATTTTCAGTTCGACGTCGACCAGGCCCGGCCGCACCGTCATGAGCGCACCGCCCGGTAGCGCTGCGCGATGCTCGCCACCAGCTCGCGGGCGAGTTGTTCCTTGCCTGCGCGCGGCAGCTCCAGCGAGCCGCCGGGCCAGTACACGTTCAATGCGTTGTCGGCGGCCTCGAAGCCGAGGCCGTTGCCCACCAGGTTTGCGGCGATCATGTCCAATCCCTTGCGCCGGAGCTTGTCCTGCGCGTAATCCGCCACATCATGCGTTTCCGCAGCGAATCCGACCAGGAAAGGGTGCACGGTTTGGGCGGCCAGGCTGGCGAGGATGTCGGGATTCTCGGCCAGCGCCAGGGTCAGCCCGGCGCCGTCCTGCTTCTTGATCTTCTGGCCGGCCACGCTGGCCGGGCGGTAGTCGCCCACCGCGGCGGCGCCGACGTAGATGTCCGCCCCGGCGGTGGCGGCCAGCACGGCGGCATGCATTTCGGCGGCGCTGCGCACGTCCACGCGCCGTGCCACGCCATGCGGCGTGGCCAGGTGCACCGGGCCGGCGACCAGGGTCACCTGCGCGCCGGCATCCGCGGCGGCGCCGGCCACGGCGAAGCCCATGCGGCCGGAGCTGCGGTTGCCGATGAAGCGGACCGGGTCGATGTCTTCGTAGGTCGGCCCCGCGCTCACCACCATCTTCAGGCCGCGCAGCGCGCCGTCGCCGAACGAGCCCACCAGGGCCGCGCGCAATTCCAGCGCTTCGAGCATGCGGCCGGAACCGATATCGCCGCAGGCCTGGTCGCCCGAGGCCGGGCCGAGCAGGTGCACGCCGCGGCGACGCAGGGTGTCGACATTTTCCTGCACGGCCGGATGCGCCCACATCTGCTGGTTCATCGCCGGCGCCACGTACAGCGGCGCGGCGCTGGCCAGGCACAGCGTGGTGAGCAGGTCGTTGGCCATGCCATGCGCGAGGCGGGCGATCAGGTCGGCGCTGGCGGGCGCGACGATGATGCGTTCGGCCCAGCGCGCCAGCTCGATATGGCCCATGGCCATCTCCGCCTGCTCGTCCCACAGGCTCACCCGCACGGCTTCGCCGGACAGGGCCTGGAAAGTGGTGGCGCTGACGAAATGGGTGGCGCTTTCCGTCATCACCACGCGGACCTGAGCGCCCAGGTCGCGCAGGCGGCGGACCAGCTCGCAGGCTTTGTAGGCGGCGATGCCGCCCGACACGCCGAGCAGGATGCGACGGTTGGCAAGTTGCATGTAGGACAGGCCTGACAAACGGGCAGACGCCAAGCTTACCGGAATCAACCGCGTCTTCCGCTGCAGGCGCCGGCGCGATTGCGGCATCGTGAGCGAATGAGCATTCGAGACTGGCCAGCCGGGGAACGTCCGCGCGAAAAACTGCTGCAGCAAGGCACGTCCGCGCTGTCGGATGCGGAGCTGCTCGCCGTGCTGCTGGGCAGCGGCGTGGCCGGCGTCGATGCGCTCACCCTCGGCCGCCAGTTGCTGGCCGAAGCCGGCGGCATCCATGCATTGCTGGCCGACCCCCACACCACCACGCGCATGCCCGGCATCGGCCCGGCCAAGCGGGCACGCGTGATCGCCGCGCTGGAGCTGGCGCGCCGCTCCTTGAACGAACAGCTGCGCACGGGCGCCGCGCTGCGCAGTCCGCGCGACAGCGGCGACTTCCTCCGCGCCAAGCTGCGCCACCTGCCCTACGAAGTTTTCGCCTGCCTGTACCTGGACAACCGCCACCGCGTGCTGGCCTACGAGGAGCTGTTCCGTGGCACCATCGACGGCGCCAGCGTGCATCCGCGCGAAGTGGTGCGCGCCTGCCTCAAGCACAACGCCAGCGCGGTGATCTTCGCCCACAACCATCCGTCGGGCGTGGCCGAGCCCAGCCTGGCCGACCGCGCCATCACCCGCAGCCTGCGCGATGCGCTGCAGCTGGTCGAAGTGCGCGTGCTGGACCACCTGGTGATCGGCGCCGCCGAACCGGTGTCGATGGCCTCGCTGGGCCTGCTCTGAGCGCGGGCGGGTGCCGTTTGACCCGGAAAGAATAACGGCGCGGTGGGGACCGCGCCGTCAGGCCGTTTTTGGGGAGGTGAGAGGGACGGCGTCTCGCATACCCGTCGGCGGGGAGGGTGCCTGGGGTACGGGCGGCATTGTGGCAGTGCGGCATGACAGGACAGTGACGTGCCGGCGGGCTCCGCCGGAAGCCGGGCCGGCGCGACTTATGCACATCGGCCTCAGATGGCCGCTTAGCGGTCATTCCGTCGACACTCGTGAAATTGTCAATGCAAGCTATTGATACTACGTGGAAATTTAAGTGACATATACGTTTCCGCCGCGCAAAAACCCACGACGCTCCCGCCAGCCCTTACTTTCCCCACAGAGTTATCCACAGCCCCCGCAGCCGCGCCGCAGCATGCCCGCGCGCCGCCTTCCGCCGCCCCGCCCAGGCCTCGGAGCGGGCCGCCCCGCTCTGCTAGGATTGCCGGTTCCATCGAAGCCAGACCCAGCCCCGTGAAACAAGCGCTGCGCGATTTGCTGCTGCAGGCCATCCGGTCCCTGCAGAACGACTCCACTCTGCCCGCCGAGCTCGAAGTGCCGAACTTCGTGATCGAGCGCACGCGCAGCCGCGACCACGGCGATTTCGCCAGCAACGCGGCCATGCTGCTGGCCAAGCCGGCCCGCGCCAAGCCGCGCGAACTGGCCGAGAAACTGGTGGCCGCCCTGCCCGCCAATGCGCAGGTGGCGAAGATCGAGATCGCCGGCCCCGGCTTCATCAACTTCTTCCTGGCGCCCGGCGCCTACCACGCCGAGCTGCGCCGCATCCTGGGCGAGGGCGACGCCTACGGCCGCAACGACAGCGGCAAGGGCGTGGTCGCCGGCGTGGAATTCGTCTCGGCCAACCCGACCGGCCCGCTGCACGTGGGCCACGGCCGCGCCGCGGCGATCGGCGACTGCCTGAGCCGCCTGCTCGACGCCAACGGCTGGGCGGTGCGGCGCGAGTTCTACTACAACGACGCCGGCGTGCAGATCCAGAACCTGGCCATCTCGACGCAGGCGCGCGCGCGCGGCCTGGCGCCGGACCAGGCCGGCTGGCCGGAAGACGGCTACCGCGGCGACTACATCGCCGACGTGGCCCGCGCCTACATGGCCGGCGAATCCGTGCTGGCCGACGGCCACACCGTCACCGGCGCCAAGGATGCCGACGACCTCGAGGCCATCCGCCAGTTCGCCGTGGCCAGCCTGCGCCGCGAACAGGACCTGGACCTGAAAGCCTTCGGCGTCGGCTTCGACACCTATTTCCTGGAGTCCTCGCTGTACAGCGGCGGCAAGGTGGAGGAGACCGTGCGCGAACTGGTCGCCCACGGCCACACCTACGAGGAAGGCGGCGCGCTGTGGCTGCGCTCGACCGACTTCGGCGACGACAAGGACCGCGTGATGCGCAAGTCCGACGGCACGTTCACTTATTTCGTGCCGGACGTGGCCTACCACCGCAGCAAGTGGCAGCGCGGCTACGTGCGCGCCATCACCGAGCTGGGTTCGGACCACCACGGCAGCCTGGCCCGCGTGAAGGCCGGCCTGCAGGCGCTGGATTGCGGCATCCCCAAGGGCTGGCCGGAATACGTGCTGCACCAGATGGTGACCGTGATGCGCGGCGGCGAAGAGGTGAAGATCTCCAAGCGCGCCGGCAGCTACGTCACCCTGCGCGACCTGATCGACGAAGTGGGCAAGGACGCCACGCGCTTCTTCCTGATCTCGCGCAAGGCCGACTCGCAGCTGGTGTTCGACATCGACCTGGCGCGCTCGCAGAGCAACGACAACCCGGTCTATTACATCCAGTACGCCCATGCCCGCGTCTGCCGCGTGCTGGAAGAACTGGCCGAGCGCGGCCTGCCGGCGCTGGATACCGCCGCGGGCGCGGCGCATTTCGAGCGGCTGGACACGGCGCACGAGCAGGCCCTGTTCGTGGAGCTGTCGCGCTATCCGGAAGTGGTGGAAGCGGCGGCCGGCAATCTGGAACCGCACCTGATCGCGCAGTACCTGCGCGACCTCGCCGGCGCCCTGCACAGTTACTATCACGAGCATAAGTGGATCGTGGACGACGCCGGGCTGCGCAACGCGCGCATCACCCTGGCGGTCGCGGCACGCCAGGTCATCCGCAACGGTTTGGATTTGCTGGGACTCAGTGCCCCGGAGAAGATGTAAATGGCAGCACGCAAGGGCAAGGGCCGTCAGGCCGTGCGCAACAACAGCGGCGGGTTTCCGGCCTGGGGCTGGGCCATCGTCGGCATCGCGGTCGGCGCGCTGCTGATGTTCGCCATGCGCGGCAAGCTGCCCATGGGCGGCCGCGCCGGCGACGCGCCGCAGCCCAACGCGCAGGCCACCGCCCAGCACGGCAGCGATGCCGGCGCGGTGGAACCGGCCAGTGCCGACTCCACGCCCGCCGCGCCGAAGAAGCCGCAGTTCGATTTCTACTCTGTACTGTCGGAGAAGGAAGTGCGCATTCCCGACGCCGAGATCAGCGCGCAGGCGCGCGCCGAGCAGCAGAAGCAGGCCGCCGCGCAGCAGGCGCAAGCCCAGGCCCAGGCGGCGCAGCAGGCCCAGCAGCAGGCGGCCGCGCAGCGCGCCGCGGCGGCGAATGCGCCGGCCGCGGTCACCGAGAACGTCACCGCGGCGCCGGCTGCCGCGGTCGCGCCGCCGGCCGCGGGCGGTGGCGGCTATCTGCTGCAGGTGGGTGCGTTTCCGAGCGCCTCCGATGCGGAAAGCCTGAAGGCCAAGCTGGCGCTGCAGGGTTTCGTCGCCAACGTGGCTTCGGTCAACGTCAACGGCCAGACCTACAACCGCGTGCGCCTTGGCCCGTTCAAGTCGGCCACGGAGCTTGAGTCGACCAAGCAGCGCTTGTCCTCGGCCGGTTTCAATGCGATCGCGCTGAAGGAAGGCCGCTGAGCCGCCACTACGGCTTCGCGATTAAAAAAGCCGCGCGAATGCGCGGCTTTTTCTTTGGCTGAGCGTCTGGCGTAGGTTGGGGTGAGCCGAAGGCGAACCCCAACAATGCGATGCGCCTGGATGAGGTCGTGTTGGGGTTCGCCTTCGGCTCACCCCAACCTACGCCGATCAACGCTTGCGCTTGAGCCGGATCAGCGCCGAGATATCGTCGTCGCCATAACCCTGCGCCATCAGCTCGGCGTAGTCGGCCAGCGACTTTTCGATCACCGTGCGGTCCGTGCCCGCGCCCTCGGCGATGCGGTTCACGATGCCCAAGTCCTTGTGCAGCAGGGCCAGCTTGAAGCCCACGCTGAATTCGTCGCGCAGCATGGTGGCGCCGCGCTTCTCCAGGAACCAGCTGCCGGCCGCGCCGGCGCCCAGGGTCGGCAGCAGGCGCTCCGCTTCCAGTCCCAGCGCCTCGCCCAGCGCCAGGCCCTCGCACACCGCCTGCGCGATGCCGGCCACCAGCACCTGGTTCACCGCCTTGGTGGCCTGGCCGGCGCCGACGGCGCCCAGGTGGGTGACGCGCAGCGCATAGGCTTCCAGCACCGGACGCGCGCGTTCCAGCACCGCGGCGTCGCCGCCGACCATCACCGAGAGCTTGCCGTTCTTGGCGCCTTCCACGCCGCCGGACACCGGCGCGTCGAGGAAATCCACGCCGGCCGCCGCCAGCCGTGCGGCCGCGCGTTTGGCGGTGTCGGGCGCCACGGTGGAGTGATCGACCACGATGGCGCCGCGCTTCAAGTGCGGCAGCATGGTGTCGATGGTGGCCAGCACGTCGGCATCGGCAGTCACGCACAGCGCGATCACATCGCACTGCGCGGCCAGCTGTTCCAGCGGCGGGGCGGTCACGCCCAGTTCGCGCGCCAGCGCATCGGCCTTGGCCTGGGTGCGGTTGGCCACCGCGTGCAGCAGGCCCTTGGAGTTCAGATGTCCGGCCATCGGCGCGCCCATGGCGCCGAGACCGACGAAAGCTGCCTTGAGGCTCATCGGGGAATTCCAGCAGAGGAGAAACACGGCCGCCCCGGAAGGCGGAGCGGCCTATGTTAGCGGCGGTGCACGTCGTGCGTGACGAATGGCTTCTCCGCCGTGGGCCGCTCCAGCCACTGCGGATGCGCCAGCGTGTGGCGCATGTCGGCCAGGCCGCTCTCCCAGTGCGAGTGCATGCTGGTCAGGCTGAACTCGTAGTCCTTGTAATGGCCTTCGTACGGCTTGTCGCGGTAGATCAGGTGGATCAGGTTGGTCAGCGCGCCGGAAGCCTGCGCCTGCGCGCGCTTGAAAGCCGGATCGTCGTGTTTGTCCGCCGGCACCAGGGCCATCAGGTCGTGCAGCAGGCGCTGGTTTTCCTGGTTCAGCCGCATGTATTCGGTGATCAGGCGGGTGCGGCTGGAATACTGGATTTCCTTGGAGCGCTCGGCCACGCCGGACAGATCGCGCGGCAGCTCGCCGGTGGCGCGCCACAGGTCGACCTGGAAGATCAGCGCATCGTGGCAGGGCCGGTCCGACAGCACCTTGTACAGCGGCGTGTTGGAAACCATGCCGCCGTCCCAGTAGAACTCGCCGTCGATCTCCACCGCGGGGAAGCCCGGCGGCAGCGCGCCGGAGGCCATGAAATGCTCCACCCGCAGCTTGCCGTGGCTGTTGTCGAAGTAGGCGAAGTTGCCGGTGCGCACGTTCACCGCGCCCACCGACACGCGCATCGAACGCGGGTCGTTGACGCGGTCGAAATCCACCAGCCGCTCCAGCGTGCTGCGCAGCGGCGCGGTGTCGTACCAGCTCACGTCGCCGGGACCGGAAGCGCGGTGGAACGGCAGGAACGGCGGCGGCAGGCGCGGCACGAAGAAACCCGCCTGTCCTTCGAGCAGCGCGCGCCACGCGGCCAGGCTGCTGAAGCCGTTCTGCAGCGCCAGCGGCCAGCCGCCGCTGTCGAACGCGGGCGTGGCGGGGAAATACGGCGGCTTGCAGATGGTTTCCCAGAATTCGCGCAGCTTCTCCACGCGCTGGCCGATCGGATTGCCGGCAATGATCGCGGCATTCAAGGCGCCGATCGAAATGCCTGCCAGCCAGCGCGGCCGCAGATCCGCCTCGGCCAGCGCCTGGTACACACCGGCCTGGTAGGCGCCGAGCGCGCCGCCGCCCTGCAGCACCAGGGCCACGGTGGAGTACGACTCGCGCACCATCTTCGCCAGCGCTTCCTTGCTGTCGTCTTGTGTCGCCTTGCCCATGGGCTCAAGCCTCCGCCAGGTAGTCGTACACCACTTCGCCCAGGTCCAGGGTCAGATCGGTGATGAAGTGCAGCGCCGATTCAACTTTAAGCACCGGCAGGTCCGCCACCGGCGCCAGCGCATGCGAGTGCAGCTCCAGCGCGGCCGGTCCGGTCCAGGCGCCCTTGAGCGTGACATTGGTGGTGAAGTAGCGCACCAGCTCGCAGATGCGCGGGCTGCCGTCCACGTGCGGGATGATCTTGAGCAGGAAATTCGGCGCAGCCAGCGACGCGAGCACCGCGGCGCGGTCGGCCTCGGCGTGCTTGAAGCCCATGGTGGCCTTGGCCACGCGCACCTTGCCGTAGTCGAGCGTGCCGACCAGGGTGTCGATCTCGGTTTCCAGCACCGGGCTGGCCAGTTTCTTGGGGAAGCCCCACAGCTCGCGGCCGCCGGCGATCGGCGGATGGTCGTTCAAATACATCGAATGCACGTAGCCGCCGTGCACGCCGCGGAAACTCACCGGTATCACCTGGCCCGACTCGGTGTAGTCGCCGAAGCCGGTGGAATCGGGCATGCGGATGAATTCGTACTTCACCAGCGGCTCGGTGATCTCCAGCGGCTCCGGCACCACGGCGCGCAGCGCGTCGAGGTCGGTGCGGTAGGTGATGACCAGGAACTCGCGGTTGACGAAACGATAGGGCCCGCGCGGAAACGCGGGGCTGGTCAGCGGCATGGCGAACGCATTGGCCTTGACGTCGGCGATCTTCATCGAGCCATCCTCCTGGCGATCCCGTCAGGCGCGCGCCGGCAGGGCGCACGCTGCATGCAATAGAAAAACGACGCCTGCCCGGCACTCGCCGGGCAGGCGCGCGACGCTTACTGCATGTACCAGCCGTGGCTGACCACGACCGACTGGCCGGTCAGCGCGGCCGACGGGAACGCGGCGAGGAACAGCGCGGTCTGCGCGATGTCCTCGACGGTGGTGAAGGTGCCGTCCACCGTGTCCTTCAGCATCACGTTCTTGATGACTTCCGCTTCGCTGATGCCCAGTTCCTTGGCCTGCTCGGGAATCTGCTTCTCCACCAGCGGCGTGCGCACGAAGCCGGGGCAGATCACGTGCGAACGCACGTTGTGGGCCGCGCCTTCCTTCGCCAGCGTGCGGGCCAGGCCCAGCAGGCCGTGCTTGGCGGTGACGTAGGCCGACTTCAGCTTCGACGCTTCGTGCGAATGCACGGAACCCATGTAGATGACGGTGCCGCCGCGGTCCCCCTGATACATGTGCTTGAGCGCGGCCTTGGTGGTGAGGAAGCCGCCGTCCAGGTGGATCGCCAGCATCTTCTTCCAGTCGGCGAAGGCGAACTGGTCGATCGGGTTGATGATCTGCACGCCGGCGTTGGAGATCAGGATGTCCAGCGCACCGAAGGCGGCGACCGCCTTGTCGGTGCCGGCATTCACCGCCGCTTCGTCGGTGACGTCCATGGCGATGCCGATCGCCTTGCCGCCGGCCGCATTGATCTCCGCCGCTGCCGCATCGGCGGCCTGCTGGTTGATGTCCGCGATCGCCACGGCGCAGCCGTTCTTCGCATAGAGCTCCGCGATGGCCTTGCCCAGGCCGCTGGCGGCGCCGGTGATCAGAGCGACCTTGCCTTCGAGACTTGCTGCCATAACCACTCCTTCGAATTCGCTAGGGGATGCGGGAGACGACGAAGGCTCGCACAGCTGGGATGCCGCATCCATGCGACGAATGGACATCACGAAGAACCTTCCCTATGCCGTCATTCCGGCGTAGGCCGGAATCCAGTAGCGACAGTGCCGGGTTTTTGCGAAAGCGTTGAATGAAGCCTTTCGCGAAAACCTGCCGATACCGCTACTGGATTCCGGCCTGCGCCGGAATGACAAGCATGTTTAGTGCGCGCCTTCCGACAGGTACGTATAGCCGGTCAAGCCATCGTTCAATGTGACAAACAGCTGCTCCGCCTGCGCGCCTTCGACACCCACGGCCGCGATGCGTTCGCGGTAGCTGCGGCGCAGGGCATCCAGATCGTAGCCGACATAGTCGAGCATCAGGTCAGTGGTGTCGCCGCGGCGGCGATGCGCAAAAACATACGAGTCGCCGTCCACCCGCACGTTCACCGCGTCGGTGTCGCCGAACAGGTTGTGGATGTCGCCCAGGGTTTCCTGGTACGCGCCGACCATGAAGATGCCCAGGCGATAGCTTTCGTCCTCGCGCAGCGCGTGCAGCGGCAGGCTCACGTCCACGCCTTCGGCGTCGACGTAGTGGTCGATGCGGCCGTCCGAATCGCAGGTGAGGTCGACGATCACGCCGCGGCGGGTCGGCGCTTCGTCCAGGCGCGCGATCGGCGCGATCGGGAAGATCTGCTCGATCGCCCAGATGTCCGGCACCGACTCGAACACCGAGAAGTTGACGAAGTACTTGTCCACCAGCTTCTCGTCCAGCTCGTCCAGCGCCTGGCGATGCGAGCGCTCGGCCGGCAGCAGGCGCAGGCGCACCGCGTTGGCGATGGCGTAGTACATCTCGTCCAGCTGCGCGCGGTCTTCCAGCGCCAGCTGGCCCAGCGCGTACAGGGTCTGGCCTTCGTTGAGGTGGTGCTGGGCCTCGTGGAACAGTTCCAGCGCGGGGCGCGCGTCCAGTTCCTCGTAGGTCTCGCGCAGGCGGCGCAGCACGGCCGGTTCCTCCTCGCGCGGCGGCGGGATGCTGCCGGCGGGCACTTCTTCCACTTCGGTGACGTTGACCACCATCACCGCATGGTGCGCGGTCATGGCGCGACCGGCCTCGGTGACGATGTGCGGCGCGGCCAGGCCTTCCTCGGCCACGGCTTCGGCCAGCGACTGCACGATGGTGGAGGCGTACTGCTCGATCGAATAGTTGATCGAGTTGTGGCTGCGCGAGCGTGAGCCTTCGTAGTCCACGCCCAGGCCGCCGCCGACGTCGACGATTTCCAGCGGTACGCCCATGCGGATCAGCTCCACGTAGTAGCGCGTGGCCTCGCGCATGCCGGCGGCGATGTCGCGCACGTTGGAGATCTGCGAGCCCATGTGGAAATGCTGCAGCTTCAGGGTGTGCTTGAGGCCCGCCTCGTCGAGGCGGCGCACCAGGGTCAGCACCTGGTTCGGCGACAGGCCGAACTTGCCCTTGTCGCCGCCGGTGTTCTGCCATTTGCCGGCGCCGATCGAGGCCAGGCGCACGCGCACGCCCAGCAGCGGCTCCACGTTCAGGGCCTTGGCTTCGGCGAAGACGTGATCGAGCTCGGAGAGCTTCTCGATCACGATGTGCACGCGCAGGCCGAGCTTGCGGCCGATCAGCGCCAGGCGCACGTATTCGCGGTCCTTGTAGCCGTTGCACACCACGATCGAGCCGGGCCGCGCCATCGCCAGCACGGCCATCAGTTCGGGCTTGGAGCCGGCTTCCAGGCCGAAGCCGTGCTCGCCGGCGGCCACCAGCTCGCCGGCCACGCCGCGCTGCTGATTGACCTTGATCGGATACACCGCGGTATAGCCGCCGCCGTAGTTCCACTCCGCGGTGGCCTTGGCGAAGGCGCCCTGCAGGCGCGCCAGGCGGTCGGCGAGGATGTCGGGGAAGCGCACCAGCAGCGGCAGGCGCAGGCCTTCGGCGCGGGCGCGGTCGACGATGGCCGGCAGCGACAGGGCCGGGCCGCCGGCGCCGCGCGGGCGCATCACGATATGGCCGTGCTCGTCCACGTCCACATAGCCGTCGCCCCAATGCGGGACGGCGTAGGTGTGGCGGGCGGCATCGGCGTTCCAGTGCTTCGACATGGACGGGTATTCCTTGGGGTCAGCGGGCGCGGGGCGCCCGTCGGTCATGTCGTCGCAGCGGCGAGCCTTGACGAGGAAGAAGCCGGCCGGCCGGAAGCCTCGCACGCCGCGGGGCCGGATCGGACTCTACGGTCCCGCTGCGACCGGTCGCAGGCGGGACGGCCGTCTATTGTAATGGCCGAATGTGACCATGCGGCATCCGCGCCCGGTACGCCGGGGCCCGGAACGGCTACAATTGCGCCTCTTTGCCCACCGTGACGTCAGGAACAGGAACACACGCCATGTCGCAGCCCAGCTGGTTCACCGAGGCCCACCAGGCCTCCGGCTCCTCCATCGGTTACCGCGTGGAGAAGCTGCTTCATGCCGAGAAAACCCCGTTCCAGACCATCGAGATCTACCAGACCACCGACTGGGGCAACCTGATGGTGATCGACGGCTGCGTGATGCTGACCAGCCGCGACAACTTCCTTTACCACGAGATGATGACCCACCCGGCGCTGTTCACCCATGCGCGCGCCAAGCGCGTGGTGATCATCGGCGGCGGCGATTGCGGCACGCTGCGCGAAGTGCTCAAGCACGAGGAAGTGGAATCGGCCGTGCAGGTGGAGATCGACGAGCGCGTCACGCGCCTGGCCGAGCAGTACTTCCCCGAGCTGTGCGAGGCCAACCACGATCCGCGCGCCGAACTGCTGTTCATCGACGGCATCAAGTACATGGCCGAGGCCGAGCCGGAATCGCTGGACCTGATCATCGTCGACTCGACCGACCCGGTCGGCCCCGCCGAAGGCCTGTTCAACGCCGCCTTCTACGCCAGCTGCTACAAGGCCCTGCGCCACGGCGGCATCCTGGTGCAGCAGAGCGAGTCGCCGCTGGCGCACATCGAACTGATCAAGTCGATGCGCTCGTCCATGCGCACCGCCGGCTTCAGCGCGGTGAAGACCCTGCCGTTCCCGCAGCCCTGCTACCCCACCGGCTGGTGGAGCTGCACCATGGTGCGCAAGGGCGGCGACCTGGCCGGCTTCCGCGAGCGCGGCGCGCTGAGCAAGAACTTCCCCACCCGCTACTACAACGCCGAGATCCACAAGGGCGCGCTGGCGATGCCGGAGTTCATGAAGGAAGCGCTGGGCGAATAAGCCCGCCGCCTGCAACCCGCCTCGCGGCCACGCGGGGCGGGTTTTTGCGTTTCCGGGGGGACACTCAGAACAGCGTCGAACGCACCTTCGGCAGCAGCACCAGCACCAGGGTCGCGATCGGCCCCAGCAGCAGCGACACCAGGAACCACACCAGGCCGCTGCGATTCTTGCCCTGGGCCAGGCCCGCATTGATCAACGCCAGGGTGCCCCAGCCCACGAACCAGGGGGCTCGCCCGTCGGCCATGATCGCTATCTGATCCATCGTCTCTCCCGTGCGCGGCGCGCGAGCGCGCCCGAAGCATAGTGGTGGCGCGCGGGTGCGCGGCCGAATCGGTGAAGGGCCATGCTAACAAGCGTGGAAGCGCGCGGCGGCCGCGCGCGTTCGCAGGATCAGGCAGGCTTAATGCTGAATAAGTATGCTGGCCGCTTCGTTTTGCGGATGGAGAACAGCATGCGCGGATGGCGCTATCTCGCTTTGGGCCTGGCCGGTGTCCTGTCGATCGCCCCGGTCGCCGCCAAGCAGGCTTCCACCAAGCCGGTGCCCGCCAAGGCCGGCGATGCGCGCAACGACGCGCTGCTGGCCTTCCAGCGCGACCTGATCAGCGTGCTGGCCCCGCGCGCGGACGCCATGCCCCTGCTCGGCGCCGCCCTGCTCGCCCGCCCGCTGCCCAACCAGCCGAAGTACAACGACTTCCATACCCTGATCGAGCGCGCATCCAAAGCCGAGGACACCACCCCCGCCGTGACCTGGCTGCGCCTGAGCGACTGCGACGCCAAGGCCGACGCCTGCCCCAACGCCGACGCGCTGGCCGCGCTGGGCCAGCAGGCGCCGGACAACGCCGCCGTGTGGCTGCTCAAGCTGGGCCAGGACCACCACGACGGCAAGGACCAGGCCGCGCGCGAGGACCTGGCCAAGGCCGCCGCCGCCAAGCTCTACGACGACTACACCGGCACCAGCCTCAAGGCCCTGGCCGCCAACGTCAGCACCTTGCCGCCGCCGGCCGCGACCATCGATCCGTCCTCGCCCACCGGCGCCGCCGGCGTCGAGCTGACCCTGGTCTTCGGCATGGCCGCCACCCAGCCGCAGCCGGGCCTGCAGGCCACCTCGCGGCTGTGCGAGAACGCCGGCGACGATGCCGCGCTGAAAGAGGACTGCCTCAAGCTCGGCCGCCTGCTCGAGTGGGGTTCCAGCCCGCTGGCCCGCTCGCTGGGCCTGCATCTGCGCGAGGTGCTGGCCGCCGATCCGTCGCAGCAGGAAGACGCCAGGCACGCACGCCGCAACCTGGTCTGGCAGGTGCAGAACTTCGCCCAGCTGTCGGCCCGCGCGCAGGGCGACCTGGCCCTGGCCCAGCACCTGCTGGCGCTGGCGCGCAACGGCGGTACCGAGATGAGCCTGGTGCTGGCGGCGTTGCGCGACTACAAGATCCCGACGGATGCGCCGGCGGACTGGGACAGCCAGAAGCCGGCCGGCGCCGGGCAGGCGCAGGCGAAAGGCTGAGCACTGGCGCACGCGGCGCGCTGTTGCCGGTTCCCTCTTCCCGTGTACCCTTGGCCCACCTCGAAACGAAGGGGCGGCGCATGCTGACGGTGCTGGTGGCAAGCAGCAAGGGCGGTTGCGGCAAGAGCACGCTGGTCACCCAGCTGGCTTCGCACTGGGCGCAGGACGGCAAGCACACGGCCATCGTGGACGTCGACCGGCAAGGCTCCAGCTTCCGCTGGGCGGCGCGGCGCGCCGAACAGAACGTTCCCGGCGTGCTCGCCGTGGAAGGCAGCCGCAAGGCGCTGGAGAAACTGCCCGCGGACACCCAGCGCACCCTGATCGACACACCCGCCGGCTCGCACGAGCGCGAGCTGGAACCCTACCTGGAACAGGCCAGCGTGCTGCTGGTGCCGGTGCTGCCGTCCAGCTTCGACATGGACGCCACCATGGACTTCCTCGCCCACCTCGGGGAGATCCCGCGCATCAAGCGCGGCAAGCTGCCGGTGGGCCTGGTCGGCAACCGCCTCAAGCCGTGGACCCATGCCAGCCAGGACGCGATGGAGCAGCTCGCCGCCGACGCGCCGTTCCCGCTGGTGGCCGAGCTGCGCGACAGCCAGGCCTACGTGCTGCTCACCGCGCTCGGCAAGGGCATCTTCGACTATGCCTCCGAACAGGTGCGCAACCACCAGGAAGACTGGAAACAACTCCTGCGCTGGATCAAGCGCCAGCATTAATTCACCGTCCGTCCCGGAGCCGTCCATGCGAGAACTCATCCTGTTGCGCCACGCCGAAGCCCAGCCCTCGCAACCCGGGGGCGACGACCTAGGCCGCCGCCTGAGCGGACGTGGCGAGCAGGAGGCCCGCGCCGCGGGCCGCTGGCTCGAGCAATGGCTGAAGCGGCATGGCCAGCAGCGGCCCAGCCGCGTGCTCTGCTCGCCCTCCGAGCGCACCCGCGCCACCGCCACGCTGGCGCTGGCCGAAGTGAACGGCGCGCCGGAGCCGGAGCTGTGCGAAGACATCTACGAGGCCACCCAGGGCGAGCTGCTGGCCCTGCTGGACGACCACAGCGACGCCGATTCGGTGCTGCTGGTCGGCCACAACCCCGGCATCGAGCGCCTCGTCGCGCTGCTGGCCGAGGGACGTTCGGACGAATACCGCGGCATGCCGCCGGCCGGCATCGCGGTGTTCCATTCGGACGAGGGCTTCGAACCGGGCCACGCCCGCCTGGAAGCTTTCTGGTCTCCGTGAGCCGCGCGCGCCGCCGCTGGCCTGGCCAGCGCGCCGCCGCCTGCCTCGTTCTCGCTGCCGCGGCCGCCTCGCTCCACGCCGCCGACTACCGCATCGACCCGGCCCGCTCGCACGCCGAATTCGGCGTGCGCCTGCTGTGGCTCACCCAGGTCACCGGCAGCTTCGAGCGCATCGACGGCGACGTGACCCTGAGCGCCCGGCGCGACGTGGCCGTGGTCGACGCGCATATCGCGGTGGACAGCATCCGCATGTCGTCCGAGCGCTTCCGCCGCTGGGTGATGGCGCCGGAATTCTTCGACGCCGAGCGCTACCCCACCATCCACTTCGTCTCCGAGCCGGTGCCGGTGGCCGCGCTGGAACATGGCGGCGAGCTGTTCGGCACGCTCACCTTGCGCGGCATATCGCGGCCGGCACGCTTCGAGCTGCTGCCCTCGCCCTGTCCGCTGAACGAGTCCATCCTCACCAACCCCAGCGACTGCCGCATCGAAGCGCGCGGCGACATCCAGCGCAGCGAGTTTGGCATGACCGGGCATCGCACCGCCTTGTCCGACCAGGTCCGCCTCGGGCTGGTCATCGCCATCGACCGCGCGCCCGCCAGCAGCGGGTCATGAACGCGCGCTGGCCCGGCGCCCGCGCGCCGGCCGGTGGACCGGCGACGGAATGCCCCGGGGTTATTTATCATCGCGGAATGTCACCGCGCTGGACGTGCGTTCTCCTTCTGCTGCTCGCCTCGACCCTGCTGCCGGGATGCAGCCTGTCGGCGGCGAAGATCCGCCGTGCCGACGCCATCGTGGCCGCGCAGACCGACCACCGGATCGACTGCGACAACCCCGGCACCGCCTGCGCCGAACCCTCGCCCCTGCTGGATGCCGCCAGCGCTGCGATCGCCGCCTCCACCGCGCAGGCACCGGTGCACGTGGTCACCCTGCTCAACGACAGCGAGCCGGCAATGGTGGCGCGCATCAACCTGATCCGCGCGGCGAAGCACTCGATCGACATCCAGATCTACATCTGGGACCAGGACGACGCCGGCCAGCTGATCCTGGACGAACTGGTGCGCGCCGCGCGCCGCGGCGTGAAGGTGCGCGTGCTGGCCGACCAGCTGTTCTCCTTCAACGACAGCGTGTGGCTGACCCGCCTGGCGCGGGCGCACGAGAACCTGCAGATCCGGCTGTACAACCCGACCTTCCACAAGTCGGAAACCTCGCCGCTGGAATTCGCCGCCGGCATCGTGTGCTGCTTCTACAAGTTCAACCAGCGCATGCACAACAAGATCCTGCTGGTGGACAACAGCATCGGCATCACCGGCGGGCGCAACTACCAGGACCGCTATTTCGACTGGGACAACGACTTCGACTACGTCGACCGCGACGTGATGGTCGGCGGCCCTGCCGCGCAGGCGATGGGCGAGACCTTCGAGCGTTTCTGGGCGCACAAGCGCTCGGTGCCGCTGACTCATCTGCGCGACATCTACCGCTTGCTTGTCGACGGCACGCCCTCGCCCTGGCGCGAGCCGGTGTACCTGCACCCGCAGCGCGTGGCGCGCGTGCAGGAAGAAGCCGACGACCCGGACTGGCTGGACGAATACCTGGTGGCGCCCACCCTGCGCACCACCGCGCCGGTGGAATTCTTCAGCGACCTGCCGGCCAAGACCGACCAGCCGCGCGAACGCGCCGCCCGCGAATTCACCGCCAACGTGATGCGCATGGTCGGCTCGGCCAAGCAGGAAGTGGTGCTGCAGACGCCCTACCTCGTAATGAGCAAGCGCGCGCGGAAGATCTTCGACCGGCTGCAGAAGCAGGACGCGCCGCCGCGCATCGTGGTCTCCACCAATTCGCTGGCCTCCACCGACGCGTTCGCGGTGTATGCGATGTCGTACAAGCACCGCAAGCGCTATCTCAAGGAATACGGCTTCGAGATCTACGAACTGAAGCCGCGCGCGCTCGGCCCCGCGCAGGACAACGCCTGGGCCAGCTCGGACGACGGCCCCGACGACGACACCGCCAGCGATGCCAGACCCACCGGCGGCAAGCCCGCCAGCAAGCGCCGCTACGTGGGCGTGGAGGCGCGCACCCTGCTCGGCCGCGGCGGCAAGCGCAACCGGCCGGCGCCGCTGCTCAGTGCGGGCCGGCGCTTCGGCCTGCATGCCAAGTCCATCGTGGTGGACGACCGCTTCGCCATGGTCGGCTCGCACAACTTCGACCCGCGCTCGGACCACTACAACACCGAGGCCGGCGTGATCGTGTACGACGCCGCCTTCGCACAGCAGCTGCGCACGGCGATCATGCGCGAGACCGAGCCGGAGAACGCCTGGGTGATCGGACCGCGCCAGCGCTCCATTCCGTTGCTGTCGGACCTGAGCGCCGCCATCGGCGACATCTCCGCCGCCCTGCCGCTGTTCGATTTCTGGCCGTACCGCTACGCCACCAGCTATCAGCTCAAGCAGGGCTGCACGCCGATGCGGCCGAGCGACCCGAACTTCTTCAGCTGCTACGAGGCGGTGGGCGATTTCCCGGAAGTGGCCAGCCCGCCCAAGCTGATCTACACGCGCCTGCTGACGGCGTTCGGCGCCGGGGCCAACGGGATTCTTTGATCGGGCGAGGCCGGATCAGGCCTGGCGGTCGTCCGCGGCGAAGCGCATCGGCAGGTTGCCGCTGAGGCCTTCGGGGTGGTCGGCCGGCACGGCGAAGCGCCAGCCCTGCACGGTCTGCACGGCCTCCTGGTCCAGGGCCGGATCGCCGCTGGACTGGTCCACCGTGGCGTGCGTGACATGGCCCTGGCCGTCGACCGAGAGATGCAGCACCACCAGGCCGGCGCGCGCGACGCGGCGGCTGAAGATCGAGCTGGGCGCCTGCGGCATCTCGATGGGCGTCAGCGTCGGCGTGTCTACGGCCGCCGGTGCGGCGATGGCCTGCTCGGCATCCACCGGCGGCAGATGCACGGCATGGGCGGGACGCCGCGGCACGGCAGCCAGGCGTGGATGCGCCGGCACGGCCGGTGCGGCGGAGCGCCTGGCGGCGATCCGCTCCGGCCCCTTCCAGCCTGCGGTCTGTTCGCTCAGCCATGCGGTACCGGCCACGCCCACGGCCAGCGCCAGCAGGCTCAGGGTGGTGGTGGTGCGCAGGCGGAACATGGCGGTGCCTCAGCGCTCGAGGATGGCGGTGACGCCCATGCCGCCGGCGGTGCAGATCGAGATCAGGCCGCGGCCCGAACCCTTCTCTTCCAGCAGCTTGGCCAGGGTGGCGATGATGCGCGCGCCGGTGGCGGCGAACGGGTGGCCCACGGCGAGGCTGGAGCCGTGCACGTTGAGCTTGGCCGGGTCGATGCTGCCCAGCGGCTGGTCCAGCCCGAGGCGGTTGCGGCAGTAGGTTTCGCTCTCCCACGCGCGCAGCGTGCACAGCACCTGGGCGGCGAAAGCCTCGTGGATCTCGTAGAAGTCGAAGTCCTGCAGGCTCAGCCCATGGCGCGCCAGCATGCGCGGCACCGCCACGGTGGGCGCCATCAGCAGGCCCTCGCCGTGCACGAAGTCCACCGCCGCCACTTCCGCGTCGAGGAAATACGCCTGCACCTTCAGGCCGCGCCTGGCCGCCCATTCGTCGTTGCCCAGCAGCACCGCGGCGGCGCCGTCGGAAAGGCCGGTGGAATTGCCGGCGGTGAGCGTGCCGTGGCCGGAGATCTTGTCGAACGCGGGCTTGAGCGTGCCGAGCTTCTCCATGGTGGAGTCCGGACGCAGGAAGCCGTCGCGCTTCAGGCCGCGGAACGGCACCACCAGGTCGTCGAAGAAACCGGCCTCGTAGGCCGCGGCCAGCTTCTGGTGGCTTTCCAGCGCCAGGCGGTCCTGCGGCTCGCGGCCGATATGCCATTCCTTGGCCATGCGCTCGCAGTGGTCGCCCATCGACATGCCGGTGCGCGGCTCGGCCACGCCGGGAAAGGAGGGCTTGAGTTCCTTCAGCGAGAAGCCGCGGGTGAAGGCGGCCATCTTGTCCTGCCAGCCCTTGGCGCGGTTCATCGCCAGCAGGCGCTTGCGGAAGCGCTCGCCCAGCACGATCGGCACGTCGCTGGTGGTGTCCGAGCCGCCGGCGATGCCGGCCTCGATCTGCCCCGTGGCGATCTTGTTGGCGATGATGATGGCGTTGTCCAGCGAGGTGCCGCAGGCGCGCGCCGTGGTGATGCCGGGGGTGGTCGGCGCCAGGCCCGAGGACAGCACCGCCTCGCGCGCCAGGTTCCATTCCGAGGAATGCTTGATCACCGCGCCCATCGCCACTTCGCCCAGCTCCTCGCCGTGCAGGCGGAAGCGTTCGACCAGGGCGCCGAGCACCTTGACCGACATGCCGAAATTGCCGACGTCGGCATACGCGGTGTTGTTGCGGCAGAAGGGAATGCGGATGCCGCCGATCACACCGACGCGCTTGGAGGTGTTGTCCATGTCCTAGAAGGTTCCTGCCGGGCCGAGCGTTCAAGGCTAGCGCGCCCCGCCAGCGCGCGAAAGCCCGTGTTAAGTGAATGCTAGACTCCTGGTTCTTTGCCGTTCGGATTCGCCCACGTGGAAGCCTCGTCGCTGGTCGCCCTGCCCATCGTGCTCGCGCTGGAGCTGTCGCCCGGCGAGACGCCGGACCGCCTCACGCTGAGCCGCGACGAGGCCGCCGAACTGGCCGCCCTGGCCGCCGCCGACCTGCACGCGCTGGTGCCGCAGGTGGAGCAGTGCCGCCTGGCCGTAGCCGGGGCGCTGTTCGACGCGGTGGAACTGCTGCGCCCCGGCTTTCCCGTCTGGGCCACGCTGGACGAGCTGGCCCGCCGCGTGCCGCGCGGCCACCTGGACAACGTGGTCGCCTTCGGCACCCACGACGGCCACATGCCGGCCCAGCCGCTGGAGCCGGAACGCGGCTACGCCGATGGCCCGATGCGCCTGCTGCCGCTGAGCCTGCTCGCCCCCGAGGCGCTGGCCGAGGAACTGGCCGAGCGCCTGGAAGTGGAACTGGTCGGCCGCGGCGAAGCCGGCGCGCGCAGCTCGGACTGGCTGATGCGCACGCTGGGTGTGCGCCTGGAACATGCGCGGTACCTCAGCCGCAACGACCTGCTGGCCATGACTTGCGTGCAGTACGAGCACGTCAACCTCGCCGCGCTGTGGTCGCTGCTGGAATGCGCGCTGCTCACGCCCTACCGCGAGGAAACCACCCTCACCGCCCGCGGCCTGGCGCTGCGCTATGCCGAAGGCAAGGTGTGGATCCAGTCGCCGGCCGACTGGGCCGCGGCGCAGGCGATCGAGCCGGCACAGCGCGCGCATGAGCTGGCCGGCATCGTGTTCGAGCTGCGCCAGTACGCGGCCCTGCTCGATGCCCATCGCATTCCGCAAGCGCTCGAATCGATCGATGCCACCGCCACCGCGGCCGAGCCCGGTTATCTGCTGGAAGTGTTCGGCGCGCTCGACCCGGCCTACGGCGAGGCGCGCCTGCATGCGCATGAGGCGCCCGGCCTGGGCGTGATCGCCGTGACCCTGGCCCAGCGCGGCGAGAACGGCCGCGCACGCGTGCTGGCCAATGGCTATCCGCTGCAGCCGCGCGCACTGGGTCCGCTGGTTGCCGCGCTGGCCGAGCGCAGCGGCATCGCCGCCGAGCTGCACGCCCTGGGGCGCATCATGCTGGATGAGTCCGGCCGCCTGGGCGCGCCGGTCGAACCGTTGCACTGAGGGCTCGCAAGGCACGCTTCAGAAAAGTACGGCGGCTTAGACATTTCCTTCACCTTATCGGGGTCGCCGCCTACTGCCCACCCGCTGCGACTTGGCGCATCATGCGATCTCTAGCGTCCTACAGGGGTGGATGGACGGGCGGTATGGGCATGCAGCGGATCGAACCCGATCGACCGACCGGGCCGGCGTCGTCCGAGCCCGATTGGGCCGCTCGTGTCGTGCACGGCGCGCCGGCGCTGATCGCCTACATCGACCGCGAGCTGCGCATCCGCTTCGCCAACGCCGCGCACCAGTCCTGGCTGGGCGTGGACCCGGCGCAACTGCAGGGCCGCCACGTGGCCGAAGTGCTGGACGAAGCCAGCCTGCAACGCGCCGGCCCCTGCCTGGAAGAAGCCCTGCGCGGCCACGCTTCCGTCTACGAAGGCGAGATGTTCGCCGGCCAGTCGCGCTGCTACGTGCACGGCAGCTTCCAGCCGGACTACGACGCCGACGGCGCCGTCTGCGGCATCTTCACCGTGCTGATCGACATCACTGAGCGCCACGCGCTGGAAACCCGCCTGCGCGAGAGCGAGCAGCGCTTCTTCGGCGCCTTCCAGCATGCCGCCATCGGCATGGGCCTGGTCGCGCCGGACGGCCGCCTGCTGCGCGTCAACGCCGCGCTGTGCCACATGCTGGGCTACCGCGAGCCGGAACTGCTGCAGCTCAATATCCGCGACATCACCCACCCCGACGACGTGGCCAAGAGCTTCCAGCTGGCCACCGAGCTGATGGAAGGCAAGCGCGATTCCTACCAGCTGGAGAAGCGCTACTTCCACCGCGACGGCCACGTGGTGCACGTGCTGCTGACCGTGTCGCTGGTGCGCGCACCGGACGGCACGCCGTTCCACGCGGTGGCGCAGATCCAGGATATCAGCCAGCGCAAGGCCTACGAGGAAGCGCTGTTCCGCGAGCGCGAACTGGCCGAGGTCACCCTGCGCTCGATCGGCGATGCGGTGATCACCACCGACCTGCAGCTGCGCGTCACCTCGCTCAACCCCATCGCCGAGGCGATGACCGGCTGGAGCCACGCCGAGGCGCTGGGCCGCGCGATCGAAGACGTGTTCCGCCTGCTCGACGGCGACAGCGGCGAACTGCTGCGCAACCCGCTGCGCGAGGCGATCGGCCGCGACACCATCGTCGAACTGCGCGGCAACGCCATGCTGGTGCACCGCAACGGCTTCCGCACGCCGATCGAGGATTCGGCGGCGTCCATCCACGACCACGCGGGCAACGTGATCGGCGGCGTGCTGGTGTTCCATGACGTCAGCGCCACCCGCGCGCTGGTGCTGAAGATGGCGCACATGGCCCAGCACGACACGCTGACCGGCCTGCCGAACCGGCACCTGCTGCAGGCGCGGCTGGCCCAGGTGATCGCCGCGGCGCGCCGCCGCCACGGGCGCGCCGCGCTGATCTTCATCAACCTGGATCACTTCAAGCACATCAACGATTCGCTCGGCCACCAGACCGGCGACCAGCTGCTGCGCCTGTTCGCCGCGCACCTGCGCGGCCTGCTCGGCGGCGACCATATCGTCAGCCGCACCGCCGGCGACGAGTTCATGGTGGTGCTGCCGCACGTGGACAGCGCCGGCGACGCGGCCAAGACCTGCGAGCTGCTGATGCGCCGCTGGCACGAGCACCCGCCGCACGAGCTGGCCGAGCTGGCGCTGGGCTTCAGCGCCGGCATCAGCCTGTATCCGGACGATGCGGACGACGCCGAGGCGCTGATCCGCCACGCCGACACCGCCATGTACGAAGCCAAGATGCAGGGCCGCAACAGCTACCGGCTGTTCACCGCGGCGATGACCGAGCGCCCCGCGGCGCAGATGCGCATCGAGCGCGACCTGCGCACCGCCATGCGCCGCGGCGACCTGCAGCTGCATTACCAGCCGAAGGTGGACGCGCTCACCGGCGTGGTGGTCGGTGCCGAGGCGCTGCTGCGCTGGCAGGTGGACGGCCACGACGTCTACCGCCCCGACCAGTTCGTGCCGGTGGCTGAGGAAAGCGGCCTGATCGGCCCGCTCGGCCGCTGGGCGCTGCAGCAGGCCTGCCAGCAGGCCGCCGCCTGGCATCGCTCCGGCCGCAGCGTGTCGATCGCGGTGAACGTGGCGCCGCCGCAGTTCCTGCAACCGGGCTTCCACGACGTGCTGCGCGAGATCCTGCGCGAGAGCGGCCTGCCGCCCGGCATGATCGAGCTGGAACTGACCGAGCGCATGGTGATGGCCGGCGGCGACCACAGCCGCGCGCTGATGCAGCAGCTGAAGGAGCTGGGCGTGAGCCTGGCGCTGGACGATTTCGGCACGGGCTACAGCAGCCTGTCCTACCTCAAGCACTTTCCCATCGACGTGCTGAAGATCCCGCGCGCGTTCGTGCGCGACGTGGCGACGGATACCGACAGCGCGGCGATCGCCGACGCCATCATCACCATGGCGCAAAGCCTGGAGATGAGCGTGGTGGCCGAAGGCGTGGAAACGCCGGAGCAGGCGGATTATCTGCGCCAGGCCGGCTGCCGGCTGCTGCAGGGTTTCCTGTACGGCGCGCCGATGCCGGCGGTGGAGTTCGAACGCTTGCTGGTGCCGGCCTGAAACCCGAAGACCGATGCAGGTTGGGGTGAGCCCTGGGCGAACCCCAACGATGCGGTGCGCTCCGGCCTGGCTGTGTTGGGGTTCGCCTGCGGCTCACCCCAACCTACGCCGCTGCATTAGCTCGTCATTCCGGCGCAGGCCGGAATCCAGTAACGGTATCGCCGGGTTTTCGCGAAGAGCCTGCTCAGCCGCTTTCGCGAAAATCGGACACCGTCGCCACTGGATTCCGGCCTGCGCCGGAATGACGAGCTTTCAGAAGCCCGCCTCGTACATGAAGTAGTGGCACCGCTCCATCCCCAACCCCGCATACGTCCGCTGCGCACGCTCGTTCTCCGTCTCCACATAGAGCCGCACACCCACCGCGCGAGCCTCGCGCGCACGTGCCACCACCGCTTCGTACATCGCACGGAACACGCCTCCGCGCCGCGCGGATGCGGTCACGTACACGCTCTGGATCCAGAAGAAATCCCCGCAGCGCCAGTCGCTCCACTCATAGGTGACCAGCAGGCAACCCACCGGCTCGCCGTCGCGCTCGGCCACCAGGTAGAAGCCGCGCCGCGGTTCGTCGAACACCGCCGCCACGCCGCGCGCCAATACCTCGGGGTCCAGCCGCTTGCTTTCGGTCTCCCAGGCCATCGCCTGGTTCCAGCTGGCGATGTGATGGATATCGCCGCGCTGGGCGGCCCGGACGGTGAGCGACATGGCTGGAACTCCGCTGTGATCGTGAATGCTCAAGGCCGCGACGGCCGCCGCGTGCGCGAGGCGCCGAGCTTGCGCGTCAAGGTATTGCGGCCGACACCGAGGGCGGCCGCCGCGTTCTGGCGATGGCCACCGTGCACGGCCAGCGCGGCCTGCATCAAGGTGTGATCCATCGCGTCGCGGGCGCGCGCGTGGATGTCGCTCTCGCCATCGGCCAGCGCCTGCGCGGCCCATTCGCGCAGCGCATCCGTCCAGTCGCCCAGCGCGGGCACGGCAGGCGCGCCGCCCAGATCGGCCGGCAGGATTTCCGCGCCGGGCGCGATGACCGCCAGGCGGCGGCACAGGTTTTCCAGCTCGCGCACATTGCCCGGGAAATCGCGCTGCGCCACCGCTTTCAGCGCGGCCTTGGCAAAACGCTTCGGCGGCAGCTTCAGTTCGCGCGCCGCCGCGGCGAGGAAATGCTGCGCCAGCAGCGGAATATCCGCGCGGCGCTGGCGCAGCGGCGGCAGCTCGATGCGCACCACGTCCAGGCGATGCTTGAGGTCCGCGCGGAACAGGCCCGCCGCGACGCGCGCATCCAGATCCTGATGCGTGGCCGCCACGATGCGCACGTTGCCGCGGATCAGCTCGCGCCCGCCCACGCGATAGAACTCGCCGCCGGCCAGCACGCGCAGCAGGCGCGTCTGCAGCGCCAGCGGCATGTCGCCGATCTCGTCCAGGAACAGCGTGCCGCCTTCGGCCTGTTCGAAGCGGCCGGCGTAGCGGCGCGTGGCGCCGGTGAAGGCGCCGGCTTCGTGGCCGAACAGTTCGCTTTCCAGCAGCTCGCTGGGAATCGCCGCCGTGTTGAGCGCGACGAAGGGCCGATCGCGCCGCGCGCTTTCCTCGTGCAGCGCGCGCGCCACCAGTTCCTTGCCGGTGCCGGTCTCGCCGGTGATCAGCACATTCAGTTCGCTGGCCGCGACACGGCCGATCAGGCGAAACACTTCGCGCATCGCCGGGCTTTCACCGAGCAGTGCGTGGGCGGGGACGATCGGCGCCGGAGGCGGCGCGGCGCTGACCGGTACATCGGCCAGCGCGCGCTGCACCGCGGCCACGGCCTGATCGAGGTCGAACGGTTTGGCCAGGTAGTCGGCGGCGCCCGCGCGATACGCCGCGGCCGTCGTCGCCACGTCGGTAAAGGCGCTCATCACGATCACCGGTCCGATGCCGCGCGCCTTCAGATCGTTGATCAGCGCCAGCCCGTCCTCGCCCGGCATGCGCACGTCGGTGACCAGCAGGGCCGGCCGCGCATCGCGCAAGGCGTCGCGCACCGATTCCGCATCGCCGAACTCGCGCACCGCCAGTCCCGCGTCGCGCAGCGCCTCGGCCAGCACGAAGCGCACGCCGCGGTCGTCGTCGGCGATCCAGATTTCCTCACTCATGCGTGCGCTCCAGCGGCAGGTACAGCGAAAACACCGTCTCGCCCGGCCGGCTGGCATAGCGCAGCTCGCCGCCGTGCTCGCGCGCGATCTCGCGCGCCAGGGCCAGCCCCAGGCCGCTGCCGTCGGCGCGCCCGGAGACCAGCGGTTCGAACAAGGTGTCGCGCAGCGCGGCGGGCACGCCCGGGCCGTCGTCGGCCACGTCCACGCGCAGCGCGGTGCGCAGCATGCGCTCGCCCACGCGCAGGCCGTGCTCCACGCGCGTGCGCAAGGTGAGCGTGCGCGCGCCGGCTTCCACCGCATTGCGCGCCAGGTTCAGCAGCACTTGCTGCAGGCGCTCGGCGTCGCCTTTCACGTCGGGCAGGCTGGGGTCGTAGTCGTGGCGCAGCTGCGGCGGCTCGGGCTCGGCCTGCAGCAGATCCGCCAGCCATTCGAGCTGCTCGTGGATATTCACCGGGCCCAGCCGCGGCGCGCCGTCGTGATGCAGCAGGCGGTTGGCCAGCGAGGCGAGGCGGTCAGCCTCGGCGATCACCAGTCCCGCCAGCGCCTTGAGGTCCTCATCCGCCACCCGCCGCTGCAGCAGCTGCGCCGCGCCGCGCAGGCCGGCGAGCGGGTTCTTCACTTCGTGCGCAAAGCCGCGCAGCGTCGCCGACAGCGGCGACGAAGCCGGTGCGGCCGGCGCCAGCACATGCACTTCGAGCAGCAGCCCGCCGTCCACCGGCTGCAGCGCCACGTCGGCCGGCCATTCGCGCCCGCGCGCCGTGCGCAGCGCCACGCCACGCAACTGCACCGCCCGTTGTTCGGTCAGCGCGCGCCCGGCCTGGGCGAACCAGTCCGGCTCATGCAGCAACAAACCCAGCGGCTGCCCGGCCGCGCTGCGCGGCCCGGTATCCAGCCACTCCGCCAGCGCGGGATTGATCCACAGCACCCGCAGCCCCGCGTCGACCAGGGCCAGCCCGGTCGACATCGGTTCCGCCCAGGCCCGCCAGGATGCCGTGTCCATTGCACCATCATGGACAATGCCTTGGTCTGGTGCAAATGGCGGCGATGCGCTCAGGCCGAAAGGGCCTCGGCGGGCTGCACGTGTGCCACTGCTGCCGGGGCATCGAGCACCGCGCGGGTGAGCTGGCGAAAGATCGCGCCCAACGCATCCATGCCGGGGTTGCCGGCTTTGGAAAGCATGCGATGCAGGCTCTTGGATGGTGTGCCGGTGGCTTTGGAAAGGCCCTCGAAGCCCATCAGGCCGTGCGTCAGGTCGCGCATCAGAAGGCGGGCCGCTTCCGTCTTGCCGTTGAGCAGCATGGAGGTGGCCTCGTCCAGCAGCGCGCGCGCAAATGCCGGGTCGTTTTGAATGCGGTTCGCGATGGTCTCGCGGTAGTCGACGGTCAGTGCCATGGCATTACGCCTCGCTGGCTGTGGATCCTGGTAAGTGTTTCATCGTGAGGTGGCTCGATCATTCAGTGCTTCCTCGGGGCATATGCCAACATGGTAACTAATAGGTTACCATCAATCGAGGCGCGATCGATCCACTTTCCGGGTGCGAGGGGCTTCTACTGCCCCACCAACCCCAACCGCACCAGGCTCTCCGCCGTCGCCACAATCGCCTCCTCCTGGCTGCGCGGCGCCCACTGGAGCAGGCGGATGGCCTTCTGGCTGGTGGCGTTCATGGTCACGCCCAGCAAGGGAACGATGCCGCGCATGACCGGGTCGCGCAGGGCGCCCAGGCGGATGACCCAGTTCGGCAGCACCCGGGTGGAGACCTTGCCGGCAGCGGCGCCCATGCGCCGGCGCAGCACCTTGGCCACGTCGACCATCCACATGCTCTCGCCCCCGGTGGCGAGGAAGCGCTCGCCCCTGGCGGCGGGGTGGGCCATGGCGAGCAGGTGCAGGTCGGCGACGTCGCGGGCGTCGACGAAGCCGCAGTTGATCTTCGCCGTGGCGAACTGGCCGTCGAGCAGGTTCTTGATCAGGCGGATCGAGTGCGAGTAATCGGCGCCGAGCACCGGGCCGAGCACGCCCACCGGATTCACCGCGGACAGTTCCAGCCCGCGCCCTTCCTTGGCGATGAAGTCCCAGGCGGCGCGCTCGGCCAGCGTCTTCGACTTCTGGTAAAGCCACACCTCGCCCGACAGGTCGCTCCAATCCGATTCGTCGAACGGCCGCTTCATATCTTTGTGTCCCGCGCAGATCGCGCCGAAGGCCGAGGTCAGCACCACGCGCTTCACCCCGGCGTCCCTTGCGGCGCGCAGCACGCGCAGGTTGCCGTCGACGGCGGGCCGCACCCAGTCGTCTTCATGGCGCTGCTCGCCCGAGGGCGTGGGCGAGGCGCCGTGCAGCACGTAGCGGCAGCCGGCCGCGGCCGCGGCCCAGCCCGCGTCGTCGACCAGGTCGGCGCGCACGAACGACAGCCGCTCGCCCGGCTCGGCGCCGCCCACCTTGAGCTGCGCCCGCACCTCCGCCTCGCGTGCCAGCGAGCGCACCGTGGTGCGCACCCGGTAGCCCTGGCGCAGCAGGGCGAGCATGCAGTGCTGCGCGATGAAGCCGGTGCCGCCGGTGACCAATACCGTTTCGTTGTTCATCTCGAATCCTGGGGAATGGCGTTGCCTGAGCGGATAAGCCTAGGCGCGCCCCGCCGCACTTTGAATGCTTGAAAGTGCGAGTTTCTGTCGCGACAGTACGGACATGAGCACCGACCCCTTCTCCGAGATCCTCAAGTTCACCAGCGCCGAATCGCTGCTGACCGGCGGCTTCACCGCGGGCGGCGCCTGGGCCATCCGCTTTCCGGCGCCGGAGAAGATCAAGTTCTTCGCCGTGGTGCGCGGCCATGGCTGGGTGCTGATCGACGGCGAGCCGGCGCCGCTGCGCTTCGACACGGGCGACGTCGGGCTGATTGCGGCGCCGCGCTCCTTCGTGCTGGCCAGCGAACCCGGCGTGGAGCCCATCGATGCGATGGCCGTGTTTGCCGGCACCAACGGCACCGCGCAGTTGGGCGACGGCCGCGACTTCGCGCATATCGGCGGCCATGTGCTGCTCGACCCGGCCAGCGGCAAGCTGCTGGCGGACGTGCTGCCGCCGTGGATCCACGTGCCGGCATCGTCGCCGCATGCCAGCAACTTCCGCTGGCTGCTCGACCAGCTGATGGAAGAACGCGCGCTCGACCAGCCGGGCACGCAGCTGGTGTCGAAGCATCTGGCGCAGTTGCTCTTCATCCAGATATTGCGGGCGCATCTGAAGACATCGCGCCCCATGCCGGCAGGCTGGCTGCGCGCGCTGGGCGATCCGCGCATCGCCCCGGCCGTGCGCCTGATGCACGGCGAACCCGCCCGCGACTGGCACCTGGACGAGCTGGCCGCGGCCTGCGCCATGTCGCGCACCAGCTTCGCGCTGCATTTCCGCACGGTGGCCGGCATCACCCCGCTGGCCTATCTCGCCGAATGGCGGATGCGCCTGGCCGAGCGCAGCCTGCGCGAGCACAGCACGCCGGTAGCGGGCATCGCCCGGGCGCTGGGCTATACCTCCGAAAGCGCTTTCAGCAGCGCCTTCAAACGCATGACCGGGCAATCGCCCAAGGCATACCGCAGTGCAGCGCGAACCGTCGGCTGAGCCGGCATAGGCAGCGCTGTCGTGATCGCGCCGTCCTGTATGACAGCGCTGCTCGGCATCTTCTGTGCCAACGGAGCGACAGCGTGCCGACAGCCAGGCCTCATTTTTCACAAATGAAGATGTGCGTGCGCTCACAAAACTGCCCTACTATCACGCGATGCCGACCTCGCCTTCACCACTCGCCAACGAACCCGGACCGCGCCGCGGCAGCCTCGCCTGCGTCGGCCTGGGGATGACCCTCGGGTCGCACCTCACGCCGCTCGCGCGCAGCCATATCCAGCAGGCCGACGTGGTGTTCGCCGGGCTTTCCGACGGCGTGGTGGAGCTGTGGCTGCAGCGCATGCATTCGGACGTGCGCAGCCTTCAGCCGTACTACCGCGAAGGCAAGTCGCGCATGAAGACCTATCGCGAATGGGTCGAGCTGATGATGGCCGAGGTGCGCGCCGGCAAGCGGGTATGCGGCGTGTTCTACGGGCATCCGGGCATCTTCGCGTGGTCGCCGCACAAGGTGATCGAAACGGCGCGCGCGGAAGGCTTCCAGGCGCATATGGAGCCGGGCATTTCCGCCGAGGATTGCCTCTACGCGGACTTAGGCATCGACCCCGGCCGCTACGGCTGCCAGCATTTCGAAGCCAGCCAGCTGCTGTTCTACGAGCGCCGCATCGACAACGCCGGTTATCTGGTGCTGTGGCAGGTGGGCCTGGTCGGCGACCGCTCGCTCGGCCGCTTCGCCACCGGCCCGAAGTACCGCGAGCTGCTGGTGGAACTGCTCCACCGCGACTACCCGCTCGACCACGAAGTCATCATCTATCGCGGCGCGACGCTGCCGATCGAGAAGCCGCGCATCCGCCGCGTGACCCTGGGCGAGCTGCCGCAGGTGTCCGTCACCTCCGAGGAGACGGTGGTGCTGCCGCCGGCACGGGCCTTGCAGCTCAACCTGGCCATGCGGGAACGACTGGAAGCCTTGGACAAGGAGAGCGCGCTGGCATGATGCCGGCACGGCGCGCGCTTATGCTTTTGGGGGCACATCGCCCCGCGTGATCCGGCGGTACGCCGCGCTTCGGGGCGCGGCGAACGGCCAGGAAACCGACCGGTGCATCCATCGCGCCGGCGTGCGACACCAAGCAGCCGCACCATAACGAACGTAAACAGGGGACTGAGGGGAGAACCATGATGGACACCATCGATTTGCTCGAGGCCATTGGCAGCGATGCGTCGTTGCGCCACCTGCCGGGCGACGAACTGGCGAAACAGCTGGAAGCGCAGGCTTCCGAGGCGCTGAAGACGGCCGCCAGCACCGGCGACAGCGCGCCGCTGATCGTCGAACTCGGCGCGCAGAAATCCGAACCGCCGCAGGTCACGCAGGCTCCGGGCACCGAGGAGGAAGACCTCCCCGAGGATCTACCGAAGCCGCTGTCCCCCGAAGAAGAAGAATAAGCACGGCGCCCGCGTCGGAATCGACGCCGCCATGGCCCGGCTGCCAGACCGCCTGAAGACCTGGACCGCGCTCGCGGTCCTGGCCTTGGGCGCGCTTGCGCAGCCCGGCCATGCCGACGTGCCCGTCGCCATCGCGGCCGAACCCGCCGCGGCGTCCACCATCGGCGACGCCACGGCCTTCCTCGACCAGGCCGAGAACCTGCAGCGCAAGGACCACCCGCGCTTCGTGCAGATGCTGGCGCGCCTGCACCGCGAGGCCCCGCCGCTGACGCCGCGCGATGCCTGGCGCCTGCGCTATCTCGATGCGTGGGAAGTGATGTTCCAGGGCAACTACGCCAAGTCGGAACAGGAACTGCACGACATCATCGAGCACGCGGGCGACGACGCGATCCGCCTGCGCGCTTCCTCGCTGCTGCTGATGAACCTGGGCTGGAACCAGCGCTACGAAGAGGCCTTCACCCTGGCCAACCGGCTGGCTTCCGAGCTGCCGGCGATCAAGGACCCGATGACCCGGTTCCTGGTGCTGATGAATCTCTCGCAGATGCTCGACCTGGCCGGCCAGACCGACCTGGCGATCAAGTACGCGCGGATGATGGACGAAGCCATCCCGTCCGGCGAGAACCGCTGCCTGCCGCTCAACCTGCTGGTGGCCGCGCTGTACAACGGCAAGCGCCTGCATTCGGCCAGCCCCGAGGTGCAGGCCGGCATCGACGCCTGCACCGACGCGCAGCAGCCGGTGGCCACCAACAGCATCCGCCTGGTGCTGGGCAGCCTGTTTATCGACGAGAAGCAGCCGGCCAAGGCCATGGCCCTGCTCGACCATGTCGCGCCCACCATCGAACTCAATCGCTTCTATCCGCACATGCTGTCCGCGCAGGCCGAGCGCGCGCAGGCGCAGGCCATGCTGGGCAACGACGGCGAAGCGCGCAAAGCCGGCCTCGCCGCCATCGCCATGGCGCACCAGGGCGAGATCAGCGAATGGCTGATGGTGGCCTATCAGGTGTTGTACGAAGTGGAGAAGCGCCAGGGCCATGCCGCCGCCGCGCTGGCCTACCACGAACAGTATTCGGCGCAGGACAAGGGCTATCTCAACGACGTCAGCGCGCGCACGCTGGCCTACGAGATGGCCCAGCAGCACCTGCACGTGCAGCGGCTGGAAACCGAGTCGCTGGCCAAGCAGAACAGCATCCTGCGCCTGCAGCAGGCCTTGAACACCAAGGCGGTGGAGACCAGCCGCCTGTACATCGCCATGCTGCTGCTCCTGCTGGTGTCGATCGTGTTCTGGCTGTTCCGCATCAAGCGCTCGCAGCTGCGCTTCAAAAAGCTCTCCTGCGTGGATGGCCTCACCGGCATCCTCAACCACCAGACCTTCATCGCCGACGCCGACCGCGCGTTGCACTTGCTGGACAAGAAGCACGGCACGGCCTGCCTGATGTTCATCGACCTCGATCACTTCAAGCAGATCAACGACACGCACGGCCACGCGGTGGGCGACGACATGCTCAAGCACGTCGTCTCGCTGTGCCAGCCGCTGCTGCGTTCCTCGGACCTGTTCGGCCGCCTCGGCGGCGAGGAGTTCGGCATCCTGCTGCTGGACTGCGGCCGCGAGCAGGGCCTGATGCTGGCCGAACGCGTGCGCCGCACGATCGAGGCCACGCCGGCGGGCGCCGGCGACCAGGTGGTGGCGCTGTCCGCCAGCATCGGCATGGCGGTGACTACCACTTCCGGCTATGCGATGCAGCCGCTGTGCCGCGATGCGGACGCAGCGCTGTACCGCGCCAAGCGCAGCGGCCGCAATCGCGTCGTCGCCGACGGCGACGCCGCGCACGACACCAGGGTCGCCTGACCGCCGAAGTTCATTTAGATCGATCTTTCCAGGGTATTTTTGCTGACCTTTATGTCGCGCGTGTGACGCGCGAAGCCGTCGGCGCATGTTTCATTTAGACGTCTGGACGCGTCAGCTTGGTGTGGGTTTTTCATCCGGGCGCCACGGAATTTTCACGCATGCTCTCTAGTTTGGCCGGCTTCCCTTCGGCCACCTCCCGTGGCCGGGCTTTATCCCCACTCCGGAGTTGTACTGCATGCGTTCGACCAAACATCACCTGCTGGCGCGCGCGATCGCGGCGGCCATCGTCACCGCTGGCTTTGCCACCGTGGCTTGCGCCGGCGACGCACCCGCCGCCCCGCAGGACAGCACCACTGCCCCTGCCGCCGCCACCACGCTGGGCAAGATCACCGTGGCCGCCAACCGCTACGACGCCAGCCAGCTGCAGATGGATGCGGTGAACACGGTCAACGTGCTGTCGGCCGATGACTTGAAGTACACCGCCGTGCACAACGTGGCCGAGGCGCTGGGCCTGCTGCCCGGCGTCAACGTGTTCAATACCGGGCAGTCGTACTTCGGCGGCATCGACGGCGCCTCGCGCGGCGAAGGCATGTTCACCTCGGTGCGCGGCCTCAATGCCGAGTACAACGTCAACCTGATCAACGGCGTGAACGTGGCCCAGGGCATGGCCTACAGCCGCGGCGTGCAGCTCAGCCTGCTGCCGCCCTCGGGCCTGCAGACCATCGTATTGAACAAGACCTCCACCGCCGATATGGACGGCGACGCGATCGGCGGCACCATCGATTTCCGCACGCCCACCGCCTTCGACTTCAGCGCGCCGACCAGCGGCAGCGTCACCGCCAGCGGCCGCATGGAAAGCCGCGCCCGCGACTACGGCGACAACGGCCTGGGCGGCGGCCTGGCCGGCGAGTTCCAGAGCAAGTTCGGGCAAGAAAAGCAGTTCGGCATCTACGCCAGCGCCTATTACGACAAGCGCAACTACGTGAACAGCGAAGCGGCCGCCGCTTCGTCCGCCTTGAACGACGGTTCCTGGGAATTCGCGCGCACCACCGCCAAGGGCGACAACGCGCCGGGCTTCGACCCCGTGCGCAACCTGCTCAGCACCGGCATGAACATCGGCACCTCCTCCGGCCACACCAAGCGCTACGGCGGCAACGTGTCGCTGGACTGGAAGGTGGACGACACGCTCACCGCCTACGCGCGCGCCACCTACGGCTATGCGCAGACCGAGCAGGACACCACGTATCTGCAGATCATCCCCGCCAATGTCAGCTATGCGCCGATCGGCACTACCGGCCTGTATCAGCCGGTGATCGGCCGCATCGCCACCCGCTTCTGGTACGAGACCAACCCGGAGAAGGCGGACCTCGCCACCTTCCAGGTCGGCGGCGACAAGACCCTCGGCGGCTGGACCCTTTCGCCCAGCCTGTTCTACAGCTTCGGCGACAACGACCGCCCGGACCACGTGGAGATCTCCGCGCGCAACGACCAGTACAGCTCCGCCAACTTCCCCTATGGCGCGGGCACGGTGATGAGCTACGGCGCCGACCACCTGCCCTACCCCATGCTGACGCCGGCCATGAACGCGCAGCTCAACAGCGTGGCCACCCTGTATGCGCGCCGCTCGGGCCAGTTGACCAAGTCCTACAGCGGCCAGGAGAAGGGCGGCGCGAAGTTCGACGCGCGCTACGACTTCGAAGACGGCGCGCTGCGCAGCCTGCAGTTCGGCGTGAAGTACAGCGACGCACACCGCGAGTTCACCAACCGCGACTGGACCACCGCCAAGTACACCGACGGCCGCAGCTTCGGTTCGCTCGGCCTGATCGACGGCGGCTATTCGTCGGTGTTCCCCGGCGTGTACGGCTACGACGTGCCCACCATCGACCAGGCCGCGCTCAAGCGCCTGATCGCCACGAACGTGACCGACGCCAACCTCGACACCTGCAGCAACCTGTACATCAACAACTGGAACTGCAACACCCAGCGCGCGCGCGAAACGGTGAGCGCCGCCTACGCCATGGCCAGCTTCAAGTGGGGCGACCTGGAAGTGATCCCCGGCCTGCGCTTCGAGCATACCGACATCCGCAACACCTTCTGGAGCACGCCGCGCGACGCCGGCACCGAGCAGCCGGGCCACTTCGCGCGCAACTTCACCCACTACGACGAGCCGCTGCCGAGCCTGTTCGTCAACTACCGCGACGGCGACAACGCGGTGTACCGCGGCTCGATCTGGACCAGCTATACGCGCCCCGCCTTCGTGCAGCTCGGCGGCGGCTCGCAGGTGAGCGTGTCGGCCGACGGCCTGACCACGATTACCGAGGGCAACCCGAACCTGAAGCCGATCAAGTCGCTGAACTTCGACCTCTCCGGCGAATGGGGCAATCAGCACGGCGGCCATGCGATGGCTGCGCTGTTCTACAAGAGCCTGTCCAACTACATCTACGAATCGGGCAGCAATCCGGTGAATGCGGGCACCACCGATGCGGGCTCGATCCAGTACGTGCGTCCGCAGAACGGTGGCGACGGCAAGGTCTATGGCGTGGAAACGGCGCTGCGGCAGAAGTTCCAGGACATGCCGGCGCCGTTCGATGGTTTCGGTGTGGGCTTCAATGCCACGCGGCAGTGGACGTCGGTGGACCTGGGCCTGGATGGCTTCCACCACCAGCGCATCCAGAACGCGCCGGAGCTGATGGCGAATGCGGAGCTGTTCTACGAGAAGAACGGGTTCTCGGTGAATCTGAGCTATCACTACGCCGGTTCGTACGTGTCGACCTACGATTACTTCGGCCAGAACCAGCCTTGGGACAATCTGTGGATCCGCCCGGTGGCGCGCGTCGACTTGCATGCCGGCTACGCGTTTGCGCATGGCTTCCAGGTGGATCTGTCGATTTCGAACCTCACCAAGAACTACACGTATTGGTCGCACGTGGGCCGCAACAGCCTGGCGATTTCCGATGTGGTGGATTCGGGTATGACTACTCTGCTGACGGCGAAGTATTCGTTCTGATACTTCGCGTAATTAAGAATCCCCCTACAGACAGCCTTGGGTTGCTCTGCTAGCGTGATTCTCGTTGCCCGCGCTGTGGTTTCGATGCGCGGCGCGGGCAACCATGGCAGCAATGTCGTGAGAGCGCGGGCCAAGGGTGCGGCTAACACCCCTGACCCGCTAACCATCACCAACTTCATGGGAGTCGATCATGGCTAGGCCAGATCATACGTCACTCGCACGCTCGCCGATCCCCAGGACGGCACATCCGCCGGCCCATTGGGCTGTCCGCCGTCTTCGCGGACACGGTTGAAGAACCGCGGCCTAAGAGTTTTCGCAGGTAATGATTCCTAGCCGTGCAACCCGGCGCGTTGCCTCGTGCAACGGCGAAAGCACCTGAAGCCGCATTCCACTTCCTCAATCAAGCCGCCCGGCGCCTGTGTCCCAGGTGGCCGGTCAGCCTCGAGTCCGTATGGTCGCGGCACGCCGTGCTGTCCGGCGGCGTGCCGTTCTCGGAACGAGGGCGGCGCATGGCAAGGAGTAGCTTATGGATATCTATGGCGAAGCGTGGCTCACACGCCACGTGGAATATTTTTCCGATCCGGAGGCGGGGCCGGATGCGTTGTTGAACGATGCGACCGAGTGGCTGCATTACGCACACAACGCGATCCGGCTTCTGGCGGAACTCGTCGATGAGCGTGGCAGCGTGAACGCGCAGCGGTTGCCGACCATGCTGGAAAGCATCGCGGCGTTTATCGAAATGGGCGCGCGCTGCGCGACGCAGGCGCATTTGCGCATGCAGCTATTTCAGGTGCGAAGTGAAGAGTGCTCGATCACCGACGACGAGCGCGACGCTTCCTAGAACGAACCTAGCCACACCCTCTCAATCCCCCTCTCCCCTCCGGGGAGAGGGCCGGGGTGAGGGGCCGGGCGGAGCGACAGGCAGAGGGCCATTACAAGCGCCAAAGCTTTTCTTCCCTGCGTAGAAACACCACCGCAAGCACGCGCCCCTCATCTGCCTGCCGGCATCTTCTCCCCGGAGCGGAGAGAGTTTCGATAGGTGATGATGATAAGCGAGAAGTGCAATTCGTGAGCTATATAGTCATCAGCACGACAAATAGCGGAATTATGCCCGCATAAACAATTCTTGCCGCCAACAAAAGCCCTTTCATTCCCGCGGAATAATTTTCGGCCGGAAGGTGAGGGTCAAACAGCATCCTTGTCAAGCGGAAAGACAACCGTATCCCCAGGCTCGAAAAGTCCACATCCTTAAAATAATTCGGGTCATACCTGCTCATCCTGCGGGCGACAAATATGGTGAAAGCATGTTGCGACAATATATAAATTGCCATGATGAGCGCCACCAATTTGAATGCCATACGTCCGCGCCTTTTCATCTGAGCCAGGCATTTTACTGTCTCGTCGTGTTATCGGTCTTATCTTTGAAAATATCGAAAGTGTACCCGGGCCCCTTAACCATTGTGCCAACCCCAAGTCCAACTTTTGGGGTGACCTCAAGGGTTCCACCAGGATTCAGCGTGAAACTGAGGCCTCCATGAAGGAACTCGCCTCCTTCCACGCTGTACGTCACCTTTGGCGTAGTCTCCTGCGGATTCTGCACAAGATTGAATTTGAAGCCCTCTTTGGGGGCGATATCAATGCTTACATTTCTTCCAACTGCTACAGGATAAAGACTTGCCGTCGACTGCTTCGGATGAAGCACGTTCAATTCGTAACCGCCACCAACGTTATGACCGCCCTCCACTGAGACGGTGATGGCTACAACGCTATCCACGTGATCGTAAACCGCGCTGCCTGCTTCATAGGCCGGCCGCAATGGCGTCTTGATGTCATCGTTGACCGCCTTATTCAAAAACTTATGAAACCAGTCCAGCTCAATGAGAGGCGACTGTTGTGGCGCTCGTCCATTCGGATCGAGATACAGGAGCGGATTCCCGTTCGCATACAGATACCTATTGAATGAGTAGCTGTTTCCCGGCTGTGTTGGGAGAGGATCCACGCTCAGGAACCGACCAGAGTAGGCGTCATAAAATCGGGCCTGCATGTAGATGAATCCCGTATCGGGATCACTTACGTGGCCTGTGTAGCCCGGCCCATTGGCAGGTGCCCCCTGTGCTTGCAAGCCATAAGGCCTGTAGTCGAATGTCGCGGTGACATTTCCACTGGCGTCGGCTTCGGCCAACGGGGTGCCCTGTGGATCTGTATAGATATACGTGACTGTGGTTGCTTGAGCGCAGAGACTCAGCGATATCCATAGTGCGGCCATCAGGCAGATTTTTTTCATGCGCTTTTCCCTCACGCCCCCGAAGCAAGCCACACGCTGGCGTAGTTGCTCCAAGCGGAGCAGCCCGATGAGTTACAAGCCTGTACACGGAACTTCACGCTGCCATCGGCGGTGATCTGGGAGCCCGTATTCGTATTCGGCCCGCTGTACAGAATGAACACGCCATCCTGCGGATGGGTTTCCTCCACGTTGTAAACAGTGGCTCCAGTCGAAGCATTCCACGACACATGCACGACCGGCTTGTTGACTGCGCCCGACGTGCTGAGCGTCAAACCGGTTGGTGTCGGCGGAATCAGCGTGACCACCGTATTGGCAGTAGCGCTCCACGGACCGCAACCGCCTGCGTTGCAACCCTGGACTCGATAACCCCAGGTGCCATTGCCCCTACCTGACGCACCCCAACTGCTCGCGCCACTGGCCTGCACCTGCGTCCAGCCGCCGCCGTTCAACTGCTCCTGCAGGTTGTACGAGGTCGCACCGCTCACGGCGGACCAACTCACCGTGTAGCTGCCCGTGCTGCTGCTTCCGGGCGTGCTTAAGTTCGGTGCAGCGCTGGGCGGAATCGTAACGGTGACCTGGGAGCTGTTATTGACCGCGCCGTTCCAGCCGCTGGCGTTGTAGGCGGCAACGAAGAACAGATAAGTGCCGGAGGTGGTCGCCGTCACAGTGACGCTTGTGGAAGAGACGCTGGCCGCCAGCGTCCAGCCGGCATTGTTGATGTTCTGATACAGGTCGTAACGCGTTGCGGTCGGGCTGGCATTCCAGCTGACCGGAATGGGGCCGTTGCTCGTCGCCGGCACGGTAATTCCCGTAGGCGTAGGTGGAGGCAACAGCACCGTGGTCGTGCCCGTACTGCTCCATCCGCTCGCACAACCGCCCACGTTGCAGGCCTGCACGCGATAGCTGTAATTGCCGTTGCCGCGGCCGCTGGTCGGCCAGCTGGTATTGCCGTTGGCCTGCACCTGCGTCCAGGTGCCGCCGCCGTTGACGCTCTCCTGCAGCGTGTAGCTGGTGGCCGTGCTCACTGCCGTCCAGCTGATGGTGAAGCTGCCATTGGTGCTGTTGGCAGGGGCAGTGAGCGTTGGCACGCCGGTCGGCGGATGCGTCACCACCAGGGCATTGCTGCCGTTCTGCCAGGCGCTGCAGTTGTAGGCGTTGCAGGCCTCGACGCGGTACTGGTAACTGCCATTGGCCAGACCGCTCAGCGATGTGGTCGTGGCGGTGCCGTCGTAGATGCCGCTCCAATTGGTGCCACCGTCGCTGCTCTGCTGCACCACGTAATGCGTGATCTGACTGACCGCCGCCCAGCTCAAGCTCACGTTGCCGTCGGCGCTCGCAGCCGGCACGGTGAGGCTCGCCGGTGCCGGCGGCACCACGCCGTAGGTGGTGTCGACGGTGACTGCGTTGGACGTCACCCAGCCGCGGGTGCCATAGCTGTTCTTGGCCTGCACCTGATAGGTGTAGCTGCCGCTGCTGGTACCCGGACGGCTGATCGAGGTGGCCGTGGTGCCGGTGGCGATCGATGTCCACGCCCCGCCGTTCACTGCTTCCTGCACGTCGTAGCTCGTCGCCGAGATCGGCGCCGTCCAGCTCACTGTGTAGTTGCCGTTGACGATGCTGCCCGGCACCGTGATCACCGGCGCCGCCGGCGTTACGCCCAGGTTCTGCGAGACCGTCCATCCGCCGACGCAGCCGCTCGCGGCACAGGCCTGCACGCGGTACAGATAGCTGCCGCCATCCTGGTTGATCACGGCCAGGCTGGTGGTCGTCAACATGCCACTGCCGGCGACATTCCAGGTCGTGCCGCCATCGGCGCTCACCTGCAGGTTGTAACCCGTCGCCCCAGGCACGGCCGTCCAGCTCACCGTGTAGTTGCCGGCATTGGGGTTGGCGCTGAAACTGATGCCGGCGGGATTGCTGAGCTTCAACGACTCGTTGCGCGCGATCAGCTTCTTGCCCAGGTACACATAGTTGGTGGCCTTGGACGTGCCCGCATCGAAGGCGTACACGAGCTGTCCCGCCTGCGTGTAGAAGTAGTACGTCGCGCCGGTACCACTGGTCGGGTTCTTCACCACGCGCCGCCCGGAGGCGTCGTACTGGTAGCTGTCGTAGCCCGGGATATCGGTGAGCTGGTTCTTCTGGTCGAAGTTCAGCGTCACGCCGTTGCGGTTGTTGACGTTGCCGCGGTTGTCGTAGCCCAGCGTGATGACGTTGCTGCCGCCCTGAGTGATGCTGGCCAGGCGCTTGCTGCCGTCGTAGTTGTAGGTGAAGGTCTGGCCGCTGCTGATCCGGCTCGCGATGTTGTTGAGCGGGTCGTAGCCGTAGCTCTCGCTGCCCCACAAGTGGCTGGCCTGCGCCTGGGTCAGGCGGTTCAGCGCGTCGTAGCCGAAGCTCTTGGTGCGCGTGCCGTCGGTCAGGTCGGTGATGGCGGTGATGTTGCCATTGTTGTCGTAGGCATAGTCCTCGCTGAGCTTCAGCGTGCCGCCGTTGCCATAGGTGAAGTTGCTCAGCAGCAGGCGCGCGTTCTTCTGCACCGCATACGAATCGCCATTGCCGAAGGTGAAGGACGCCACGTCGCCATCCGGGTAGTAACTCACGCCGGTGGCATAGCTGCCCACCTGGGTAGCCCGGCCCAATGCATCCGGCGCGTAGCTGATGGCCTCGCCATCCGGGTATTGGATGGTGCTGATGGCGCCATAGGCATCGTGGGCATAGCCCATGCGCCACAGGTCCTGGCCAGCCACTTGCAGCGACTCGCCGGTGAGCAGGCCCAGTTTGTTGCGGTAGCCGGTCCAGTACGTCACGCCGGAGTTGGCGGTCTGCAGGTTGCCCAGCAGATCGTAGGAATAGACGGTGTTCTGCGTCCCGGCCGGTGGGTCTAATCTCAACACACGGTTCATTGTGTCGTAGCTGCGCTTGGTCTGGGCGGCGACGGCCACCTGCTCAGTACCGCAGCCATCGCCGCTGATGCTCAGGCCCGCGGCCGTCCACGCCACATTGTTGGCATCGTCGTACGCCGTCACCTCGCTGCCGCTCTCCGGCTCCGAGGTGCGGCACAGGCGGTGGTAGCTGTCGTACGCCAGTGTCTTGGTGGCATCGTTGCTGAAGCCGTTGGCGCTGCCCCACTGGTGGATCGCCAGCGGGTTGCCATACACGTCGCGGGTAATGGCCTGGTTGATTCCTTCCGGCGCCTGCACCTGGATCACCGCGTCGTAACCGGGCTGGTCGAACACCTGGTAGCTGGTGATGATGACGTTGTTCTTGGGATCGGTAACCTGCTTGCGCGCGCCGGAGAGATACGCCGTGAGCGCGGTCAGCGTGCCCAGCTCGGAGGTCTGCTGGGTCTGGGTCAAGCGGCCCAGGGCGTCGTAGGTGCTGGTGGTGCCCGCGGTGATCGTGCCGAGATCCGGCGTGCCGTTCACCGGATAGGACACAAAGGTCTTCTGTCCCTTCCAGTCGTAGTCCGTGCGCGCATTGATGCTGGTGCCGGCGATCGCCGTGCGGCTCAGCACCGGGCGCAGCATCGCGTCGAAGTACGTGGTGGTAACCGCACTACCCTTGGTGCTGGTGCGCCTCCAGTGATTCGCCGGCACGCCCTGCTCCGCGGCGCCGACGAAGGCGTAGTCGAAGGTCTTGGGCAGCCAAGCCACTTCGTCGCCGGACGGGTAGTCGATGCGGTGGATGCGCCCGATGGCGTCGTAGGCGTAGCTGGTGGTGCTGCCCGCCTGGTCGGTGATGCTGGCGATCTGGCCGAAGTCATCCACCACCAGGCTCTGCGTGGTGCTGTCCGGATAACCGATCGACTGCGGGATACCCCGCTTGTAATTGCCCAGCGTGGTGGAGTGATGGTTGCCGTCGGTAAAGCTCGCCAGCTGGCCCTGGGCGTTGAACGTGTAACTCATCACCGCCTGGCCGAAACGATAGCGCTGCGACAGCGTCACGCTGCCCGGGTCGTAGTCGTACTTGTCGGTGGTCTCGGTCTTGCCGTCATAGGTGATGTCCACCTGTGCCGGCAGGCCCAGCACCCAGTGCGGAAGGTCGTTGAGGTAGGTGGTCTGCTCCTGGACGGGATGATCGATATTGAAGCTGCTGAAGCTGTTGAAGCGCTTTACCGTGGTGGCCTGGGCATATTCATTGAAGCTGATCGCCAGCCAGGTATATGTATCTCCATCCTGCTGGATATCTCGCCGGCTCAACGGCGATTGCGTTTCCAGCTGGTCGTCATTGAGTCGCCGTTGCGGGTCATCGCCAAAGCGCACGGGCCATGGCCCGGAGGAGTACATCGCATACGTGTTCACCTCCGACCGCAGCACGTTCGATCCGATGCCCTGCGCATAGAAATCCGTCCGCTGCAGCTGGCTATCAGTGAAGTCGTACTTGTTGCTGAAGGTGTAGCGCACCCCTTTACCCGCCGGATCGGTGACGTCTGTCCATACCGACGATGCGCAGCCCGCCGAGCAATCTTCGATCTTGCTCTCATTCGCAGGCGAGTAGCCGTAGGTCCACACCTGGTCGGCCATTCCTGCGCCAGAGAATTTCTTTTGACTCAGGGCGGCAACCACATAAGCATCGGGCACCAGCGTGAAATCGCCGGAAGGACTCTGAATGCATACATTGGGTGTATACGAACGCCCACGCACGCGGCTCATCACGGTGAACGTGCCGGTGAGCCCCGACGGATGCGTGATGCTGCCTTGCGAGGACGCCCCCGTATATGCGTTGACGCTGAAGCAACCGCCAACCTCGGGACTACCGGCAAGGTTGTCGAGGCTGGGCGCACGGAACCCGCCAAGATTGAACGACCAGTTGGATCCGTCCGGCTGGGTGACCGCCGTCAGCCTGGGAATATGCGGGTCTGAGCTGTACGAGTAATTCCAGATTCGCGCGTTCGGAGAATCTGGCTGCAGCGTCGCCGAGTGAAGACGATAAGAAGGCGGTGCATAGTAATTGCCGAACGGATCTTTCTCCGGCCGCTGCCACACTTCATAGCTGAGTGTGAGCTTGCGGCCATCGCTACCGAGAATCTGGGTCAGATTGCCATTCGCATCGTAGGAATAGCTGAGGCTGTTGCCGAAGCGGTCCTCGATACGCGATACCAGCATCGTATCGACTTGCCGATGCAGCGAGCCGCCGCCATTCCTCACCATCGATTCGCCGATCTTGTATGCGAACCAGTCGAACCAGTATTTCGTGCCGTCGGGCGAGACAGCGAAGAAGCCTTCTCCCGGTTGCCCATTTGCAGTCTGTGCCAGACAGCCGATCGACCAATGATCCTTGGTGACGATGGGAAAGGATGTGCTGCTGGTGCCCGGCACCGTCATCTGTGGCGCGAGCGTATTGCCTGCATCGCGCTTCATCAGATCTTGCGAACTACCCGGCATGATCATCTGATAGCCATGCCACCAGTCCGAACTGCTGTAAGTCACCGGTTCGAAACCGGCCTTGGTGTCAACGACAATGTCTGGCGCGGTGGCCAATATCGAGCATCGCTGCGTGTTGTCGCGAAAGAACCAGCCCGTATGGAGCTGGCCACCGGTGTCGCTCCACTTGTAGTTGGCCGATAGGGTCTCGATGCGCGGAACATCGAGGCCCCAGTCCACCAATGTGTTGTTCAGGAATTCCTGATAGGAATAGGTGGGATCGACGTCGGCGATATGGAAAGAGCGACTGAGCTGCAGCAAGGGCCCGATGCCTGCCGCACTCACGTCCGTCTGCATGAAGGAAAGCGAACCGTTGTACAGGCTGATGCTTTCGCCAAAGGGGTTTTCCCCGAGAGGCTGGATGTCTTCAGTGACTTTGATCTTCTTCTTGTACTCGTCCTCCGGCTTCACTGCCGCTGATTGCGACCAGGCCGGGAACGAACAAATAGCCAGAGCAAAAGCCAGCAGAACGCGGCGCGGCTTGCGCCAATCGCGACTCGTCATCCCTTTCCCCTTCACCTTGACGCAATGGCTGCAACAAGACGCAACGGTCTATCGCGCACCTTTTCAGGCACGACGGAGTGACGCGATGACCTTTCCCCTTTGCCGCTTCACGGGAGTGACGAGGCAGCGACGATTTAGTAGCAGACCGCAAGAAGCTTCGCAACGAAATTTATTTCGGTTTGGCGAGCGCGGCGCTGATTCGGTCAAGAGTCCCGAATGGAGGGGTTCAAATTTTCCGCGCAGCCTCGTGCGGGTACGCCTTCCGGCGGTCGAAAGGCGTTATCTCCGGGATAAATATGCCCATGGCGTATTCAGGCAGTCCGCATGTCGCTGGTTATTTGGTGCCATCGCCCGCGAGCTGGGTCGCGACCGGTGCGCCCAAATCCGCGGAGGACCGCCCCTCACTCACAACATACTCCCCCCCACGCACCACCCACCCATGCTTCACCGTATCGAAATCCGCCAGCAGCTTCCGCTCCAGGGGAATACTCAAAACCCGCTGCTCCCCCGGCTTCAGAAACACCTTGGCAAACCCCGCAAGCCGCCGCACCTTCGCCCCCGGCACCTGCACATAGACCTGGGCCACATCGGCACCCGCACGCTTACCGGTGTTGCGTACCGTCACCGTGGCAGTGACCTTGCCACCCTTCGCATCCACCTTCAGCCCACCATGCTCGAACGTGGTGTACGACAGCCCATAGCCGAACGGGAACAGCGGCTGGATGTTCTTCGACTGATACCAGCGGTAACCGACGTTCGCACCTTCGATCGCGTAATCCACGCTCTCCGGCGGCGTACCGCCGCCTGCACCCGGCAGCTCCGGACGCGGCAGCTGCGATACATCGCGGGGCCAGCTCAGCGGCAGGCGGCCGGAGGGATTGACCTTGCCGGAGAGGATGTTGGCAATGCCGTTGCCCGCGTCGCCGCCGGGATACCACACCTCCAGCACCGCGCCGGCCTGCTCCAGCCACGGCATGGCGACGGGGCTGCCGTTCTCCAGCACCACGATGGTGCGCGGGTTGGCTTTGGCAACCGCGGCGACCAGGGCGTCCTGGCCATCGGGCAGCGACAGGTCGCGCGCGTCGAAATCTTCGCCCGCCCATTTCTGCACGAACACCACGGCCACCTGCGACTTCGCCGCCAGCGCCGCTGCGGCGGCAACGTCCTCACCGCCAGCAAACTGCACCTTCGCCTGCGGCGCCATCGACTGCAGCGCCTTCAGCGGCGCATACGGGTGGTACGTCACGGGGCCCGGCCAATCGGTCGGCTTCAAACCCGGCACCGCATTGCCGCCCTTGGCCGTCACCAGCGACGAACCGCCGCCGGCCAGCACGCCCTTGTCGGCGTGCGCGCCGATCACCGCCACCGATGCCAGCTTGGCGGCATCGAGCGGCAGCAAGCCGTTCTGGTTGCGCAGCAGCACCGCGCCCGCCTCCAGCGTCTCGCGCGCCACGGCAAGGTTGGCCTTCTCGTCGATCGGGGCCTTCTTCGCCGGATGCTCGAACACGCCCGCCGCGAAGAAGCTGCGCAGGATGCGCCGCGTCATATCGTCGATGCGCGATTGCTTTACCTCGCCTTTCGCCAGCGCGTCGCGCAGCGGTGCGTCGAAGTAGATCTGCTTGTCGAAGATCTCGGCGGCCGATTCCTGATCCAGCCCCGCATTCACCGCCTTCGCCGCGCTGTGCACGCCACCCCAGTCGGACATCACGAAGCCGGGATACTTCCAGTCGCGCTTCAGCACCTGGTTGAGCAGATAGTCGTTCTCGCAGGCCCAGTCGCCATTGAGCTTGTTGTACGAGCACATCACCGAGCCGGGCTTGCCGCGCTCGATCGCCAGCTCGAAAGCCAGCAGGTCGGACTCACGCATGGCCTGTTCGCCGATGCGCACGTCGACAGTGGTGCGCGCGGTTTCCTGGTCGTTCAAGGCGAAGTGCTTGATGGTGGACACCACGTGCTGGCTTTCGATGCCGCGGATCGCTTCGCCGACCATGGTGCCGGCCAGCAGCGGGTCTTCGCTGGCGTATTCGAAGTTGCGGCCGTTGCGCGGCTCGCGCATCAGGTTGGTGCCGCCGGCCAGCAGCACGTTGAAGCCCTTGGCGTGCGCTTCGCCGCCGATCATGGCGCCGCCGCGGAAGGCGGCTTTCGGATCCCAGGTGGCGGCGGTGACGGGGCCGGCAGGCAGCGGCGTGGCGTAGTCGCCGGGCCGCATGCGCTCGGAGCTGGCTACGCCCAGGCCCGCGTCGCTTTCCTGGATGGCGGGAATGCCCAAGCGTTCGATCGCGGGGATATAGCCAGCGGAGCCGATATAGCCCGGCGGCGCCGGTTTGTCTTCCGGCTTGCGCGGGCCGGCGAAATAGCTGCGGATGAGCTGGAACTTGTCGTCCTGCGTGAGCTGCTTCAGCAGCAGGTCGGCGCGCTGGTCCGGCGAGAGTTTCGCATCGCTCCATGGATGCGCGGCGGGCGCCTGCTGCGCCATGGCAAGGCCCATCCAGCCGGCCAGTCCCAACACGATGGCGCAGCGCAGTGCGTTGCCGGCTTTGCGTTTCATCCTTCAGTCCTCCGCAATGGCATCGCCGCGGTGCGATGGCCGAGGAGCCGGAGTATGCACGCCGGGCGCTTAGTTGTCCGTCGAGCTTGCCGCCGCCCTGGGGAAAATCATCAAGGCATTGGTGGAAATCATCACAGGCCGTCGAGCCAGGCGGCGAAGATGCCGCGTGCGGCGTGGGTGAGTGCAGTGCCGTGCGCAGCGGCATCGCGGCGCAACGAATTCGGATCGATCCGATGCGCGGCCAGCTCATGCGCATGCCCGATCAGCCAGCGCTCCAACTGCGTGGCTTCCACTTCCAGATGGAACTGCAGGCCGAGCACGTGCCGGTCGATGGCGAAGGCCTGGTGGGGAAAACCCGGCGTCTGCGCCAGGCGCTGCGCGCCGGCCGGGATCGCGAACTGATCGCCGTGCCAATGCAGCACGGGCACCGTGCCGATCCCCTTGAGCACGGAAGCGCGGCCTTCGTCGGTCAACGTGAGCGGACCGAAACCGATCTCCACCTTTCCCGTGGATGCCACCTCCGCACCCAGCGCCTGCGCGATCAGCTGCGCGCCGAGGCAGATGCCAAGCGTCGGTTTACGCAAGGCCAGCCGCGAGGCGATCGCCGCACGCTCACCGGCAAGAAAGGGGTAGCGGTCGACTTCATACACACCGATCGGCCCGCCCAGCACCACCACCAGATCGGCCGCATCCAGCACGCCGGCGTCGATCGCATCGATGCCCGCCTCCAGATAACGCACCGCATAGCCACGCTCTGCCAGCATCGGCGCCAGCAGGCCAAGATCCTCGAAAGCCACGTGGCGTATGGCGATGGCGGTGCGTGTCATGCGGTGGACTCCTTGGCGTTCCTGGATTCCCCCGGCGCATGCGCGCGCAGCGCGCCGGGCGGCCGGCCCACCACGCGCTTGAAGGCGCGGCTGAAGGCGGCCAGCGAACCATAGCCCAGCTTGTAGGCCACGCTCTCGATCGGCTCGCGGTCGCGCGCCAGCCACTGCGCGGCAAGGCGCATGCGCAGTTCGGTGAGATAGCGCAGCGGGGTCATGCCGGTGACGGCGAGAAAGCGTTCGGCGAACACCGAGCGCGAGCTGTCCATCTGCGCGGCCAGTTCCGCCACCGTCCACTGGCGGCCCGGGTCGCGGTGCAGCGCCACCAGCACCTTGCCCAGGCGCGGATCGCGCAGCGCTTCCACCCAGCCGCTGGCGTCGCCGCAGCCGCACTCCACCCAGCCGCGCACGATAAAAGCCGATACCACGTCGGCCAGCCGCGCCAGGATGCCGGCCGAACCCGCGCGCGGCGCCAGCGATTCGCGCTCCATCGCGTCGAGCATCGCGCGCAGTTCCGGGTTGCTGTCCAGCAGGGTGCCGACCAGCATCACCTCGGGCATCGCAGCGACCAGCGATTGCATGCCGCCGAGATCGAATTCCATGCAGCCGCTGAAGACCAGGGTGCGCTCGCCCTGGCAGACGCCGACGTCGGCGCAGCCGCGCACGGTCGGGCACAGCTCGGTGGCGCTGAGGGTGGCGATGTCCCTGCACGGCTGTTCCGGCTGCGCGCTCGACAGCAACTGGTGCGCGCCGCCGCGCGGCAGCAGCACCGCGGCGCTGGTATCCAGCCGATGGATGACCCCGCCGGGGCTGCGCAGGAACACCGGCCCGCGCGCCACGAAATGGAACTGCGCCCGCTCCGGCTCCTCGCCGAAGGCCAGCCCGAACGGCGGCGACACCTCGATACGGCGGTACTGCACGCCGACCAGGCGCATGCCCAGCAGCAGTTCGCTGGCCAGGTCGTGAGGAATGGTGGAAGGCTGGATATCCATGGCGATCCGGACGATCGATCAAGATCGAAAGATTCTTCATCATAGACCGTCCGGCTGTACTTTCCTACGCTGTGCCTCCCCCATACCCGAGAACGGAACGCACGATGGACGGAGGCATACAGTTGACCACCCGCGGCGAGACGCGCGAACAGCCCGCCTGGGGCGCGGTGTTCTCGCTCACCCTGGGCGTGTTCGGCCTGGTCACGGCGGAATTCCTGCCGGCCAGCCTGCTGACGCCGATGGCCGCCAGCCTGGGCATTACCGAAGGCGTGGCCGGCCAGGCGGTAACCGCCACCGCGGTGGTGGCGATGATCACCAGCCTGCTGATTTCGGCCGCCACGCGGAACATCGACCGGCGCTGGGTGCTGGTGTCGTTCTCGGTGCTGCTGATCGTTTCCAACCTGCTGGTGGCCTACGCGCCCAACCTCGCCGCGGTGCTGGCCGGCCGCGTGCTGCTGGGCATCGCCATCGGCGGCTTCTGGACCATGTCGGCAGCCACCGCCATGCGCCTGGTGCCCGAGCACCTGGTGCCGCGCGCGCTGTCGCTGATGTTCAGCGGCGTGTCGCTGGCCACCATCGCGGCGGCGCCGATGGGCAGTTACTTCGGCGCGCTGATCGGCTGGCGCAACGTGTTCCTGCTGGCCGTGCTGCTGGGCTTGCTCACGCTGGTGTGGCAGCTGGTGACGCTGCCGCGGATGGCGCCCACCGGTACCACGCGCCTGCGCACCCTGGTCGAGGTGCTGCAGCGCCCCGGCATGAGCCGCGGCATGCTCGCCTGCACCCTGGTGTTCACCGGCCACTTCGCGTTCTTCACCTATCTGCGGCCGTTTGTGGAAACCGTCACCGGCGTCGGCGTGGGCGGTTTGTCCGCGATCCTGCTCGGCTTCGGCACCGCCAACTTCGTCGGCACTTCGCTGGCCGGCCTGGTGCTGGAACGCAACCTGCGCGCGATGCTGCTGGGCATGCCGCTGCTGATGGGCCTGATCGCCATCGGCCTGGTCACGCTGGGCCGCGTGCCGGCGGCGCATGCCGCGCTGATCGCGCTGTGGGGCATGGCCTTCGGCGGCGTGCCGGTGGCGTGGTCCACCTGGATCACGCGCACGGTGCCGGACCAGGCCGAAAGCGGTGGCGGCCTGATCGTGGCGGCGGTGCAGCTGGCGATCAGCCTGGGCGCGGCGATCGGCGGCGTGATCTTCGACGCGGGCGGTGCGCGCGGCGTATTCGCGGGCAGCGCGGTGGTGCTGTTCGGCGCGGTGGCGATTGTGGTCATGCGCTTCCGCGCCACGGCAACCGCCGCGTCCTGAAAACAGAACGGGCGCCAAAGCGCCCGTTCCATGCCTGCAAAGATTTCTGCGCCGGTCAGAGCGCGTAGTACATCTGGAACTCCAGCGGATGCGTGCTGGCGCGGTAGCGGGTGACTTCCTGCATCTTCAGCGCGATGTAGGCGTCGATGAAGTCGTCGGTGAACACGCCGCCGGCCTTGAGGAAGTCGCGGTCCTTGTCCAGCGCGTCCAGCGCCTGGTCGAGGCTGGAGCACACCTGCGGGATGTTCTTCTCTTCTTCCGGCGGCAGGTCGTACAGGTCCTTGTCGGCCGGCGCGCCCGGGTCGATCTTGTTGATGATGCCGTCGAGGCCGGCCATCATCAGCGCGGTGAACACCAGGTAGCCGGAGTTCATCGGGTCGGGGAAGCGCACTTCGATGCGGCGGCCCTTCGGGTTGGACACGTACGGGATGCGGCAGCTCGCCGAGCGGTTGCGCGCGGAGTACGCCAGCATCACCGGCGCTTCGAAGCCCGGCACCAGGCGCTTGTAGCTGTTGGTGGTGGAGTTGGCGAAGGCGTTGATCGCCTTGGCGTGCTTGAAGATGCCGCCGATGTACCACAGCGCCGTCTGGCTCAGGCCGCCGTAAAGGTCGCCGGCAAACAGGTTCTTGCCGTCCTTCGCCAGCGACTGGTGCACGTGCATGCCGCTGCCGTTGTCGCCGACGATCGGCTTGGGCATGAAGGTGGCGGTCTTGCCGTTCTGGTGCGCCACGTTCTTGATGACGTACTTCATGGTCATCAGTTCGTCGGCCTTCTGCACCAGCGTGTTGAACTTCACGCCGATCTCGCACTGGCCGGCATTGGCCACTTCATGGTGGTGCACTTCCACCACCTGGCCCAGCGACTCCAGCACCTTGCACATGTCGGCGCGCAGGTCGCCGAGCGAATCCACCGGGCTGACCGGGAAGTAGCCGCCCTTCACGCCCGGACGGTGGCCGGTGTTGTTGTCCTCGTACTTGTAGCGCGACGACCAGGCGGCTTCTTCGGAGCCGATTTCGTAGAACACGCGGCCCATGTCGTTCTGCCAGCGCACGGAATCGAAGATGAAGAATTCCGGCTCCGGACCGAAGAAGGCGGTGTCGGCGATGCCGGTGGACTTCAGGAACGCCTCGCCGCGCTTGGCGATCGAGCGCGGGTCGCGGCCGTAGGCCTGCATGGTGCTGGGCTCCAGCACGTCGCAGTGCAGGACCAGCTGGGTGTGGCCGCTGAACGGGTCGAGGTAGGCGGTGTCCGGGTCGGGCAGCAGGATCATGTCCGACTCGTTGATGCCCTTCCAGCCGGCGATCGAGGAACCGTCGAACATCTTGCCGTCCTCGAAGGTCGACTCGTCGATGGTGTGCGCCGGGAACGTGACGTGGTGATGCTTGCCGAGCATGTCGGCGAAACGCAGGTCGACGAACTCGACGTCGTGTTCCTGGATCAGGTCGAGCACTTTCTGGGCGGACATGACGAACCTCGAATAGATGGGGACGTGGAAACAACTCGCTCTTTGGCAAGCTCCATGCCAGCGGAAGGAGCCAAGCCGGATCAGTTACTTGCGTAAGGATTGCGTGAATGGCGATGGTCGCTTTGCACCTTTAAGGCGCTAAATCAATCGCGATTTTGCACCAACAATGCGCTTCATCCATCGCCCGCGAACAACGCCCGCCATCCTAGCCCGTCATCCCTCATTCGGGCACGTGACCCCCCAGGCCCCGCGCAGCCAACCCCCTCTCCCCTTCGGGGAGAGGGCTGGGGTGAGGGGGCGGGCGGAGCGATGAAGCAGAAGCAGTAAGCAAGCCCCGCCCTGTCGCTACGCCTTGGCGAGCCCCGGCCCCTCATCTGCCTGCCGGCATCTTCTCCCCGGAGGGGAGAAGAGTTCCGTCCCGCACGTCGTCACACAATCGTCACTCCCACGCACTAGCGTCCCGCGTCCACACTCCGCGCCGCGAGCGCCCGTGACCGACCCCGCCGCCGGGCTGTCGCGCCTGTTCGAGGAACAGCGCGACACCCTCAACCGCTATTTCCTCAGGCGCACCGCGCATGCCTGGGATGCGCAGGACCTGGTGCAGGAGGTCTACCTGCGCCTGCTGCGCGCGGACCGGCACGGGGCGCAGGACATCCGCAATCCCGAGGCCTACCTGTTCACCATCGCCTCCAACCTGCTGCGCGAGCACGCCGCCCTGCGCCAGCGCGCGCCGGTCAACGGCGATGCGCTGGAAGACGTGCTGGAACGCCTGGCCACGCCCTGCGAGGCCGCCGCCGGCGTGGACCGCGAGCTGCGCCGCCGACGGCTCGGCGAACTGATCGCCCGCCTCACCCCGCGCTGCCGCGCGGTGCTGGTGATGCATTACCGCGACGAACTGGGCTACCGCGAGATCGGCGAGCGCCTGGGCGTCTCCTCGAACATGGTCAAGAAATACATCGTCAAGGCGCTGGCCGCGTGCCGCGTCGGGATGGCGCGCTATGACTGACGCCATCGACCCGCGCCTGCTGCGCCGTGCCGCCGAGCAGGCGGCCGAGTGGTACCTGGACCAGCGCGAAGGGCTGGATGCCGCGCAGCGCGCGCGTTTCCTCGCCTGGCTGCGGCAGTCGCCGCTGCATGTATCCGAATACATCGGCATGGCGCGCCTGCACGGCGACCTGGGCGCCGCCGCCGCGCTCGATGCCCTGGATACCGCCGAGCTGGCCGACCTCGCCGCCACCGAGCGTGCGGTGGTGCAGCTGCGTCCGCTGCTGCCGCGTGCGCCTTCCGCCGCACCGGTGCGCCGCGCCGGCACGCCATGGTGGCAGCAGGCCATCGCCGCCGTGGCCGTTGCCTTGATCGGCGGCGCGGCCTTCCTGCACGAGGCACCGGCGCCGATGGACGTCTATACCTCCGCTGGCGAGGTACGCGACGTCGCGCTGGACGACGGCACCCTGCTGCAGCTGGACCGCGCCAGCGCGGTGGCGGTGCGCTACGGCCAGGCACAACGCCGCTTCGAACTGCTGCGCGGCGGCGCGCTGTTCGACGTGGGCAGGGACCCGGCGCGGCCGCTGCGCGTGGGCGTGGGCGAGCAGGTGCTGGAGGACGTCGGCACCGTGTTCGACGCGCATCGCCGCGCGGACGGCGCCAGCGTCGCGGTGGTGAGCGGCGAGGTCCGCATCTGGACGGGCGAGCCCGCCGCCACGCAAGCGGAAGCGCTGGCCGACCTGCGCGCCGGCCAGTACGCGGAAGTGGCAGGCGGCCGCCTGGCCGCGCTGGAGCGCCGCGCGGACTTGGCGCAGCACACCGCCTGGCTGCCCGCGGACATCCATTTCGAACACAGCACCGTGGCCGAAGTGGCGCGGCGTTTCGCGATCTACGGCGGCACGCCGCTGCATATCGACGATGCGGCGCTGGCCGCCACGCGCATCAGCGGCCGTTTCCATGCGCGCGACCCGGAAGCTTTCGTGGCCTACCTGGGCACTCTGCCTGGCGTACGTGTACAGCGCGGCGCGGATGACATCCGCATTACACGCAAGCTGTAAGAAAAAATTCATCGAATCGGCGGTACCCGACGGGCGCGCGGGGCACTCGTAGAGATCATGCGGCGGCGATGCGTGTGCGCTTCGCCGCCTTTGTTCTCCCTCTCGCCCCAAGGCTCGCTCCATGCGCAAGACGCTCGCCCTCCATATCGCGCTGCTGCTCGGCGGCACGCTCTCCCTTGCCCTGCATGCGCAGGATCACACCGCCGCGCCGGCGATCGCACCGATGCCGCTGGCCCAAGCGCTGGATCTGGTCGCCAGCCGCAGCGGCTTGCAGCTGGTGTATGCGGCCGACGTCGCCGAAAGCGTGAAAAGCCGCGGCGCCGCCGCCGGCGAACCGCGCGAGCAGCTGCGCCAGCTGCTGGCCGGCACCGGCCTGGACTACCGCTTCGTCACGCCCACCACGGTGACCATCGTGCCGGCCGCGCGCGCGGGAAACGCACCGGCCGCGGACGCGACGGCGTCGCGCGGCCTGCCGCCGGTGGACACTGACAACGCCACGCGCGAACTGGCGCCGATCAGCGTGCACGCCAACGCGGTGGATACGCTGGCGCCGAGCGCCGCGCCGCTGGATGCGGTGCAGCCGACCTCGGTGATCGACGAGCGCTTTATCCGCGACGGCCTGCGCTTCAACTCCAACTTCGACGACATCATCAAGTACGCGCCAAGCGTCACCGTCACCTCGCCGGAAGGCCCGGGCCTGGGCAAGAACGAAGGCATCAGCATCCGCGGCTTCCAGGACGGCCAGTTCAACATCACCTTCGACGGCATTCCGTTCGGCGACGCCAGCGACCTGCACCACACCACCTCGGCCTACTTCAACAACCACGTGCTGGGCCAGGCCGAGATCGACCGCGGCCCCGGCGGCGGCTCCACCATCGGCAATGCGACCTTCGGCGGCACGGTGGGCCTGCGTTCGCGCGAGCCGAGCGACGTGCCGGGCGTCACGCCCTACCTCACCGTGGGCAGCTGGAACACGCGCGCCGGCGGCGTCGCCGCGGACGAGCAGATCGGCGCGCACACCAGGCTGTTCGCCGATCTCTCCAAGGAAGCCAGCGACACCTATCTCAAGGGCACCGACGACCGCCGCGAGCATGCCTTCATCAAGACGGTGAGCGACCTCGGCGCCGCCACCACGCTCACCTTCGTCACCAGCTACAACCAGGAACACCAGAACACGGTGCAGGGCGCGACACTGGGCGAGATCGCGCAGTACGGCTGGCGCTATGGCCTGCGCGACGACCCGCGCCTGCAGTCGTACCAGGGCTACAACCGGGCCGCGTACTACTCCAGCTTCACCTATGTCGGCCTGGTCACGCGGCTGGGCGAGTGGGACGTGGACAACAAGGTCTACTACAACAGCTTCGACCACTGGTCGCTCAAGACCAGCGACGCCACCGACAACCATGCGGCCGACAACGGCGTGACCTTCTACGACGCCAAGGGCAAGAAGGTGGGCAAGTCCGCCACCGACGTGCCGGGCAAGCAGGCCGACAACGGCTTCCGCGCGTTCGGCGACGTGCTGCGCCTGGGCCGCGAGCTGGGCCCGGGCAGCTTGCAGACCGGCGTGTGGCTGGAACGCAATCTCGATCAGCGCTATCAGGTGCCGCTGGACATGACGACCGGCCAGCGCAGCGGCACCAAGTACGGCCCCGTCTACAACTATCAGCTCAAGGACCGCACCGACACCGCGCAGCCCTTCGTGCAGTACGACTGGCGCCTCACCGACCAGCTCACGCTGAGCCCGGGCCTGCGCTACTCCTCCGTCACGCGCAGCCTCGACGCCACGCTCAACAAGATCTCGCCGCCGGTGCCCGCGCACGCCGAGGCCACCTACAGCGCCACCCTGCCCTCGCTCAGCCTGCACGACCGCCTGAGCGACGAGTGGAGCGCGTATGCGCAGGTGGCCCGCGGCTTCCTGGCGCCGCCGATCGACGTGATCGAATTGAACGGCACGCGCGGGCTGGCTCCGGAACTGACCACCAACTACCAGGTGGGCACGGCGTATGCGACGCGCGGACTGACCTTCGGCGCCAACCTGTACTACATCGACTTCAAGAACCTGATCGCGCAGACCGAGGTGAAGACCGCCAACGGCAACGAGAGCGCCTACGTCAACGGCGGCGGCGCGGTCTACCAGGGCGCCGAGGCGGAAGCGACCTATGCGCTGACGCCCACGCTCAGCCTGTACGGCAACGCCAGCTACAACAAGGCCACCTACAAGGGCAGCAGCGTGCAGGTCGCCGCCACCCCGAAGGTGACGGCGGCGCTGGGCCTGCTCTACAGCAGCCGGCAGGGCTGGTTCGGTTCCTTGATGGGCAAGTTCGTGGGCCACCAGTACGGCCTGGACAACGCCACCGACGCCAGCGGCAAGGACGTCTTCGCCAACGGCGCGCGCCTGGCCGGCTACATGTCCTGGGATGCGGCCTTCGGTTTCCGCGGCGATCATGGTCCCTGGGGCGGCAAGGGTTACTCGGTGAGCGTGGACGTCAACAACCTGTTCAATGTGCACAAGCTGGCCGGCTATGCGGGCACGCAGTCGGTCAGCGGCACGCCGCTGTACTTCGGACTGCCGGGCCGCGGCGTGTTCCTCGACCTGTCGGTGAAGCTGTGAGGGCGCGCGCCTTCGTTCGCGCGGCCCTGCTCGGCGCGGCGCTGTGCGCGCCGCTGCTGGCGCAGGCGGACGAGGCCACGCTGCGCCTGCGCGTGGTGGTGCTGCGCCATGGCGTGCGTGCGCCGACCAAGGCGCCGGAGGCGCTGGCGCCTTATGCCAGCCGGCCGTGGACCGCGTGGCCGGTCGCACCGGGGCAGCTCACGCCGCATGGCAGCGAAGGCATGCGCGCGCTGGCCGAAAGCTATCGCCGCCTGTTCGCGGCGGATGGACTGTGGTCCGGCGCCTGCGACCGCGTGAACGACGTGGTGGTGATTGCCGACAGCACGCCGCGCAATCACGCCAGCGGCGCGGCGCTGGCGCAGGGATTGGCGGCGGATTGCCAACCCACGTATCTCGCCCTGCCCACCGACCGGAACAACCCGCTGTTCCATTTCGGCGACAAGGACGACGACGACAAGCCCGCCTTGCCCGCGGCCTGGCCGCCGGCCGAACTGGCGCAGCTGCAGCGCGTGCTGCTCGGCTGCGAAGGTTCGGCCTGCCTGGCCAAGGCGCATGCGGATGGCCGCAAGACGCTGCTCGACGCGAACGGCGACGGCGAACGCGCCAAGGCGCTGAAGACCGCCGGCAGCCTCAGCGAAAACCTGATGCTGGAGTACGCGCAAGGTTTCCCCGCCGCGAACGTAGCCTGGGGCCAGGGCGACGAAGCGACCATCGGCCGTCTCGTCACCTTGCACAACCTGCAGTTCGCGCTGAGCAAGAAGTCCATGCCGGCCGCGGCGCGCGGTGGTTCCAACCTGCTGGCGCACGTGCTGGCCAGCCTGCAGCAGGCCGGCGGCGAGAAGACGCCGATCGCGCCGCTGACGGCAGCGTCCACGCGCGCCGTGCTGGTGGTGGGCCACGACACCAATCTCGCGCAGCTCGCCGGCCTGCTCGATGCCGACTGGCACGACGCCGCGCACCCGGACGACTATCCGCCCGGTGGCGCACTGGTGTTCGATCTATGGCAGACGCATGGCAAGTACAGCGTGAGCGTATCCACCGCGATGCCCACCCTCGCAAGTTTGCGCAGCGCCAACTACGCGGCAGCGGATGCGCTGGTGCGCAAGACGCTGAGGCTCGCACCCTGCCCCGCCGCCGACCGATGCCCGCTGGACAAGGTCTCGCGCTGGTTGCGCACGCGCATGGATGCCACGCGCATCGATCCCGCCCTGCCGCCGATGCGTGCCTGGCCGGCGGTATCGCAAGAAGCTCCGCATGAACCGGCGGTCAGCAAGTAGCGGCATGAGCGTGCCCCAAGGAAGGGGCTAGCGCTTAAGCTATGGCGCTTTGCAGTGGCCCGGAGTCCCGCACGTGAGCGATCTGATCAAAGTCGTCCTGCTCGGCATCATCGAAGGCATCACCGAGTTCCTGCCCATCTCCAGCACCGGCCACCTGCTGATCGCGGAGAAACTGGGCCTGGGCGAGCGCTCGGACCTGTTCAACGTGGGCATCCAGGCCGGCGCCATCCTCGCGGTCACCTTCATCTACTGGAAGCGCATCTGGGGCCTGCTCACGCAGTGGCGCGATCCGGCCAACCGCGACTACGTGCTGAAGCTGTTCGTGGCCTTCATGATCACCGCGGTGCTGGGTTTCATCGTCACCCACATGGGCTTCAAGCTGCCCGAGGCGGTGACTCCGATCGCCTGGGCGCTGGTGATCGGCGGCCTGTGGATGATCGGCGCCGAGCAGATGGCGGCGCGCCAGGCCGACCGCACCGAAGTGACCTGGACGGTGGCGATCCTGGTCGGCATCGCGCAGATCGTGGCCGGCGTGTTTCCCGGCACCTCGCGCTCGGGCGCCACCATCTTCGCCGCCATGCTGGCCGGTACCAGCAATCGCGCGGCGGCGACGGAGTTCGCCTTCCTGGTGGGCATTCCCACCATGTACGCCGCCACCGGCTATGAGCTGCTGAAGGTGGTGAAGAGCGGCGGCGCGGCAAACGAGGACTGGAGCGCGCTGATCGTCGGCTTCGTGGTCTCGGCCATCGTCGCCTTTATCGCGGTGAAGTGGCTGCTGGGTTATATCCGCACGCACCGCTTCACGCCGTTCGCGCTCTACCGCATCGCGCTGGGCATCGCCCTGCTGTTGCTGATGCCGGCCGGCGCCTGAAGGCACACTTCGTAGGTTGGGGTGAGCCGCCAGGCGAACCCCGACAACGCCAGCTCCATGCGCCTGGCCAGGTTGGGGTTCGCCTTATGGCTCACCCCAACCTACGTTCCATGACATAGTTCCGCGCGCCATGGAACCGTCATCCCACTACCGCCTGCTCGACCTGCATATCGACCTCGCGCGCCAGCGCGTGACGCGCGACGGCGGCGCGCTCGACGTGCAGGGCCTGAACTTCCAGCTGCTGGCCTGCCTGTTGCGGCATGGCGATGCGGTGGTGGGTTTCGACACGCTGATGGCCGAAGTGTGGGCGCCCGCGGTGGTGAACGAGGAGACCGTCACCCAGCGCGTGAAGCTGCTGCGCCAGGCGCTGGGCGATGACGGGCGCAATCCGCGCTATATCCGCTCGGTGCGCGGGCGGGGTTATCAGTTGTGCGAAGCGCCGCGGACAGCAGAGGCCTTGATCGCCGACGAGCCGGTGATGCGGCAGCGGATTTTGCGCCCATGGTCGATCGGCTTCGGCGTGCTTGCCGTGCTGGGGCTGGCCGGCACGTGGTGGTATCGCTCATCCATCGAGCACGGCCGCATCGATCCGGCACAGACGCTGACCGTTCGCGCTTCCTACTACGCCGGCATCGGCCAGAAGGACAACAACGAGCGCGCGATCCTGCTCTATCAGCAGGTGCTGGCGCGCGACCCGGCCAGCGCGGTTGCGCATATCGGCCTGAGCCGCGCCTACAGCGCGCGGGTCTGCCTTTACAACTTCCCTTACGAATGGACGCAACAGGCGCGCGCTGAAGCGGAGCTGGTGCTGAAAACGCAGCAGGACAACAGTGCCGCGTGGTCCGCGCTCGCCTATGCGCACGATTGCGCGGGAGAGCTCGCCGCCGCCTTGCGCGCCTATGAAAAAGCGCTGGCGCTCGATCCGGGCGACGATGCAACGCGCGCCTCGGCCGCCTACCTCTACCAGGAACAGGGGCGACTGGCCGAAGCGCTGCATGCCAACCTGCAGATGCACGGCGATCCGGCGCGCGTGCGCTTCCGCAACGTGCAGGTGGCGCGCGAGCTGGAGCTGCTGGGCTTCACCGACGCGGCGGAGCGGCGCTATCGCGAGAGCTTCCAGCTCTATCCGGACAATGTGTTCTCCAATATCGCCTGGCCGCGGCATCTGTTCTTGCAGGGGCGCTTCAAGGAGGCGCAGGAAGCGCTGGATCAGGCGCTCGCGCGCAATACCCCACACGTCGATCTTTATGTGCTTGGCGGCGAACTCGCCTTGCTGCGCGGCGACCGCGACGGTGCCCGCCGCGCCTTCGAGCAGGCACGGCAGCTGCGTCCGCAGATGAGCCTGCCCATCACGCTGACGGCGTTGTATGGCGCGGCATCGCCCGCGCCGGCGTGGCTGGACGAGCGCATCGCGCAGATGCAGCGCCAGTTCCTGGGCGGCGCGAGCTATCCCGGCGACTATCTCGAACTGGCCCTGCTGCAGGATGCGCGCGGACGGCATGCCGACGCGCTGCGTTCGGTGGATGCGGCCGTGCAGGGCGGCTACAGCGACCGCGCCTATCTGCAGACTTCGCCCCTATGGCGTGGCTTTGCCAGCGATCCTGCCTATGCCGCCTCGATCGACACGCTGAGCCGGCGCGTCGCCGCGCAGCGCGCCCAGGTATTGGCTGCGGACTGGCGCCCGGCGGACCTGCGCGACACGCATTGAGCGCTACAGGTCGGGCCAGCGTCGCGCCAGGTCGTTGATCGCGTCGAGCGCGAGTGTCAGTTCCTGGCCGCGCGGCGTGAGTTCGTAATAGACCTCGCGCCGCTGCGCGGACGAACTGCGGCTTACCACACCCGCATTCCGCAGATAGCGCAGCTGTTCCGACAGCACCTTGGCGGAGACGCCCTTGATCGAGCGCTCCATCGCGCCGAAATGCACGGGGCCGCGTTCGGCCAGCGTCATCAGGATGGTCATGGCCCAGCGTCCGCGCAGGACGCGCAGCACCACTTCGGCGGCGCAGATGTTCAAAGGGTCGGTGGCCATGAGCGCGAGTATGGAAGCTCGCCGGGCTGGCGCCAATCGCCGGCCCGTACGAATGTCGACGGGATTACTTGCCCACGCCGATCTGCTTCAGCAGGGTTGCGTTGTCCCAGAACAGATACTCCTCGTCCATCGTGCCCTGCTTGTTCCAGTGCCCCAGCGTTGCCATCGGCAGGTGGTAGGCCTTGCCGGTCGGCTGGATCACGGTGCCGTCGGCCAGCACCATCGGCTTGGTGAAGGTGCCATCGAGGAAACCCATCACCGCCGTCCATTGCGCATCGGCGGTGCCGAAGCGCACCGGGTGTTCGGTGATGCGGTTGTCCGGCGCCCAGGTCCACATGAATTGCAGTTCCTTGATGTGGTCCGGGATGCCCTTGGTGGTGTGGCCGTCGGGGTAGTGCACGACGATGTCCTGGCCATGGCTCTTGTGCAGGTTTTCCCACTGCTGGCCGGTATAGACGCGGAAATCCAGGTCGTCGAAGTTGGCCAGGTTCTTCGCCAGTTCGGCCGGCGTGCCGGCCACCTTCGGCACCGCCTGGCCGTTCTTGCTGGCCGGCCAGTGATCCTGCTCCGCGGCCTGTGCCGCCGCCAGCCCGCCGAGGGCGAGGCCCGCGCCGAACGCCAGGGCGAATGCGGTCTTTCGGGTCGTCATGATGCGTGCCTCCTGGTGGGTGTGAATCGACGTCGGCGGCTCCTGAAGGAGCCACCGGGAAGATTCCGTCGATAAGCGAGGCATCAGTCTGAGCGCGCCGGAGCACGCTGTAAATTGGTTACTTTTCAGTAACCCAGGTGTGCGCGTCAGCGTGCGCCGGACACCGCCTTCAGCAGATATTCGCGCAGGATTTCCTGCGACTGCGGATGCGCATAGCGCTGGTTGTAGGCCGTGCTGGTGATCACCGCGACCAGCCGCCGCGACGGCACCACGAACACGTAGTTGCCGCCATTGCCGCTCATCGCCCATACCGGTTCGTCGATGCCGGTGACCGGCTTGCGGAAGCACCACCACAGGTAGCCGTAGTCGGCGTCGTCGCGCGCTTGCGCATGCACGGTCAGCATGGCGTGGATCCACGCCGCGGAAATGACCTGCCTGCCGTGCCAGCGCCCGTCATCCAAGGCCAGCTGGCCGAGCTTGGCCAGGTCGCGGCTGCGGTAGCGCGTGCCGCCGCCGCCCATGCCGATGCCCAGCGGCGAGGCATTCCATTGCACGTGCTCGATGCCCAGCGGCTTTTCCAGCGCGTCGGCGGCGAAGCGCGACAGCGGCATGCGCGCGGCGCGCTCCACCACCGCGCCGGAGACGAAGGCGCCAGCCGTGCAGTAGGAGAACGCGCGGCCGTGCGGGCTGTCTGCCGGCTTGGCCATCCATGGCGCGAAGCCCTTGATGGGCAGGTCCAGCGCGAACTGCAGCCAGTCTTCGCTGACGTACATGCGCTCCTCGTTGCCGGCGGAGAACTCGTTCTCGTCGTTGCATTCCCACAGCGAACTCATGGTCAGCAGGTCTTCCAGCGTGATCGCCTGCTTGCGCGGGTCGGCGTGCTGCACCGGCTGCTTGTCCGGAAAGAAGCCGTAGACCTTGGCCTGCACGCCGGGGATCAGGCCGCGATCGATGGCTGCGCCGGCCAGCAGCGCGGTGACGCTCTTGCTGGCCGAGCGCACGTCGTTGAGATGCCCGGCGTCGCTGCCGTTGAAGTAATGCTCATAGACCAGCTTGCCGTCGCGGGCGACCAGGACGCTGGTGATGTTCTTGAAGCTGCCGTCGGCGATCTTGCCCTCAAGCGCGGCGAACGGGGCGGTGTCGACGTGTCCGGCGCGGGCATCGGCGACGGGCCAGCCATCGTCATGCGCGTCAGGAGCGCGGTACTCGGCCGCGGACAGAGACAGCGAACAGGCCGCGAGCAGGGCGGCGAGCAGGTAAGGCCTGGGATGGTGCATGGTCGGACTCCATGGTTGAGGTGCCCATGGAGTCCAGCGCGGCGGCGAATGAAGCGCCGGAAGACCGGATGAAGATTTATGAAGCCGCGGGGCTTCAACGACTTAGGCGGCGCTCAAGCGTTCCGGCGCTTCCACCTTCCCCGCCACCGGCGCCTTCTTGTAGCCCGGCTCGTTGGTGCGGTCGAACAGCTCGCGCACCCATTCGATGAAGGCCTGCACGCGCGCCGACAGGTGCTTCTTCTGCGGATACACGATCCACACCGGCTTGCCGGTGGAGATGGTGTCGGTCATGACCAGCTCGAGCATGCCCTTGTCGAGCATGCAGCACAGCAGCATGTGGGGGGCCTGGGTGATGCCCAGGCCCGCGGCGGCGGCCTGGATCACCGACTCGCCGTCATTGATCAGCAGGTGCGCATCGACGTCCACGCCGACCTGGCCGCTGGGCGTGTCGAACTGCCACTGGCGCGGGCGGCGGTTGGGATAGACGTAGTTGATGATGCGGTGCTGCTTGAGGTCCTCGATGCTGCGCGGCGCGCCGTACTTGGCCAGGTACTCGGGCGAGGCGCAGACCACGTTGCGCAGGTAGCCGATCTTGCGGGCGATCAGGCTGGAATCCTCCAGCTCGCCGACGCGGATGGCGCAGTCGATACCTTCTTCGTTGAGGTCGGCCGGGCTGTCGCTCATGGACAGTTCCAGGCGGATATCCGGGTAGCGGCGCTCGAATTCGTCCAGGCGGGGGATCACCGCGGCGCGGCCCACGGCCAGCGAAATACCCACGCGCAGGCGGCCGGTGGGCTTGCGGGTGGCGTAGTTCAGGGCTTCGGTGGCTTCGGCCAGATCGGCAAGGATTTCCTTGCAACGTGCGTGAAACGCGGCGCCATCGTCGGTCAACCGCAGCGAACGGGTCGAACGGAACAGCAGCCGGGCGCCGAGGCGCTCCTCCAGGCGGGACACCGCCCGGCTGACGCCGGAGGGGGTCATGCCGAGCTGGGAGGCGGCGGCGGCGAAGCTCTTGGCCTCGACCACGCGAACGAAGGCGGATATTGCGGCAAAGTCTTCCATAGCGTCGATTCTGCGCCCATTCGTGACTGACAGTCACTACTGCATTGCACAAGGGAGGGATTTTCTAAACCGGAAGGTACACCTATTCTCTCGCGCCTCGAACGGTTTGAACCGATCGGTTCACTAATTCTCGGAGCGCATCATGAAGAAACGATGGATCTTCGCCACCCTCGCCGTGGTTGCCGTGGCCGGCAGTTGGGCGGTGCTCGGCAGCCGCGGCGAAACCCACGCCCAGGCCGCCGCCGGCGGGCCGCCGGAAGTGACCGTCGCCCAGGTGCTGGTGCGCGCGGTCAACGATTCCAACGAGTTCACCGGCCGCCTGCAGGCGGTGGACACCATCCAGCTGCGGCCGCGCGTGAGCGGCTATGTGGACTCGGTGCATTTCACCGAGGGCGCCCTGGTCAAGAAGGGCCAGCTGCTGTTCCGCATCGACCCGCGCCCCTACCAGGCCGAAGTGGACCGGCTGCAGGCCAATCTCAGCCAGGCCCGTTCGGAGCTGACGCTGGCCGACGCCAATGCCGCCCGCGGCCAGCGCCTGCTGGAGCAGCACGCCATTTCGCGCGAGGAAGGCGACCGCCTCAGCACGGCCGCGCAGAGCGCCAAGGCGCAGCTGGCCTCCACCAGCGCCGCGCTGGACGCCGCCAAGCTCAACCTCGGCTTCACCGAGGTGCGCGCGCCGGTCGACGGCCGCGTCAGCAATGCCCTGATCACGCCAGGCAACCTGGTCACCAGCAATGACGTGCTGACCAGCGTGGTCAGCGTGAACCCGGTCTACGCCTACTTCGACGTCGACGAGCACAGCTATCTGAAGCTCGAGCAGCTGCGCCGCGAGCGCGGCGTGGCGCCGAAGGTCGCCATGGCGCTGTCCAACGAGCAGGGCTTCCCGCACGCCGGCCGCATCGACTTCGTCGACAACCAGCTGCGCGCCGGCTCCGGCACGATCCGCCTGCGCGCGGTGTTCGACAACGCCGACGGCAGCTACACCCCCGGCCTGTACGTGCGCGTGCAGCTGCGCAGCGACAGCCAGCGCCCGCGCGCCCTGATCGACGACCGCGCGGTGGCTTCGGACCTCGGCAACAAGTACGTGCTGGTGCTGAAGGACCGCAAGGTGGAATACCGCCGCGTCGTCACCGGCCCGCTGCTCGACGGCCTGCGCGTGGTCGAGGAAGGCCTGAACAAGGACGACGTGGTGGTGGTCAACGGCCTGCAGCACGTGCGCCCCGGCGCCGAGGTCAACGCCACCAAGGTAGCGATGGAAACCCGCAGCCTCGACCCCGACAAGCAGCTCGCCCTCGGCGGCGGCGGCAGCAACAAGGTTGCCGCGCAGCACTAATCGATGGACATGGCCCCGCGCCGAACGCGGCGCGGGGATGGAACGAACGGCATCGCCAGGCGCGTGGAGCACGCGCCTTCGGGGCCGGCTTGTCCTAAAGAACTCTCAGGACCGATCCGATGAAAATCGCCCAATTCTTCGTGGACAGGCCGATCCTGGCCGGCGTCCTCTCCGTACTGATCGTCATCGCGGGCGGCATTTCGCTGTTCAAGCTGCCGATCTCCGAATATCCCGAAGTGGTGCCGCCCACCGTGGTGGTGCGCGCCAGCTACCCCGGCGCCAACCCCAAGGTGATCGCCGAAACCGTCGCCACGCCGCTGGAAGAACAGATCAACGGCGTGGAAGGCATGCTCTATACCTCCTCGCAGTCCACCAGCGACGGCGCCATGACGCTGACGGTGACCTTCGCGCTGGGCAGCGACCTGGACAACGCGCAGGTTCAGGTGCAGAACCGCGTGGCGCAGGCCCTGACCAAGCTGCCGCAGGAAGTGCAGCGCCTGGGCGTGACCACGCAGAAGAGCTCGCCCGACCTGACCATGGTCGTGCACCTCACCTCGCCCGATAACCGCTACGACATGCTGTACCTGTCGAACTACGCGCGCCTGCACATCAAGGACCAGCTGGCGCGCCTGAACGGCGTGGGCGACGTGCAGCTGTTCGGCGCCGGCGAATACAGCATGCGCGTGTGGCTGGATCCGGAGAAACTGGCCTCGCGCCAGCTCACCACCGGCGACGTGGTCCATTCCATCCAGGAGCAGAACGTGGCGGTGGCCGCCGGTGCGCTGAATGCGCCGCCCGGCCCCGGCAATGCCGCGTTCCAGCTCAACATCAACACGCAGGGCCGCCTGGTCACCGAGGAAGACTTCCTCAACATCATCGTGCGCACCACCGCCGACGGCGGCGTGACGCATCTGCGCGACGTGGCCCGGGTGGAACTGGGTTCCAACAACTACGCGCTGCGCAGCCTGCTGGACAACCAGCCGGCGGTGGCGATTCCGATCTTCGCCCGCCCGGGCTCCAACGCCATCCAGATCTCCGACGAAGTGCGCGCCACCATGGCGGAGTTGAAGAAGGAGTTCCCGCAGGGCGTGGACTATCACATCGTGTACGACCCGACCGTGTTCGTGCGCGGTTCGATCGAAGCGGTGGTGCATACGCTGTTCGAAGCCATCGCCCTGGTGGTGCTGGTGGTAATCCTGTTCCTGCAGACCTGGCGCGCCTCGATCATTCCGCTGGTGGCGGTGCCGGTGTCGCTGATCGGCACGTTCGCGGTGATGTACCTGGCAGGCTTCTCGCTCAACGCGCTGTCGCTGTTCGGCCTGGTGCTGGCGATCGGCATCGTGGTGGACGATGCCATCGTGGTGGTGGAGAACGTCGAGCGCCACATCGAGCACGGCATGCGGCCCAAGGAGGCCACGCGCCAGGCGATGAAGGAAGTGACCGGCCCGATCGTCGCCACCGCCCTGGTGCTGTGCGCGGTGTTCGTGCCGACCGCCTTCATCAGCGGCCTGACCGGCCAGTTCTACCGCCAGTTCGCGCTGACCATCGCCATCTCCACGGTGATCTCGGCGTTCAACTCGCTGACCCTGAGCCCGGCGCTCGCCGCCATCCTGCTGCGCGACCATGACGCGCCGAAGGACAAGCTCACGGTGTGGATGGACAAGAGCCTGGGCTGGGTGTTCCGTCCGTTCAACCGCGTGTTCAGCAGCGGCGCCAACCGCTACGTCGGCGGCGTGAAGCGCGTGCTGCGCGCCGGCACCGTCACCCTGATGGTGTACGGCGGCCTGGTGGCGCTGGGCTTCCTGGGCTTTGCCCACGTGCCGACCGGCTTCGTGCCGCAGCAGGACAAGCAGTACCTGGTGGCGTTCGCCCAGCTGCCCGATGCCGCCTCGCTGGACCGCACCGAAGACGTGATCCGCCGCATGAGCGACATCGCCCTGAAGCAGCCGGGTGTGCAGAGCGCGGTGGCCTTCCCGGGCCTGTCGATCAATGGTTTCACCAACAGCACCAACTCCGGCATCGTGTTCGCCACGCTGAAACCGTTCGAGGAGCGCCGCGACGCCTCGCTGTCGGCCGGTGCCATTTCGATGGCGCTGAACCAGAAGTTCGCCGGCATCCAGGACGCGTACATCGCGGTGTTCCCGCCGCCGCCGGTGATGGGCCTGGGCACGATCGGCGGTTTCCGCATCCAGATCGAGGACCGCGGCGACGTCGGCTTCGAGGAGCTGTACAAGCAGACCCAGAACCTGATCGCCGAAAGCCGCAAGACGCCGACCCTGGCCGGCCTGTTCTCCAGCTACCAGGTGAGCGTGCCGCAGATCGACGCGAACGTGGACCGCGAGAAGGCCAAGGCCGAAGGCGTGGACCTGGCCGACGTGTACCAGGCCATGCAGGCCTATATGGGCTCGCTCTACGTCAACGACTTCAACCGCTTCGGCCGCACTTACCAGGTGAACGTGTCCGCCGACCAGCACTTCCGCCGTGAACCGGAAGACCTGCTGCAGCTGCGCACCCGCAATGCGCGCGGCGATGCGATCCCGCTCGGTTCGTTCCTGACCGTGCACCAGGGCGTGGGCCCGGACCGCGTGCAGCACTACAACGGCTACCCCACCGCCGAGATCAACGGCGGCCCCGGCCCGGGCTTCAGCTCCGGCCAGGCACAGGATGCGATGGAGAAGCTGGCGCGCGAGAACCTGCCCAACGGCATGTCGTTCGAATGGACCGAGCTGACCTATCAGCAGATCCTCGCCGGCAATACCGCGGTGCTGGTGTTCCCCTTGTGCGTGCTGCTGGTGTTCCTGGTGCTGGCCTCGCTGTACGAAAGCCTGACCCTGCCGCTGGCGGTGATCCTGATCGTGCCGATGGTGCTGCTGTCCGCGATCTCCGGCGTGTGGCTCTCCGGCGGCGACAACAACATCTTCACCCAGATCGGCCTGATCGTGCTGGTGGGCCTGGCCTGCAAGAACGCCATCCTGATCGTGGAGTTCGCCCGCGAAGCGCAGATCCTGGAAGGCATGGACCGCAAGCAGGCCGTGCTGGAAGCCGCCCGCCTGAGACTGCGCCCGATCCTGATGACCTCGATCGCTTTCATCATGGGTGTGGTGCCGCTGGTGACCTCGCACGGCGCCGGCGCGGAAATGCGCCATGCCATGGGCGTGGCGGTGTTCGCCGGCATGCTCGGCGTCACCTTCTTCGGCCTGATCTTCACCCCGCTGTTCTACGTGATCATCCGCGGCTGGAGCGAGCGCGCCGCCGAACGCCGCGCCGCCCGCCGCGCTGCCAAGGGCCTCAATACGCCCGCGCTGGAGGAACACTGATGTTTACCTTGATTGAAACCGTGCAGGGCTGGTTCGCGCGCCGCGCGCCCAGGCAGGCACGCCTGAGTGCGATGGCCGCCGCCCTGCTGCTGGCAGGCTGCGTGAGCGTCGGGCCGGATTACCATCGGCCCGACGAGAAACCGCTCACCTTGCAGGAAGCCGATGCGAAGCAGGAAACCGCCGAAGGCTTCCAGGCCGCGTGGTGGAAGCAGTTCAACGACCCTGCGCTGGATGCACTGATCCAGCGCGCGGCGAAGAACGCGCCGGACCTGAAGATCGCCATTGCGCACCTGAAGGAATCGCGCGCCCTGCTCGGCGTGACCCGCGCCGACCAGTGGCCCACCGTCGACACCAACATCGGCTACCAGCGCAGCCGGCAGCAGCAGCCGGGCTTCACCACCGACCGCGTGACCACCGAAAGCTACCGCGCCGGCTTCGACGCCAGCTGGGAGCTGGACCTGTTCGGCGGCGTGCGCCGCTCGGTGGAGGCGGCCGGCGCCGAGGCGCAGGCCAGCGCGGCCTCGCTGCAGGACGCGCAGGTGACGCTGTTCGCCGAAGTGGCGCGTTATTACTTCGACCTGCGCGGCACCCAGCTGCGCATCGACGTGGCCAAGCGCGACATCGACAACCAGCGCGAGACCATGCGGCTGATCCGCGCGCGCTTCGACATCGGCACGGGTTCGGAGCAGGACGTGGCCAGCGCCAACGCCCGGCTGGCCTCCACCGAAGCGCAGCTGCCGGTGCTGGAAACGCAGGCGCATGCGGACGAAGCGCATCTGGCGGTGCTGCTGGGCGAGCGTCCGGGCGAGCTGGACATCGACCTGTCGCCCGGCAGCTTCAAGCCGATCGACGTGGCGCTGCCGATCGGCAACGCCGGCGACGTGCTGGCGCGCCGCGCCGACGTGCGCATCGCCGAACGCGAACTGGCCGCGGCCAATGCGCGCATCGGCGTAGCCAAGGCCGACTGGTTCCCGCACATCACGCTGGGCGGTTTCGTGGGCTTCCTGGCCGGACGCAGCAACGACTTCGGCGGCCCGTCCTCGCGTGCCTGGTCGATCGCGCCGAGCATCAGCTGGCCGGGCCTGAACGTGCAGCGCGTGCGCAACAACGTGAAGGCGAGCGAGGCGCGCGCCGACGCGGCGCTGGCCAACTACCAGCGCACCGTGCTGCAGGCGGTGGAAGACGTCAGCAACTCCCTGGTCGGTTTCAATCTGCAGCGCGAGCGCGTGCAGAAGCTGTTCGACCAGGTGGCGCAGAGCCGCCGCGCCGCCGACCTGGCGCGGGTGCGCTACAACGAAGGCGCCGCGGACTTCCTGCAGCTGCTCGATGCGGAGCGCACGCAGCTTTCCGCCGAGGACGCGCTGGCCGAAGCGGAAGCGGCGATCAACCTGCGCGCCGTGGCGGTGTACAAGGCCATCGGCGGCGGCTGGGAAGCCTGCGGCGACGAGAGCTGCAGCAACCTTGCCCAGGTGCCGTGAGGGTGTAGCGCCATGAGTCCTCCTGTCCCGTTTCCGCGCCGCGCGCCGCGCGAGCGCTTCGGCACCGAACCGCCACCGAGCCAGCGCGTGGCGCTGGTGAGCGGCGCCAACCGCGGACTCGGGCTGGAGGTGTCGCGCCAGCTCGCCGCGGCCGGCATGACCGTGCTGCTCGGCGCGCGCCAGCTCGCCGCCGGCGAAAAGGCGGCGAAGGCGCTGCGGCGGGAAGGCGGCGACGTCACCGCCGTGCAGCTGGACGTGACGGCGCAAGCGGACGTGGATGCGCTGGCCGAACGCATCGGGCGCGACTACGGGCGGCTCGACGTGCTGGTGAACAACGCGGGCGCGTATTTCAATCTCGACGAGCGCGCGTCCTCGGTGGACCTGGCCTACGTGCGCGGCGCACTGGACACCAACCTGCTCGGGGCTTGGCGGCTCAGCGAAGCCGCCATTCCCTTCATGCGGCGCCATGCCTACGGGCGCATCGTCAATGTCTCCAGCGGCTGCGGCGCGATCGACAGCGAGGGCGAGGACTGCCCCGCGTACCGGGTGTCCAAGGCCGCGCTCAACAGCTATACGCGCATGCTCGCCGCCGAGCTCAAAGGCAGCGGGATCCTGGTCAATGCGGTCTGCCCCGGCTGGGTCGCCACCGATATGGGCGGTCCGGGCGGTCGGCCCGTCGCCGACGGCGCGGCCGGCATCGTGTGGGCGGCCAGCCTGCCCTCGCAGGGCGCGATCACCGGCGGTTTCTTCCGCGACCGCGCGCCGATCGCCTGGTGATCCGCTAGCGCTGCACCACCATGGCGAACCAGCGCCAGCCGCGGATCTTCTCCGCGATCAGCTTCACGCTGGTAAGCATGGGCACCGCCAGCAAGGCGCCGGGAATGCCCCACAGCCAGCCCCACACCAGCAGCCACAGCAGGATCGCCACCGGGCTCAGGCGCATGCGGCGGCCCTGGATCAGCGGCGTGATCAGGTTGCCTTCCACCGCGGTGATGCCGGCGAAGGTCAGCGCGGGCAGCAAGGCCTGGCCGGGCTGGTCGAAATGGATCAGGCCCACCACTGCCAGCAAGGCGGTGGTAGTGATCGAGCCGACGTAGGGAATGAAGTTGGCGATCATCGCCACCGAACCCCACAGCAGCGGATCGGGCACGGCATAGGCCCACAGCATCGTCGCGGTGACCACGCCCAGCGTCGCGTTGATCACCACCGTGGTGAGGATGTAGCGCGACACCTCCACCTGGATGCTGCGCACGATGGACACCGTGCGGCGCTTGTAGCGGAAGTTGGGCGCGATCTCGACCAGGCGCCGCAGCAAGGTGTCGCCGTAGATCAGGAAGAAAAACACCAGCAGCACCACGGTCAGCACCGCGGCCAGCACCTTGGGCGTGCCGGCCAGCACGTCCCAGGCGTCGATCGTCACCGGCGCGGCGCGCGGCGGCGGACGCGACAGCTGGCCGCCGACCAGGCTCTGCGTGGCCCGGTTGGCCGCTTCCAGCGGCTGCATGATGGTGCGCAGCTTGGGCACGAAGTTGCGCACCAGGCTGGGCGCGTCGTGGAACCATTCCAGCGCCGGCGGCGTCAGGCGCGCGATGCCGTTGCCGATGCCGGCGATCAGCGCGATGACCAGGAAGCTGGCGCTGAGCCAGCGCGGCACGCGCCGGCGCGCGGCGAAGGCGACGATGGGATTGAAGGCCAGGCCGATGAAGCCGGCCAGCACCAGCGGGATCAGCAGGTCGCGGGCGAGCGTGACGGTATAGAGCAGGGCCAGCAGCAGCAACAGGTTGAGCACGGCGCGGATGCCCAGCAGATGCCGCTGGGTGAAGCGCACCGCCGGTCGATGCCGATGGCGCGCTGGCGGTTCGTCGGCCGGCGGCAGCGGTGCAGGCGCCATTTCGCCGCTGCCTTCCGGCGGCGGCACGAGGGGACCGATGGCGCTCATGACGGGTCGAAGCCGCCTTCGCTGAATTCGGCCACCAGTCGCACGCCCTGCGCGACCAGTTCGGCGACGGTGCCGTTGAGCAGCGCGCCCAGTCCGGGAATGCGCAGCGGATGCACGTTCAACTGGCCAAGCACGAAGCCCAGGCCCGCGGCGACGCTTACCGTGCCCAGCGGATGCCGGCGTCCGCGCGCAAGCAGGGCACCGGCCGGTTCCGCCAGCGCCTCGCGCGCATCGGCCACCCGCCCGCGCGCTTCGCGCACGGCGCGCAGATGCTTGAACAGACTCATAGGCTCTCCTCCCCGTTCGCGCCCGGCCGCGCCGCGGCCGGATCCGGCGCTGCGCCTTCGGAACGGCGCATCGCCTGCCGTATGGTCTCACGCCATGCGTTGCGGGAGTCGGGCAGCGTGAGCCAATGCATGCAGCGGCGGAACAGCATGATCATGCCGCCGAGGAACAGCAGCTGCAGCACGCCGAGTATGCCCAGCGCCAGCGGCCAGGAATGCAGCCAGGCGGCCAGCAGCACGCCGGCCAGCGCCATCAGGGTGAGACCCAGGCCCACGCCGGCCACGGTGGCGGCGAGACCGGCCAGCAGCATCCAGGAGACGGCGCTGCGCGCCAGCCCGAGTTCCGCCACCAGCAGGGAGAGTTGCGCACCGAACAGGTGCCTGGCCGCGCGCCCGGCGCGGCCGATATCGTCGAGGATGCCCGGCGCGGCGGCGTCCGCGTCGGCGGACGCCTGCCCCTGCGACGGTGGGTCGGGACGGGCGGGATCGGGACCGGTGTCCTCGCGCCCGCCGCCCTCGCGGCCGGGATCATGCATCCGCCTGGACTCTTTGCCGGATCAGCGGCGCAGGATGCGGCCGAGCAGCCAGCCCGCGCCGAGCGCGATGGCCACCGACTGCACGGGTTTCTCACGCACGTAGTCGCGTGCGCGTTCCAGCCATACGTCGGCGCGGTCCATCGCCTCGTCATAGGCTTCGCGGCCGCGCTCGCTGTATTCGCCCGCTTTCTCGGTGGCGCGGGTGGCGGCATCGGCGGCCTTGTCGGTGGCGCGATGCAGGCCGTCCTCGACGCGGTCGGCGACGTGGTCGACCTTGTCCTTGGCCGTGGCCACCGCGTCGGAGGTGGCGCGCTTGAAGCGCTCGGCACTTTCCTCGATGCGGCTGCCGCCCGTGCCGAGGGCCTGCTCGGGAGCCGTTTCCTTCGCCTGGACTTCTTTGTTCATGGCGTTCTCCTTGGGGACGGGATCGTGGACTGCGGGCTATCGACTGTAGCGAAAATCCCGCCCGGATGGGCGCCGTGCGGCGCGTCTGTTCAGCTGGCCCGCCGGAAGAAGGCAATCACGGCAAGGATCAGGAAAACGATGAACAGGATCTTGGCGATGCCCGCGGCCGTGCCTGCGATTCCGGTGAAGCCCAGCAGGGCCGCGATGATGGCGATGACCAGAAAGACCAGGGCGTAGTGAAGCATGGCGCGATTCCTCTGATATCAGCGAACGGGAACCCCTGGTCCGCATTCATCCATAGCACGCGCCTCGCGAGCGTGAAGGCTGCGCGCCGCAGCCTCCACGCCGCCACCACATCGTTGCGTCACACGCGTTTTCGCTTGAATGGATCTAAGCGTGCACCGTGGCCTTCGCGTAGATCGCATAGGTGCCGACGAGCTCCGCCTGCGCCAGCACGTGGCCGTGCATCACCTTGCGCAACTCGTCGAGGGTGAAGCCGTCGGCGAGGTTGAGCTTTTCCACGTCCAGCGCATGCACGCGGAAGTGATAGTGATGCACACGCTCGTCGTTCCATGGCGGACACGGGCCGTCGTAGCCGAGGTACTCGCCGCCCATGTCCTTGTCGCCATGGAACCAGCCGGTGTAGTCGTTCTTGCCCTGCACGCTGCCGGGCGGGCCGGACGGCGCGCGCTTGCCGCGCGCGACGATGCCGTCGCTGCAGGCGCCTTCGGCCAGCTCGGTGTACTCGACCGGAATATCGGCCATCAGCCAGTGCACGAACTCCACGCGCGGAAGATCCGCCGGCACCGTGCGGCCGGCTTGATTGACGTCGTCGCCGCGGCTGGGCACGTCGGTGTCGATGCAGGTGAGCACGTAGGAACGCGTGGCCGGCGGCGCATCCTTCCACGCCAGCTGCGGACTCAGGTTTTCCGACAGGGCGACCGGATCGCCCGGCTTTCCGAAGGCGCAGCGCGCGGGAATCGGCTGGCCGTCCTGGAAGCTGTCACTGCGAAGTTGCACGGCGGTCTCCTCGGTAGTCGCTGATCACTTTGCCTGGTAGGTGACGCGGTACACCGCGCCGCTCAGGTCGTCGCTCACCAGCAGGCTGCCGTCCGGCAGCGGCTGCACGTCGGCGGGGCGGCCCCAGGCTTTCTCGTCCTGCATGAAGCCTTCGATCAGCGGCTCGTACGAGGCCACCTTGTTGCCGTTGAGGCGCACCGTCATCACGCGGTAGCCGGATTTCTTGGTGCGGTTCCACGAGCCGTGCTCGGCGATGATCAGCGCACCCTTGTAGGCGGCGGGGAATTGCTTGCCCTCGTAGAAGCGCAGGCCCAGCGAGGCTACGTGGGCGCCGAGCTTGAGCACCGGCGGCGTGTAGTCCTTGCAGTTCTTGCCCTTGCCGAATTCCGGATCGAGCGTGTCGCCCTGGTGGCAATAGGGATAGCCGAAATGCTCGCCCACGCGGGTGAGGCGGTTGAGCTCGTCGCTGGGCAGGTCGTCGCCGAGCAGGTCGCGGCCGTTCTCGGTGAACCACAGGTCGTTGCTGCCCGGGCGCCAGGTGAAGCCGACGGTGTTGCGGATGCCGTAGGCGACATCTTCCAGGCCGGTGCCGTCCTTGTTGAGGCGGGTGAGCTTGGCGTAGTCCTTGCCCTTGTCGCAGATGTTGCAGGGCGCGCCGATCGGCACGTACAGCTTGCCGTCGGGGCCGAAGGCGATGAACTTCCAGCCGTGGTGCGTCTCGGTGGGGAACTTGTCGTACACCACCTCGGGCTTCGGGGGGTTGTCCAGGTGGTTCTCGATATCGCGCAGCACCACGATCTTGCTCACGGCGGACACGTACAGATCGCCGTCCTTGAACGCCACGCCCACCGGCAGCTGCAGGCCGGTGGCGATCACGCGCACCTTGTCGGCCTTGCCGCTGCCGGTGCTGTCGGTCAGCGCATAGACCTTGCCGGCATCGTTCGAACCGACGAACACCGTGCCCTTGGCGCCCAGCGCGATCTCGCGCGCATTGGGGGTCTGGTCGGTATAGACCGCGATATGGAAACCCTTGGGCAGGGTCAGTTTGTCCAGCTGGGGATCGGCCAGGGCCGGCAGAGCAAGCAGGCCGAGCGCGAGAGCGAGGAACGGACGCATGGGTGACCTCCGGGTGGGCGGAGCCCCGAAGCCTATACCGACGCGCGTGAAGTTGCCTCTGCCGCTCTGATATCGTGCGCCGGCTGAGAAGGGATCCCCCATAGCCATGAGCGAACTGCAGGACCTGACCACCCTGGTGCGCGCGGCCACGCCGCTGCTGGTCATCGAGACGGTGGACGAACAGCGGGTGATCGAGTGTTTCCGCCACGTCATTGCGCAGTCGCTGCGGCCGCTGTGGCGCTGGACCCTGACCGACGGCTTGAACCGGCTGGACTTCGCCCAGGGCGGCGAGGCTTTCGCGCCGGACGCGGACGCGACCCTGGACGCCATCCGCGACGCGCCCGAGCGCGGCATCTACCTGCTGTTCGATTTCCACCCGTTCCTGCGCTACGCCATGACCTTGCGCCAGCTGCGCGAGATCGTGCAGCGCCAGCGCTCGGCGGCGCATACGGTGGTGCTGGTGGGCGCGCGCATCGAGCTGCCGGAGGAGCTGGAAGCGCTGTGCATGCGCGTGCCGCTGTCGCTGCCGGACATCAAGGAGCTGGCGGCGATCCTGCGCGCCGAGGCGCTGGCCTGGCAGCGCGAGCACGGCCGCCGCGTGGAAGTGGACGGCGACGCCGCGCGCACTATCGTGCGCAACCTGCTCGGCCTGGCCGCGACGGATGCGCGGCGCATCGTGCGCAAGCTGATCTACAACGACGGCGCGCTCACCGCCGACGACCTGCCCGAACTGATGCGCACCAAGTTCGAGCTGCTCAACCGCTCCGGCCTGCTGCATTACGAATACGCCACCGCCAGCTTCGCCGACATCGCCGGCGTCAGCCGCGTGCGCGACTGGGTGGCGCGGCGGCGCGCGATCTTCCTCGCCGCCGAGCCCGATCCCACGCTCGACCCGCCCAAGGGCGTGCTGCTGCTGGGCGTGCAGGGCTGCGGCAAGAGCCTGGCGGCCAAGGCGATCGCCGGCGGCTTCGGCGTGCCGCTGGTGCGCATGGATTTCGGCGCGCTCTACAACAAGTACCAGGGCGAGACCGAGAAGAACCTGCGCGAGGCGCTGCACAGCACCGAGCTGCTGGCCCCGTGCGTGCTGTGGATCGACGAGATCGAGAAGGGCCTGGCCAGCGGCGGCGAGGATGGCGGCGTATCGCGCCGCGTGCTCGGCTATCTGCTGACCTGGATGGCGGAGCGCAAGGCAAAGGTCTTCGTGGTGGCCACCGCCAATGCGGTGGACGAACTGCCGGCCGAGCTGCTGCGCAAGGGGCGCTTCGACGAGATCTTCTTCGTCGACCTGCCCAAGCCGTCGGTGCGCACCGATATTTTCGCGATGCATCTGCGCCGGCGGAAGCTGCCGGTGGAGCAGTTCGACCTGCCGGCCTTGTCGGCCGCGAGCGAAGGTTTCTCCGGCGCGGAAATCGAGCAGGCCGTGGTCAGCGCGCTATACGACGCCAGCAGCGCCGCCACGCCGCCGGACCAGCCGATGATGCTGGCGGCACTGGGCGCGACGCGGCCCTTGTCGGTGCTGATGCGCGAGCAGGTCGAGGCGCTGCGCATCTGGGCGCGCGGGCGCTGCGTGCCGGCGGACTGAGCTTCCGATGGATCCCGCACGCATCGATGCCGTGATCGACGCGCTTGCCGGCGAAGGCTGGTGCGTGTTCGAAGATCTGCTGCCTGGCGCGGCGACGGCGGCGCTGGCGGGCGAATGTGCGGCGCTGCATGCGTCGGGCGAGCTGACGGCGGCGCGGATCGGGCGGGAAAAAGTGGCATCCACCCTGCGTGGCGACCACACGCGCTGGTTCGAGATGGACGCACCCACCGCGGCGCAGCAGCCGTACGTCGAAGCGCTCGAAGCGCTGCGCCTGGCCTTCAATCGCAGCCTGATGCTGGGCCTGGTGGAAAGCGAAGCGCATTACGCCGTGTATCCGCCCGGCGCGCGCTATGCGCGCCACCTGGACCAGCCGCACCAGCTCGAAGCGCGCGTGGTGTCGGCGGTGTATTACCTCAACGCGGATTGGCGCGCCGAAGACGGCGGCGCGCTGCGCCTGTATCTGGACGATGGCAGCCACCACGACGTGCTGCCGCAGGCGGGGCGCATGGTGCTGTTCCTGTCCTCGCGCTTCGAACACGAAGTGCTGCCGGCCACGCGCGAGCGCATGAGCATCGCCTGCTGGATGCGGCGGCGCGAGCCCGGCTCGCTGATTTGATCCGGTAAAGCCGGATCAGCCGGCCAGCGCGTTGAAGCGCGCGGCGATGTACTCGTCGGTGAAGCTGGTCATGTCCATGCCGCGGATAAAGCCGCAATGGCCGCCGTGCGGCGCGATGTCCAGCTCCACGCAGGGCGGCAGTTCCAGCTTTTCGAACGCATCGACGGGGATGACCGGATCGTCCCGCGCGGTAAGGATGGTGGCCGGAATCTGCATGCGCTGGAGCGCGGCGCCGGCCACCGAATAGCCGTCCAGGTAGGCCTGCAGCGAGCCGAAGTCGGTGTGGCGCAGCACCAGCGATTCGGTCAGGCCGCGCAGGTTCTGCTTGAGCTCATCCAGCTCGAAATACTGGCGGTGCGGAAACGCCGCCTGCTTGGCGCGCAGCGAGCGGCGCCACTTGCGCAGGAAGTAGGCCCGGTAGAACCACGGCGCGGTTTCTTCCAGCGAGAACAGGCCTTCGCCCGGATCGACGATCGGGCACACGGCCAGCGCGTAATCCAGCGGCACCCCGGCTTCCGGCGCCCGCAGCGCGGCGCGCAGGGCGAAGTTGCCGCCCAGCGAGAAGCCGGCCAGCGCCAGCTTGCGCGAGGGCCAGCGCCGGGCGATGTCGCCCAGTGCGTGCACCACTTCGTCGATGCGGCAGGAATGGAACAGCGCTTCGTTGAGCGGATGGCTGTCGCCGTGGTCGCGGAAGTTCAGCCGGAAGACGTCCCAGCCTTCGGCCAGCAGGCGGCTGCCGGTCTGCAGCACATAGGTGGAATCGACGCTGCCCTCCCAGCCGTGGAACAGCACGGCCAGGCCACGCGCCTGCGGGAGTTTTTTCTGCGCGGTGTAGGCGCCGGTGAGGCGCACGCCGTCGCCGCCGTCCACCATGGTCTCCTGCGCGCCTTCGCGCACGGTCTGCGCCGCGCGCGGCAGCAGCTGGCGGCGCACGCCGCTGGAGGACAGCATGGTCTGGATATGGCCGCTGGTCAGCGGCCATGGCGGGCGGAAATCGGTGCCTCGGGGAAGGGTCATGCGCTGCGGTCTTCCAGCGCCGCGGCGATGCGCTCGCGCGACAGCTCCGCCATGCGGCGGCGCGCGTCCGGCGTGGCGGGCACCGGTTCCAGGAAATGCACTTCGGCGTCCAGCGGCGCCTCGCCCAGCAGGCGCAGGAAGTTCTGCATGAAGTTCTCGTGCTCGCGGAAGCCCGCGTCGACCACGCGGCGGCCGTCGCGCGCGAAGCGCAGCGCTACCGGCTGCACCGGCACTTCCGCGTCCAGCGCGGCCTGGAAGATGCGCGCATGGAATACGCGCAGCACGCCGTTGTGGCCGGTGCCGCCTTCCGGGAACACCGCCACCGAGCGGCCGCCGCGCAGGCGGTCGACCATCACCTGCATCACCGTGGCCAGCGAATGGTTGCTGCCGCGGCGATGGAAGATGGTGCCGCCGCTGGCGGCCAGCCAGCCGACCAGCGGCCAGCTGGCGATCTCCGCCTTGGCCACGAAGCAGGCGGCGCGCTGGCTGTGCAGCAGCTCGATGTCGATCCACGAGGTGTGATTGGCCACGAACAGCACCGGATCGCGCAGCGGCTGGCCCAGGCGCACCGAGCGCAGGCCGAAGATGCGCAGCAGCGCGCGCGACCACCAGCGGATCATGCGGTGCGCGAACGGCTCGCGGCCGTCCTTCATCACCACGTGGCGGTTCCAGCTGAGGATGCCGGCGCACAGGAACACGCCCAGCACGATATGCAGGAGCAGCAGGGGGATGCGCCAGAAGTAGCGCAGCGGTCGCAGGAAATCTCGGTCCTGGGCGGAGACGGTGTCGGTGCTCATCAGCGGGTTAGTTTAGCGTTAGTGGGACTCTACGTCGGCTGTGCGCATGCGCATGGTGCAGACGGCATTCCACTGGCGTTTCAAACTGCCTGCCCCGGATGAATCACCGCGCGGCGAGGCTGGCTTCGATCAGCCGCCGCGCCATGGCCCCGAGCACGCGTGCCGGACTGCGCCCGCCGAAGGTCTGGCCGGACACGTAGCTGCCCTCGATCAGCAGCAGCAGGCCGTCGGCCAGTTCGTCCGGATCGGGCGCGCCCATGCCGCGGCACAGCTCGCGCAGGCGCTCGCGCAGGGCTTCCTTGCTTTCCACGCCGACCTGGTGCGCCGGATGGGCGGGGTCGGGGTATTCGATCACTGCATTGGTGAGGCCGCAGCCGCGGTAGCCGTCGGTGCTGGCGCGCGCGGCCAGGTAGTCGACATAGGCCAGCAGCTGCGCCTTGGGGTCGTCCGGATGCCCGGCGCCCTGGGCGGCGAAGTTGTCGCGGAAGCGGCGGTCGTAATCGCGCAGGTATTGCGCAATCAGCTCGTCCTTGGATTCGAAGGCGCGGTACAGGCTGGGCTTGGTCACCCCGGCGCGGTGGACGATCTCCTCCACGCCGATCGCGCGGATGCCTTCGCGGTAGAACAGGTCGAAGGCGGTGTCGCGGATGCGGTCCGCCGCGCGGCGCGGCGTTTCGGAGGGTTCCCGGGCTTGCGGGGTGGATTTCGTGCGGTTGGACATGGTTCGACCTGTTGACAATGTTACCGATCGGTACGTACTCTGCGCCTCCGTCCCGTACCGATCGGTAACATGACTATACAACGCCACCGGCCCTTCGGCCAAAACTACGCCTTCGTCGTTGTCGCCGTGGTCTTCCTGGCCCTGCTCGCCTCGGCCGGCATGCGCGCCACGCCGGGCGTGCTGATGCTGCCGCTGGGCCGCGCGTTCGGCTGGAGCCGGGACAGCATTTCCTCGGCCGCGGCGGTCGGCATCCTGCTGTACGGCCTGATGGGCCCGTTCGCCGCGGCGCTGATGCAGCGCTTCGGCATCCGCCGCGTGCTGCTGGTAGCGCTGTCGGTGATGACCCTGGCCGCCGCCTCCAGCGCGCTGATGAGCCAGCCCTGGCAGCTGGTGGCGACCTGGGGCGTGCTGTCCGGCGCCGGCACCGGCTGCGTCGCGGTGGTGATGGGCGCCACCGTGGTCGGCCGCTGGTTCAGCAGCCATCGCGGGCTGATGATGGGCCTGCTCACCGCCAGCACGGCCACGGGCACCCTGATCTTCCTGCCCGGGCTGGCGGCGATCGCCGAGTACTTCGGCTGGCAGGCGGTGGTGCTGACCATTGCCGCCGTTTCCGCGGTGCTGATCCCGCTGGCCTGGTGGCTGCTGCCGGAGCGTCCCTCCGATATCGGCCTGCGCCGCTACGGCGCCACGGCGGACGAGCCGGCCGATGCCGGCGCCGCGGGCGGCAATCTGTTCGCGCTGACCCTGGGCGTGCTGCGCAACGCTACCCGCAACGGCACGTTCTGGCTGCTGTTCGCCACCTTCTTCGTGTGCGGCTTCACCACCAACGGCCTGATCGGCACGCACTTCATCGCGCTGTGCGGCGACCACGGCATTCCGGAAGTCCGCGCCGCCGGCCTGCTGGCGATGATGGGCATCTTCGACCTGGTCGGCACCACCGCCTCGGGCTGGCTGACCGACCGCTTCGATCCGCGCAAGCTGCTGTTCGTCTATTACGGGCTGCGCGGGCTGTCGCTGATGTATCTGCCGTATTCCGATTTCTCGTTCTACAGCCTGTCGCTGTTCGGCGTGTTCTACGGCCTGGACTGGATCGCCACCGTGCCGCCCACCCTGCGCCTGACCACCGACGCCTTCGGCGAGCGCGATGCGCCGATCGTGTTCGGCTGGGTGGTGGCCGGCCACCAGGTGGGCGCTGCCGCGGCCGCCTTCATGGCCGGCGTGCTGCGCGTGCAGCTGGGCAGCTATATGACGCCGTTCGTGATCGCCGGCGCCGCCGGCGTGGTGGCGGCCTTCCTGGCCCTGCGCATCGGCCGCCGCCGCGACCGCGGCGAGCTGCCGGCGCTGGCCGGCGAAGCGGCGTAAAGGCGCAGGTTGGGGTGAGCCGAAGACGAACCCCAACAGACCTTCAGGCGCCTCACGACGTTGGGGTTCGCGGCGCTCACCCCAACCTACGATTCGAGCTGCGACAAGGGCAGCGCCGCGGAGCGCTTCACCGTGCGCAGCACGAAGCTGGAGTTCACGTCGGCCACGCCGGAGGCATTGAGCAGGCGGTCGAGCAGGAAGCGCGAGAAGTGCTGCAGGTCGGCGACATAGACGTGCATCAGGTAGTCCATGTCGCCGGTCAGCGCGTAGCAGGCCACGATCTCGTCCCACTCGTTGACATTGCGCACGAAGCGCTCGATCGCCTCGCCCTCGTGCTTGGCCAGCTGCACGCGTACGAAAGCCTGCAGCCCCAGGCCCACCGCCTCCGGGTCGACCTGGGCGCTGTAGCCGGTGAGCACGCCCTCGGCCTCCAGCCGCTGCAGGCGGCGCAGGCAGGCGGAGGGCGACAGGTTCACCCGCTCGGCCAGCTCGGCGTTGGTGATGCGGCCCTCGCTCTGCAGGACGGCGAGCATGCGCAGGTCGGTGCGGTCCAGGGTGGCCATGCAAGATACTCCGGCTAGATGGCGTCATTACGCATGATTATTGCGCTATCAGCGTCACATACTGCAACAAAACAACCTTCATGCGCGTCCTCCGCCGTATCCTGTTGTCCTTCTGACGGAGGCCCGCCATGGACCACAGCACGCCACGCAAAGTCGAACACCAGCAGACCGACCGCGGTTATGTGCCGGTGTATGCCACCGGCGTGGTCGAGCAGCCCTGGGCCAACTACAGCCAGACCGACCACGAGGTCTGGAACACCCTGTACCGCCGCCAGCGCGAGCTGCTGAAGGGCCGCGCCTGCCAGGAATTCCTCGACGGCATCGAACGCTTCCGTATGGGCGAGAACGGCATTCCGAAGTTCGCTGACCTCAACAAGGTGCTGGGCGAAACCACCGGCTGGGAGCTGGTGGCCGTGGAAGGCCTGCTGCCGGACGAAGTGTTCTTCGACCACCTGGCCAACCGCCGCTTCCCGGTGAGCTGGTGGATCCGCCGCCCCGACCAGCTCGACTACCTGAGCGAGCCGGACCTGTTCCACGACCTGTTCGGCCACGTGCCGCTGCTGCTCAACCCGGTGTTCGCCGACTACATGCAGGCCTATGGCCGCGGCGGCATGAAGGCCTTCGGCATCGGCCCGGAGGCGCTGATGAACCTGACCCGCCTGTACTGGTACACGGTGGAGTTCGGCCTGATCAACACCGGCGAAGGCATGCGCATCTACGGTGCCGGCATCGTCAGCTCCAAGGGCGAGTCGATCTACTGCCTGGATGCCGCCGCGCCCAACCGCATCGGCTTCGGCCTGGAGCGCGTGATGAATACGCGCTACCGCATCGACACCTACCAGCAGACCTACTTCGTGATCGACAGCTTCGAGCAGCTGTTCGACGCGACGCGCCCGGACTTCACGCCGATCTACGCCGACCTGAAGACGCACCCGCCGCACGCCGCCGCCGACGTGCTGGACAGCGACCGCGTGTTCAACCGGGGCACGCGCGAAGGTTTTGCGACCGACGCCGACACCTGAGTCCGCGCCGGCGCCGCCCATGAAAAGGCCCGCATCCGCGGGCCTTTTTTATTGCACCGATTTCTTGCCGCGCTTGAGCTCACTCACCGCCAGCACCTTGGCGATGCGCGTTCCATCCCAGCAATAGCGCAGATGCTCCGCCTGCACGCACGGCGCCACGCAGTCCGGATAGAACACCGCGATGCACTCGCCGCCGGCATGGCGCACGCTGTCGTACACGATGCCGTCGGAACCGTCCGCGCGCAGCCGGCGCGCCAGCTTCACGCTGGCCACGTAGCTGTCCGGGTCGTGCTCGGCCGGCCAGCCGCCACGCAGGTCGTGCAGCTTGGCCTGCACGCTGGTGCGGTAGCAGCGCATCTCCACGTCGCAGGCGGGCTCCGCGGTGGCGGCGAGGAAGCGCTCGCGGTGATAGACGGTTTCCTCCACCGCGGTGATCAGGCTCCGCCCGGCGTAGAACACCCCCCAGCTGCCATCGGAAAAGCGGCTGCCATCGGGATTGAGATGAGTGAACGCCGCCATCACCGGCGTGGTGCCGGGGCCGCTGACGCGCCGGTCCTGCGGCACCAGCGGCAGCACGCCGAGTTCGTCGCGGATGCGCGGATTGGTCAGCGCCTCGATGGAGAACAGCGCTTCGAGGTCGGCCGCGTCGGCAATGCGGTCGTACACGCTGACCGGCGGAAACCGGCTCGGCACGATGCGGAAGGCCTGGCTCCAGCGGATGCGTTTCAGGGGCGGGGTGTCTGCCATGACGGAAAGTTCTTCACTGTGCCCAGGACTCGCCAGTATGCGGTCCCGGGATATCGCCGACTGCGACGCGTGCCGCGCCGGTCACCAGCCGCGCTGCGCGTCCAGGTACTGGCGCACCACGTAGAGGTCGGCCACGTTGCCGGAAAGCATGCGGTCCAGCGCCGAGCCGCCGCCGAACAAGGGCGCCGCGTTCGGCTTGCGCACCCAGGCGTCGGCCTGCTTGGTGTCGGGAAAGAGAATCTGCAGGTCCTTGTAGATGCCCAGCAGATAACTGATGCGCTCGAGCACGTCGCGGCCCAGGCTGCCTTCCTGCTGGCGTTTCCATTTGTAGAAAGTCGATTCCGGCGGATCGCCGAGCAGCCGGCGCTGGTCGCTGATGCGCAGCTCCCACTGCTCGGCCAGCTTGAAGAAAGCGCGCAAGGCCGGGCCGCCAAGCTCGGTAGCCGCGACGAATTCGGGCTGGAGGTGGGCCGCCATTGTCTACTCTCCATGTGAAGTTAACGTTCAGTCTACTCCATATGTGGAGTTCACGCCACTGGCGGCCGGGGGCCGGTCCGGCGGCGCGGCTCAGGACTTGCCGCCATCCTTCGCGCAATCGCAGCCGAAGGCCGGCTCCGGCCCGCCCTCGTCGATAAAGCGGTCGATGCGCTGTTCCAAAACCGGCAACGGCACCGAGCCGATCTCCAGCACCGTGTCGTGGAAATGGCGGATGTCGAAGCGGGTGCCCAAGGCCTGCTCGGCCTTGCGGCGCAGCTCCAGGATCTTCAGATAGCCCAGCTCGTAGGACAGCGCCTGCCCCGGCCAGCTGATGTAGCGGTCCACTTCGTTGGCGATCTCGCGTGCCGACAGCGCGGTGTTGTCGGTGAGGTAGTCGATCGCCTGCTGGCGGGTCCAGCCCTGGTGGTGGATGCCGGTGTCCACCACCAGGCGGCAGGCGCGCCACATCTGGTAGGTGAGATAGCCGAAGCGGTCGTAAGGCGTCTTGTAGATGCCCATCTCGTTGCCGAGGTATTCCGAGTACAGGCCCCAGCCCTCGCCGTAGGCCGAGATATAGCCCTGGCGGCGGAACGCCGGCTGGCCTTTCTGCTCGGAGGCCAGCGCCAGCTGCAGCGAATGGCCGGGCGCCGATTCGTGCAGGGTCAGCGCGGCCACGTTGTACAGCGGGCGCGACGGCAGGTCGTAGGTGTTCACCAGATAAGTGCTCGCGCCGCCGCGGCCGGAGGTGTAGTACGGCGCGATATCCGGCGCCACCGGCACGATGGCGAAGCGCTGGCGCGGCAGCCGGCCGAACAGCTTGCCCAGCTGGCCGTCCACCTGCTTGGCCACCCAGGCGCTGCGCATCAGCAGTTCCTCGGGCGTCTTGGCGTGGAACTGCGGATCCGTGCGCAGGAACTTCAGGAACTCCGGGAAGCTGCCCTTGAAGCCGCTCTCCTGCATGGTCTTGACCATCTGCGCATGGATCTTCGCCACCTGCTCCAGGCCCACCTGGTGGATGGCGCCGGGGTCCAGGTCCAGCGTGGTGTATTCGATGATCTGCTGGCGGTACCAGGCCTTGCCGTCCGGCATGGCTTCGGCGGCGAGCGTGGCGCGCGCGCGCGGCACGTATTCCTCGCGGAAGAACTTCAGCAGCGTGGCGTAGGCGGGGATCACCTTCTGCGCGATCACCTGCTTCGCTTCCTCGCGCATGCGCGCGGCCTCCTCGGCGGAGACGCTGGCCGGCATCTGCTCGAACGGCTGGTAGAAGCTGCTGCGCGTGGGGTCTTTCAGGTCCGACACCGCCACGATCGAGGCATCGCGCCCGTCCAGCACCGCGCGCGGCACGGTGAAGCCGCGGTCGAGCCCATCGCGCATGTTGGCGATCTGCTGCGCGAAGTAGGCCGGCACCTGGCCCAGGCGATCCAGATAGCGGCGGTAGTCCTGCGGCGTGCGCAGTTCGTCGGCGTTGAGCACGTAGCCCAGGTCGCTCCAGAACGCCGAGTCGCTGTTGAACGGCATCTGCCACTGCTTGTACTGCTGGCCCGCGAGCATGTTCTGGATCTGCGTGCGGTACACGGCGTAGTTGACCTTGTCCTCGGCGCCGAGCTGCTTCGGGTCGATCGCGTCGAGGTCGGCCAGCGTCTTCTTCCAGACCTCGAGCCGGCGCTGCTGGCTGGCGGCGTCGACGTCGTCCAGCCGTGCATTGCTCGGCTGCGCCTCGCCGGCGTTGTTGATGCCGGCCTGGCCGTTGCGCCAGGCCCATTCCTGCTCGTAGATGCGGTGGAAACGCGCGGCGGCGTCATCCGCCCAGGCGGGCGCGGCAAGCATGAGCGCGGCCAGCGCCAGCCAGGTGATGCGATGGGGATTGTTCACTCTCTGATTTCCTTTGCTTCCGGCGCGGCAGCCAGCACGGCATCCTCCACGCTCCAGTAATCCAGCGCCTGTGAAGGAAGCTGGGGCAGCGCCATGCGTTGCAGCGCGCTGCGCGCATGATCCTTCAAGCGGGCCACGCGCAGCGCGATGCCGCGCGCATCCAGCCAGGCGACGAAATCGCCCAGCGATTCCAGCACGGTGCCGTCCAGGTCGGGCGATTCCTCCAGGCTCAGCACCACTTCGCGCAGCGGCGTGCGCTCGGTGATGCGCTGGCGCACTTGCGCGAGCACGGCCTCGGCGTTGGCGAAGAACAGCGGCTCTTCCGGCCGCACGATCAGCACGCCCGGCACTTCGCGCGCCTGCGCGTGCGCCGCCACGTCGACGAAATCGTGCCCGCCGTCCAGCCGCCCCAGCACGCTCAGCCGCGGCGTGGCCAGGCGGCGCAACAGCATGATCAGGCTGAAGGCGATGGCGAACAGCAAACCGTTGAGAGTGCCCAGCGACAGCACCGCCAGCACCGCCGCCAGCGCCACCAGGCGGTCGCGATGCCAGCGCAGATAGGGACTGAACGCGGACAGGCGCAGCGACTTGCTTACCGCATGGATCACGATCGCCGCCAGCACCGGCATCGGAATGCGTTCGATCCACGGCAGCAGGAACAGCACCATCAGCAGCACGCCGCCCGCCGCGACCAGGCCGGCCAGGAGCGAACGCGCGCCGGCGGCTTCGTTCGCCGAGGTGGCCGAATAACCCGCGCCCACCGGCATGCCGTGCAGCAGGCCCGCCACCACGTTGGCCGCGCCGAGCACGGCCAGGTCGCGGTTGAGATTCACCGCATCGCCGTGCTTCAGCGCGAAGTTGCGGATCGAGCCGTACGACTCGGCATACAGGATCAGCAGCAGGGCCGCCGCCAGCTCCACGCTGGGCAGCCATTGCCCGCTCGCCGGCCAGCGCGGCCAGGCCCACTGCGGCGCCAGCTGCATCGCGCCGACCAGGGCCACGCCATGCCGCGCCAGCCAGCCCGACGCGGCGATGCCCAGCGCGATCGCCAGCAGGCTGCCCGGCACGCGGCGCAGGCGCTCGCACAGGAACAGCAGCAGCAGCGCGGCAGCGCCCATGCCGAGCGCCGCGGGCTTGATGCCGCCGAAGTCACCGAACAGATCGACCAGCAGCACCGGCACGAAATCGCCATGCAGCGCCGGCACGCCGAGCAAGGCCGGCAGCTGCTTGAGCGCGATCACGCAGGCCAGGCCGAAGGTGTAGCCGCGCAGCACCGGCCGCGCGATCAGATGCGACAGACCGCCCAGCCGCAGCGCGCCGGCCAGCAGAAAGCACAGGCCCGTAAGCACCACCAGCCCCGCCACGATGGCCGCGCGCGACGACGGATCGCCGCCTTCCAGCGCCAGCGTGCCGGCGGCGAGCACCGCCGCCGACGAAGACGTGGCCGAGACGATGGCGTAGCGGCTGCTCCCCAGCAGGCCATAGCAGACCAGGCCGGCGAACAGCGCCATCACGCCCGCTTGCGGCGGCAGGCCTGCGATGCCCGCATAGGCGACGGCTTCAGGCAGCAGCAGGCCGGCGATCGCCAGCCCGGCGAGCAGGTCGACGGTGAAGCCTGGCGTCGCCGTGGCGGCGGCCGCGCCGGTGTTCACCCGATCACGCCCGTCCAGCCGGGCAGGTAGGCCGCGTCATGCGTATGCGCGTGCAGCAGCGCTTCGTCGAGCACGCGCTTGCTGATCTTGCCGCCGGCCAGCTTCACGCGGCGGCGGTAGAAATCCGCCCACAGGAATTCGGCGTAGGGCGTGGCGTCCTTCGAGTAGCCGCCGGCCTGGCGCAGGCGGGCCGCGAGCGTGCGGTAGGGATCGTCGACGAGTTTGTCCAGGCTGGCCGGAATCGCGTCGTAGGCGATGCGCTGCCCCAGCGCGTCGTAGGGATGCGCCCAGCGGTTGAATTCCATGGTGCGCCAGAACACGTCCGGCTCCAGCCAGGAGAAATCCCGCTGCACCATCACCGGCACGCTTTTCACGCCTTCTTCGAGCAAGGCCAGGCCCAGATGATGGTGGTCGACGATATAGACCTTGTTCTTCGGTCCCAGCACGCCGGGAAACCAGTGCGCGTCGATCAGCTCCTTGCGCTTCTTCTTGCCCAGGCCGCGCCAGACGCCGCGCTTTTCCGCCACTTCGGCCTTGCCGACGGTGACCTGGGTCGGCCGCAGCTTGTCAGGCGCGACGCTCAGCAAGGGATGGCGTACATGCGGCTCGGACATGGGCAGTTCCTCAAGGGCTGGCGGACGGGGGCATACCGCGGCGCGCCGAGAGTAGCCCAAGCCGGCCACAGCTTCCTGCGCCGGCGGCTGGGTTAGGCTGGGTGTCCCCCATGCAGCCCGACGGCCACGCCATGCCCGTATCCCGCTCCGCCATTCGCCTCGCTCCGCTGGTGCTCGCGCTGGCGCTGCCCGCCATCTCCTTCGCCCAGGCCCAGGACGACTTCGCGCGCTGCCTCGCCGGGCTGGCGCCCAAGGCGCTGCAGGCGCGCGTGCAGGCCGACACCTACCAGCGCTACACGCGCGACCTGGTGGCCGACACCACGGTGATCGACTCGCTCAACCGCCAGCCTGAGTTCGTGATCCCGGTGTGGGATTACCTCTCGGCCCTGGTCGACCAGGAGCGCGTGGACGACGGCAAGGCGCGCATGCAGCAATGGTCGGAAGTGCTCGCGCGTGCGCAGCAGACCTACGGCGTGGATCCCGCCACCGTGGTGGCCGTATGGGGCGTGGAGAGCAACTACGGCCAGCAGTTCGGCCAGAAGCCGCTGCTGCAGTCGCTGGCCACGCTGTCGTGCATGGGTCGGCGCCAGGAGTATTTCCGCGGCGAGTTCTTCGCGGCGCTGCGCATCGTGCAGAGCGGCGATATCGGCGCGGACGAGTTCAAGGGTTCCTGGGCCGGCGCATTCGGGCATACGCAGTTCATGCCGTCCACCTTCGAGCGCGTGGCGGTGGATTTCGACGGCGACGGCCATCGCGACCTGATCGCCAGCGTGCCGGATGCGCTGGGTTCCACCGCGCATTACCTGCAGATGTCGCACTGGCAGGCCGGCCAGCCGTGGGGCTACGAGGTGAAGCTGCCGGCGAACTTCGACAGCAAGATCAGCGGGCGCACGGCCAAGCGGCCGCTCGGCTACTGGAGCGCGCAGGGCGTGCGCCTGGTCGATGGCTCGTCCCTGCCCGGCGGCGACGAGCCGGCGGGCCTGGTGCTGCCGGCGGGTGCGCAGGGTCCGGCGTTCCTGACCTTGCGCAACTTCGATGCGATCTACGCATACAACGCGTCGATCAACTACACCCTGGCCATTGCCCTGCTGTCGGACCGCCTGCGCGGCAAGCCCGGCATGGTGGCGTCCTGGCCCACCGACGATCCCGGCACCTCGCGCGCGGAACGGCGCGAGATCCAGCAGCTGCTGATCAACCGCGGCTACGACATCGGCACCGTCGACGGCATGGTCGGCGACAAGACGCGGCAGGCGATCCAGGCGGAACAGCGCAAGCTCGGACTGCCGGTAGACGACGGACGTCCGGGGCAGCGCATTCTCAAGGCGCTGCGGCAATCGCACTGACCCGCAGGTTGGGGTGAGCCGCAGGCGAACCCCAACCTACGATCAGCCCATGCCTTCGTAATAGCCGCGCATGGCTTCGAGGTACGCATCCAGATCGCGCCCCGGCTGGGGCGCGAAGCGCTCGCCGGTGGTGCGGCAGTCGGCGATGCGGTCGGGGCGGAAGTTGCGGAAGCCCTCGCGCAGGCGGCACCAGGTGCCCAGGGTCCACTTGCCGCCCCAGAAAGCCAGGCACAGCGGCTCGACTTCGCGCGTGCTGGTGCGGCCGGCTTCGTCGGCGTAGTCCAGGCACAGCACCTGGCTGTCGCTGATGGCGCTGTTGAGGCGGTCGATCATGGCGGCGAAGGCGACACGTCCGGCGTCGCGCCAGATCGGCGCATAGATGCGCGTGCGCGCCGCCCGCTCGCGCAGCTCCGGCGGCAGCACCGCTTCGATCTTCAGCAGCGCCGCCTGCGCACCGGCGGCCAGCTTCTCGCCCGCGAAGGCGCGCACGAAGCGCGTGCCGACCACCAGCGATTCGAGTTCTTCGGCGGTGAACATCAGCGGCGGGATGTCCGAGCCCTTGCGCAGCACGTAGCCGACGCCGGCCTCGCCTTCGATCGGTACGCCCGACAATTGCAGGTCGGCCACGTCGCGGTAGACGGTGCGCAGCGAGACGCCGAGCGTGTCGGCCAGATGCCGCGCCGGCAGCGCGGTGCGGCGCCCGCGCAGGGCGTGGATGATGAGGAACAGGCGGTCGGCGCGGCGCATCCGTGCATGATCGCCGAGCCGCGCGGCGGCGGCCAGCGCCGGATGTCACGGCGCGGCGCGTCCATGACAGGTGCGTCCATAGCAGCGGGGGCCGCCGCTGCGCTCACAGGTGCCGGGTCTCCGCCGGCGTTTCCATCCAGTTGTTGTGGCGGCCGTCGAAGTAGCGCACCGGCGCTTCGGCCAGCTCAGCCGGCTCGACGTCGTCGAGGCTGGCAAGATTGACCGAGACGAACGCGCCGCCGATTTCCTCGACATAGCCGCGGCCGAACGGCTTCACGCCGCAATGCCTGCAGAACAGGTGCTGGCAGCTGTGGGTGTTGAACTGGTAGCTGGCCAGTTCGTCCTCGCCTGCCGTCAGGCGGAATGCCTCCGGCTTCACCGTCGCGCCCCAGAAGCGCTGTTTCCAGCAGATCGAGCAATTGCACTTGCCGGTGCCGGTCGACAGGTCGATGTCGGCTTCGTAGCGCACACGGCCACAGTGGCAGCTGCCGTGATAGGTCCTGGTCATCGGGCGTTTCCTCGAATGGCATGCCACGCGGCGGCGGCGATGGCCAAGGTCGCGGCAAGGCCGCTGGCCGGTTGCGGTTTGCGCCTTGCCGGCTTGGGCGACGGACGGTATTGCCCGTCCAGCGACAGGCCGCTGAGGAACAGCGGCCGGTAAGCCATCAGTGCGCGGTTGATCGGATCGGGAGAATGCATGGCGATAAGCCTCAGACGGTGACCGCGCGCTCGCCCGCATACCAGGGCGGCGGCGTGGCGTGCTTGAACAGGCGGTACCAGTGTTCGCGGTCGCTGCCGCTGTAGAGATCCAGCGTGCGGATCACCTCGCGCGCCAGCTCCACGCTGCCCAGGCTGCTGGCGGTGATGAAGCCGCCGTCGCTGACGGCCAGCGCATCGGGGTCGTACTTCCCGGAACCGTCATAGACAGCCCCGTAGCCGCCGACGAAGCCGGTGAGATTGCCGGTGTGGCGGCTGCGCGCCATCAGGCCGTGCCGCGCCAGCGCCAGCACCGCGCTGCTGATCGCCGCGACGGTGCCGCCGGCGGCGTGCACGCGTTCGGCCGCCTCCACGGCTTCCTGCCCTTCGCCGCGCTGCCACAGATGGCCGCCGGGAAGAATCAGCAACGCCGCGCGGGACAGGTCGATCCGGTCCAGGGTCAGCTCGGGCGTGACGCACAGTCCGCCCATCGAAGTGACCGGCCGGGCCGAGAAGCCCACCGTCACGATGCGCCAGTCGCCGGGACGGCGGATCTCGCACAGGGCGAGCGCGGCTTCCCAGTCGGCATAGCCGTCGAAAGCCAGGAAATACACGGTGTCACGCATTTCAGTTCCCTCCTGATCGATGCCTGGCCGGAGCGCCGCGCGGGGATGGCGGGCTGCGGATAACGAGGACCTTCCTGGTGATGACGAATGAAGGCGGCGCGCCACGACATCGCGCCGCCTCACCAGCCCGCCGCCCGGCCCAAGCCGGCGGCGGGGGAGCGGGCTTCAGGTCACTGCCGGGACCATAGGCCCACCCGGTTGCCCTCGCTGTCCCGGAATTGCGCGAATGCGCCCTTGCCTTCCGGCAGTTCCGTGCGCGGCACGATCACCGCGCCGCCGGCCGCCTCCACCTTGGCCAGGGTCTGCGCCACGTCGGCCACGCTCAGGTACACCGTGCTGCCGTGCATGGACGGCTCGCATTCGTCCAGGCGCATCAGCGCGCCGGTGACGTGCTGGTCGGCGTCGTAGGGGAACACCGCCAGCTCCATGCCGCCGAACAGTTCGCTGCGCAGCGCGGTGCCCAGCGAGGCGTCGTAGAAGCGGATGGCGCGGTCCATCTGGCGGACCGGGATTTCGAACCAGTTGGTGACGACGGGGTTGAGCATGGCCTTGTTCCTTGTGGGGTCTCGATGCGTGGAGCGAAGTCTGGGGACCCCCTGCTGCCAACGTGTTGTCAGCAGCCCGCTGCGGCCGGCGGTGATGGAACGGTGAAAGCACCGGGTCGTTTTCCGGCTGGCGCGGTTCAGCAACTGCCCGGACAATGCGCGTTCCCTTTCGTTACGGACCCGCCATGAAGCCCGTTTCGCTCATCCAGTTCCTGATCGAGGAACGCCGCGCCGGCCGCATCAACGCCGAACTGTCCCTGCTGATCGAAGTGGTCGCCCGCGCCTGCAAGCGCATCTCGGTGGCCACCGGCAAGGGCGCCCTGGGCGGCGTGCTGGGCAATGCCGGCAGCGACAACGTGCAGGGCGAGGCGCAGAAGAAGCTGGACGTGATCTCCAACGAGATCCTGCTCGAAGCCAACGCCTGGGGCGGCCAGCTCGCCGCCTGCGCCTCGGAAGAGATGGAAGACCCGCAGCCGATCCCCGACATGTACCCCAAGGGCAACCACCTGCTGCTGTTCGATCCGCTGGATGGTTCGTCGAACATCGACATCAACGTGTCGGTCGGCACGATCTTCTCGATCCTGCGCTGCCCCGACGGCATCAGCGAACCCGCCGCCGAGCACTTCCAGCAGCCCGGCACCGAGCAGCTGGCCGCCGGCTACGTGGTCTACGGCCCGGCCACGCTGATGGTGCTGACCTTCGGCCACGGCACCCACGAGTTCACCCTGGACCGCGAGGTGGGCAGCTTTACCCTGAGCCGCCGCGACATCCGCATTCCGGAAGAGACCGCGGAGTTCGCCGTCAACATGTCCAACCAGCGCCACTGGGAAGCGCCGATGCAGCGCTACGTCGGCGAGCTGCTGGCCGGCAAGGAAGGCCCGCGCGCGAAGGACTTCAACATGCGCTGGGTGGCCTCGATGGTGGCCGACGTGCACCGCATCGTGACCCGCGGCGGCGTGTTCTTCTATCCGCTGGACGCCAGGAACAAGGCCAAGGGCGGCAAGCTGCGCCTGATGTACGAGGCCAACCCGATGGCCTTCATCGTCGAGCAGGCCGGTGGCGCGGCCACCACCGGGCGCGAGCGCATCATGGAGCTGCAGCCCACCGGCCTGCACCAGCGCGTGCCGGTGTTCCTCGGCTCGAAGAAAGAGATCGAGCTGGCTACGCACTACCATCGCGAAGCCGACGGCGCGCAGGGCTGAAGCCGTCACTTGGGCGGGCCGCCGTGAAGCGCCCGCCTCGCAAGGAAGGGGATATGCCGGGCGATTTCATCGAGGTCTTCCACGGCGCGCTGGCGCCGGAACACTGCGCCGCGCTGATCGAGCGCTTCGAGCACAGCGGCGACGCGGTGCCGGGCCAGGTCGGCGGCGGCGTGTATCCGGAGCTCAAGCTGAGCCACGACATCACCATCAGCGGCCAGCCGCAGTGGCGCGATGCGGAAACGGCCTTGAACCTGGCCATGCTCGAAGGCCTGGTGGCCTATCTGCGGCGTTATCCGTACACGCTGATCGCGCCGCTGATGCTGCAGATGCCGGACCCCGCCACCGGTGAGCGCCGCCGCCTGGGCGAAGCGGACGTGGCGGCCATGGACGACGCCGCGCTCGGCGCCCTGGCGCGGCAGGTGTTCGTGCCCGGCTCGATCAACCTGCAGCGCTACCGCGCCGGCAGCGGCGGCTATCCGTACTGGCATTGCGAGCTGTTTCCGCGCGATGCCACCGCGCAGACCCTGCACCGCCACCTGCTGTGGACGATCTACCTCAACGACGGCTTCGCCGAAGGCGAGACCGAGTTCCTGCACCAGGACCGCAAGGTGGCGCCGCGCACCGGCAGCCTGCTGCTGGCGCCGGCCGCGTTCACCCATACCCATCGCGGCAACCGGCCGCGCGGCGGCGACAAGTACATCGCCACCAGCTGGGTGCTGTTCCAGCGCGCCGAAAAGCTATACGGCGGCTGAGCCGTCCCGGGCGGCGCCGCAGCCGCGCCGCGCGCCGCCCCGATCCGGCCTTACACTCGCCCGCCATCCGACCACTCGCTGCCGATTCCATGCGCCGCCCCGCCCGCTTCGCCCTGCTGCTGTCCGCTCTCGCCCTCACCGCCTGCATCGGTGGCAAACCCAAGCCCACGCCGGCCCCGCCGCCCGCGGTGGTGCTGCCCAAGCTGCGCATCGGCCTGGCCTTGGGCGGCGGCGCGGCCAAGGGTTTTGCGCATATCGGCGTGATCAAGATGCTGGAAGCCAATGGCATCCATCCGGACGTGGTGGCCGGCACCAGCGCCGGCAGCGTGGTCGGTGCGCTGTACGCCAGCGGCATGGATCCGTTCCAGCTGCAGGAGCAGGCCTTCAACCTGGACGAGGCCAAGATCCGCGACATGCAGTTCTTCTCGCGCGGCCTGGTGCAGGGCCAGAAGCTGCAGGACTACGTCAACCAGCTGGTCGGCAACCGTCCGATCGAGAAGCTCAAGCTGCCGTTCGCCGCCGTCTCCACCCAGCTGGAGGAAGGCCGCCGCACCGTGTTCGTGCGCGGCAATACGGGGCAGGCGGTGCGCGCGTCCAGCAGCATCCCCGGCGTGTTCGAGCCGGTGGAGATCAGCGGCAAGCATTACGTGGACGGCGGCGTGGTCAGCCCGGTGCCGGTGGACGCCACGCGCCAGCTCGGCGCGGACGTGGTGATCGCGGTGGATATCTCCAGCAAGGCCGACGGTTCCAATCCGCAGGGCATGCTCGGCGTGGTCGGCCAGTCGATCAGCATCATGGGCCAGAAGCTCGGCGAGCAGGAGCTGGCGCGCGCCGACGTGGTGATCCGGCCCAAGGTCAATCAGATCGGCGCCACCGATTTCGAGCAGAAGAACCAGGCCATCCTGGAAGGCGAGCGCGCCGCGATGGCGGCCATGCCGGCGATCAAGGCGAAGCTCGCCACGCTCGAAGCGGCACGCAAGGCGCCCGCCGCGCCGGTGGTGGCGACGCACTGAGCCGGTGCCGTTCGCGGAGAGAGGGCCGCGGATTGTAACCAGCACGCCGGGACGCCGGCAGAGCCGGTAGCTGGGTAGTCCGGGCCGGGTTGGGCTGCTAGCTTGCGTGGCTTCCCCCCGCCCCGCCGAGAATCCCATGCGCCACGCGCTCCGTTGGCTTCCCACCGCCCTCGCCCTGGCGGTCTCGCCGCTGGCGTTCGCCGACCAGGCGGGCGTCGATCCGCGCATCGAGCACGTGCTGGCCGAGCTGGGCAGGACGCGGCCGATCCAGATGGTGCAGCTCTCGCCCGACGGCCAGCGCCTGGCCTGGGTGGTGCGCAGCAAGGGCAAGCCAATGGTGGAAGTGGCCAAGGCCGACGGCAGCGATGCGCATGCGGTCACGTCGATCCAGCCGGGCAGCTGCAGCCAGACCGATATCGCCTGGGCGCCGGATTCGCGGCACCTGGCGTTCCTGGCCGATTGCGGCAACAGCGACAAGCACAAGGATCTGTTCGTCGCCGACGCCGGCGACCCGAAGGGCCTGAAGAAACTGTCGGTGCTCAAGGGCCCGGCGCAGGATCTGAGCTGGGCGCCGGACGGCAAGGCGCTGGGCTTTCTCTACGTGGAAAACGGCACGCGCCGCGCCAGCGCGCTGGAAGCGGCCAAGCCGGCCGAGGGCGAGATCGGCGTGGACGGCGTCGAGGTGCAGCGCGTCGCCATGGTGGCCGCCGAAGGCGGCACGCCGCGCCTGCTCACGCCCGCCGGCAGCCATGTGTACGAGTTCTCCTGGTCGCCCGATGCGCAGCGCATCGCCTTCGTCGCCGCGCCGCCGCCGGGCGACAACAACTGGTGGATCGCCAAGCTGCTGGTGCAGGACGCGCAGCCCGGCGCCGCGGCTCACGTGGCGGTGGACCCCGCCGCCACGCGCGGCAGCCTGCACGGCCTGCAGCTGGCCCTGCCGACCTGGTCGCCGGACGGCCAGCGCATCGCCTTCATCGGCGGCCTGATGAGCGACCAGGGCGCCACCGGCGGCGACATCTACAGCGTGGCGGCCGGCGGCGGCGAACCCGTCAATCTCACGCCCGGCATTCACGTCACGCCGGTGTGGCTGGCGTGGAAGGACGCGGCGCACATGCTGGTCAGCCAGGTCGCCGGCGGACAGAGCCAGGTGGCGGACTACACGGTGACCGCTACCGCCGCGACGCAGGAGCGCGTGCTGTTCACCCTGCCCGCCACGATTACCGATGGCAGCGCGGCGATGGCGCTGTCGCTGTCCAAAGACCAGGCCCGCCTCGCCTTCGTGCAGCATTCGTTCGACGCCGCACCGGAAGTCCACGCCGGCCCGCTCGGGCAGACGCCGCCGCCTGCCGTCACGCACATCAATGCCGACAACAAGCCGACCTGGGGCAAGGCCGAGTCGGTGGAATGGGAGCACGACGGCCGCCGCATGCAGGGCTGGCTGATCTATCCGGCCGGCTACGACCCGGCCAGGACCTATCCCATGGTGGTGAACGTCCACGGCGGTCCGGCCAGCGCGCTGATCTCGCACTGGCCGCGCGTCGGCTACGGCGGCATCCCGTTCGGCGCGCTGGGCTATTTCGTGTTCCTGCCCAATCCGCGCGGCAGCTACGGCCAGGGCGAGGCCTTCGTGCAGGCCAACCGCAAGGACTTCGGCTATGGCGACCTCAGCGACACCCTGGCCGGCATCGACGCCATCGAAAAGCGCCTGCCGGTGGACGACCGGCGCCTGGGCCTGACCGGCTGGAGCTACGGCGGCTTCATGAGCATGTTCGCCCCCACTCAGACCCAGCGCTTCAAGGCGGTGGTGGCCGGCGCCGGCATCGGCAACTGGCAGAGCTATTACGGCCAGAATCTGATCGACCAGTGGATGCCGCCGTACTTCGGCGCCACCGTGTACGACGACCCGGCGGTGTACGCGAAGAGCTCGGCGGTCAACTACATCAAGAAGATCACCGCCCCCACCCTGGTGGTGGTCGGCGACCGCGACGCCGAATGCCCCGCCGCGCAGTCGCTGGAGTTCTGGCATGCCTTGCGTGCGCAAGGTGTGGCCACTTCATTGGTGATCTATCCGAATGAAGGGCATCACTTCGTGGACCCGGAGCATCAGCGCGATGTGCTGCAGCGGGCCTTGCTGTGGTTCCAGAAGTATCTGCCGGCGGCGCCTTGAGGGTGGGTGGGTGTGGGAATCTATTCACCAATCCATGCAATCGCGCACACAAGCCATTGATATAAAAGATATATCGAACGAAGAATCTATTCAGCGATCTATTCAGCGGTGCGGAGTGAACCCCTTCCCAAGCTAGGATTTGTCTTAATTTGCATCTTAAGTAGTTTTAAAGGCGTTTCTGGCGCTCATATGCACTATTATGCATATAATTTCTTAGCCGATACCCTTGAATCTGCGCTAGACTGCTGATTAATGGCGTAGAAACCTTTAATAAGCAGAGTACTGCACGATGTCGACGAACATCGAAGCACCAACGGAGACGGTTCTGGCCGAACTCGGTCAACGCCTGCGCGATCAACGCATCCGCATGGGATACAGCCAGGAGGATCTCGCCAGGATGGCGAATGTCTCGACACGCTCCATCCATCATCTGGAAACCGGCGGATCGTCGACCACGGCGACGCTGGTGAAAGTGCTCAGGGCCATGGGCATCACCGACGACCTGAAAGCCATCGCCCCGCTTCCTTCCGTCAGCCCCATGGCTGCCTTGCGCCAGGGCAGGCGCGCCCAGCGCGTGAGTGTCCCTCGCAAGAAGAAATAGGACGCCTGAGCCATGGCCATGTTCAACCATGTGGACGCCATCGAAGTACGCATCTGGAACAAGCTCGTCGGCGCTGTGAGCCCTGATCACCGCCATGGCGCCTACGCTTTTGAGTACGCGCCAGCATGGATAAAGCGCGGCGTGGAACTGGCGCCGCTCACCATGCCGCTCGCGGAGGCACGCCAGCCGTTTCTCTTTCCGCATCTTCGCGAGGACACTTACAAGCGCCTGCCAGGCCTGCTGGCGGACGCCCTGCCGGACGACTTCGGCTCAGCCCTCATCGATGCCTATATGGCCACGCGCGGCGTCGACAGGAACCAGATCACTTCCCTCGATCGCCTGGCCTACATGGGCAGGCGCGGCATGGGCGCCCTCGAGTTCCATCCAGCCCGAGGGATCACCCGCGACCGCTCGGGCCCGCTGCAGATGGCGGAGCTGGTGCGCGTAGCCCGCGATGTCCTCCACGGCGATCTGACTGACGACACCCACTCCAAAGAAGCGCTGGCCAGCATCATTCGCGTCGGCACCTCCGCCGGCGGCGCACGCGCCAAGGCCGTGGTGGCATTCAATCCCGAGACCAGGGAACTCCGCAGCGGCCAGTTCCATACCGCTACCGGCTTCGAACACTGGCTCATCAAATTCGACGGCCTGGGTGAAGACACCGAGCTTGGCCAATCGCAGGCGCATGGCCGCATCGAGTATGCGTACTACCTGATGGCAACCGCCGCCGGCATCACCATGTCCGAATGCCGCCTGCTGCATGAAAACGGCCGCCGCCACTTCATGACCAAACGTTTCGATCGGGACGGCAATTCCAAGCATCACATGCAGACGCTGTGTGGACTCGACCACATCGACTACAAGATGCGCGACACAAACAGTTACGAGCAGCTGTTCCTGGCCATGAATCGCCTAGGCCTGGACCTCGAGGCAAGGCAGCAGGCGTTCCGACGAATGGTCTTCAACTGGCTCGCCTGGAACTGCGACGATCACAGCAAGAACCACTCCTTCCTGCTGCGTGAGGAAGGCGCGTGGGAGCTGTCGCCCGCTTACGACATCACGTTCGCCCATAACCCGGACGGCTATTGGACCAGGCACCACCTCATGTCCGTCGCGGGGAAATTCGACGGCGCCGACCGCGCCGATTTCATGAAGGTCGCTGACGTGTTCCAGATTGCTGATGCAAGCGCCATCATGAAGGACGTACAGCAAGCGGTGGCTCAGTGGACTGACTTCGCTCGCCAGGCGGATGTGCCGCCGAAGGAAACCGGGCACATCGCCAGCTACCTGCTGGCCTGATCGCTCGATCGGGGATCTAGAACAATTGCCCCTGACGCGATGGCGCGCGTGGTGGCACGAAACGCGAAACATCGAGCTGCAGTTCCCACGCCCGCCCGAAACGATGTTTCCGGCAAGCCACCTCGAAGCGCCTGCGCAACAGATCGGCGAACACGCCCTGCCCGCGCATGCGCGTGGCGAAGTCGCTGTCGTAGTCGCGGCCGCCGTTCATCTGCTGCACCAGGCTCATCACGTGTTCGGCGCGCTGCGGTGCGTGCAGGGCCAGCCATTCGCGGAACAGCGTCTTCAACTCATGCGGCAGGCGCAGCACGGTGTAGCCGGCGCTGTTCGCGCCTGCGTCGGCGGCTTGTTCCAGCACCGCTTCCATGTCGCGGTCGTTGAGCGCGGGAATGATCGGCGCCACCAGCACGCCGACCGGAACACCGGCCTCGGCCAGCGTGCGCACCGCCTTGATGCGCCGGTGCGGAGCGCTGGCCCGCGGTTCCAGTCTGGAAGCCAGCTGGTTGTCCAGCGAGTTGATCGAGATGAAGATCTGCACCAGCCCATCGCGCGCCATGGGGGCAAGCAGATCCAGGTCGCGCTCGATCATCGCGTTCTTGGTGACGATGGTGAACGGATGCCGGCATTCGGCCAGCACCTCGAGTGCGGCACGCGTCAGCCGCCGGTGCTTCTCGATCGGTTGATAGACGTCGGTGTTGCTGCCGATATTGATCGGCCTGGGCACGTAACCGGGCTTGGCCAGTTCCGCGCGCAGCACCTCGGCGAAGTTGCTCTTGGCGCGCAGCCTGGTTTCGAAATCCAGCCCCGGCGATAGATTCAGATAGCTGTGCGACGGCCGCGCGAAGCAGTACACGCAGCCGTGCTCGCAGCCACGGTAGGGATTCATCGCCCGGTCGAAACCGATGTCCGGCGAATCGTTGCGGGTAATCACGCTGCGCGCGTGTTCTTCCGTCACCACGGTCTGCGGGCGCGGCTGATCCTCGACCAGCAGGGCGTGCTGCCAGCCGTCGTCCTCGGCGTGGCGCCGGATGGTTTCGAAGCGCCCCTGCGGATTGGACGCGGCGCCACGGCCCTTGAGCGCGCGCAGCCAGGGATCGGTCGGCACGGGGTCGGAGGGCATGGGGTCGGAGGGGACGGGATCGGAAGGCGCGGCCATCCGCACAGTGTGCGCCGCGCGCGTCTCGCCCGGCGCGACACACGCCCCTCTAGAACAGCTCGCCCTGCGGCGACGGCGGCCGGGGCGGGACGAAGCGGCTGGCATCCGTTGGCGGAAGCCGGCCGAAGCCCAGCCGGGCATAAGCCTTGGCAAAACGCTGCTGGATGAGCTGGGCGAACGGCCCCTCGCCGCGCATGCGCCGGCCGAAGGCGCTGTCGTAATCCTTGCCGCCATGCATCTGGCGCATCAGGCTCATCACGTGCGCGGCGCGCTCCGGGTAATGCAGTTCCAGCCATTCGCGCCAGATCGTCTTCAGCTCGTGCGGCAGGCGCAGCAGCACGAAGCCGGCGGCCTGCGCGCCATGCTCCCTGGCGGCTTCCAGGATCGCTTCCATTTCGCGGTCGGTGATCATCGGGATCACCGGCGCCACCATCACGCCCACCGGCACACCGGCCTCATGCAGGGCCTTCATCGCGCGCAGCCGGGCATGCGGCGCGCTGGCGCGCGGTTCCATGCGCGAGGCCAGGCGGTTGTCCAGGGTGGTGACCGAGAAGTACACGTTCACCAGGCGCTCGCGCGCCATCGCGGCGAGCAGGTCGATGTCGCGTTCGATCAGCGCGTTCTTGGTGATGAAGCCGACGGGATGCCTCGTCTCCGCGAAGATCTCCAGGCACTGCCGCGTGATGCGGTACTTGCGTTCGATCGGCTGGTAGGCGTCGGTATTGATGCCCAGCGCGATGGACGAACAGCGGTAGCCGGGCTTGGCCAGTTCCTTGCGCAGCAGCTCGGCGGCGTTGGTCTTGGCGAACAGCTTGGTTTCGAAGTCCAGGCCGGGCGAGAGATCCAGATAAGCGTGGGTGGGCCGCGCGAAGCAGTACACGCAGCCATGCTCGCAGCCCTTGTACGGATTGACCGACTGCGAGAAACCCACGTCCGGCGAATCGTTGCGGCTGATGATGCTGCGCGCGATGTCCTCGCGCACTTCGGTAGGCAGGCGGGGCGCTTCGTCCTGCTCCTGGTACCAGCCGTCGTCTTCCGCGGTGCAGATGCGCTTGTCGAAGCGGCTGACCGTGCGGGACGACGAACCCCGGCCCTTGATGATGCGGGCGGGTTTGGCGAGCTCGGACATGCCGCACAGGCTACGCCGGAGTCGTCGCAGCGGCTGAGATTCAGCCGCCGGACGCATGGTTCATGGCGCGCCGGAAAGCTGGGTATCGAGCGCCTCGGCCATGGTCGCCAGCGGATAGTTGTGCTCGAGCTGGCGCTGCATTTCGTCGAAGACCGGGGTGGAGATGGTCCAGCCCAGCGGGATCGGATACTCGCCGGGGCACAGCCGGAAATGCCACAGCATGTCGCCCTGCGCCGGGTCGGCCGGGTTCGGATGCAGGCTTTCCAGCAGCCGCGCCCGCGCGTACTCGCCGCGGGCGGTGCGCGTGTCGAGCAGGGCCAGCAATGGCGCCGTGGCTTCGCCGCTGGGTGCGCTGCCCTTGCCGCCGGCTACCTGGACGCCCGAGCAGGCGGTGGTGTACAGCGGCAGCGGATGCGCCGGGTCGTGGCGGTCGACGAAATCGTCCATCTGCGGATCGTTGCTGATGTGCAGCACGATGAAGCGCAGCTCCTGCCCGCGCGCCCTGGCCAGCTCGTGCAGGCGGTGCATCACTTCGCTCAGCGTCACCGCGCCGGAGTTTTCGAAATAGCCGCCATCGACCAGCTGCAGGCGCGCCGGCACCGGCGGGGTCACGCCGGCAGGCGGTGCGGTTTCCAGCGTGCCGGCCGGGCTGACATAGGTGAAGCGCGCGCTGTCGAGCACGGCCTCGCTCAGCGGCACGCGCGGATCCAGCCAGGCGGAGCCGTCGAAGGCGGCGGTCCACGGCTGCACCTGCGGCGTCGCCATCGGCCGGAACGGATGCTGGATAAAGCGCCGGCCCTCGGCCACGGTGGTGCTGTTGAGGAACAGCGCCGGCGTGCCGATGTCCGGACGGCCGTCGGCGGTGCTGTAGAGCGCGGCGAACGGCTGGGCGAACGCCTCCACGCCCTGCTTGCGGCCGGCGTGCTCCCAGGCGCGGGTGAGCGCGCGGGAGCGGTCGTCGAACCAGGCGCCCGGCAGCCAGCGCTGGGTGAAATCGACGAACAGCATGTTGGCCAGGGTCGGGGCGAGGAAATCGTGGTCGAGCAAGCTGCGCGCAAGGGTTTCCATGGTGTCCGGGCGGACGCCGGCGGGCTGGCGCAGCAAGGCCGTGTAGGTGGCCAGGCCCAGGCTGCCGCCGGAGACGCCGCTGCCGGCGAACAGGTAGCGCGCCAGCAGCGGCTCGCCCTGCTGCGGATGCCGCGCGTCCACCATCGCGGTGAGGCGCGCCAGCACCAGCGCCGTCCACGCCGCGCCGCGGATGCCGCCGCCCTCGGCGGCGGCCACCACCACCGGACAGGACTTACGGTTGGCGCAGCGCTGGTCGAGCCAGGCGTTGGCGTAGTCGTCGAAGCTCGGGCGGTGGTCCGCCGGTGCGGTTTCGGGATGGCTATGCGTGCTCATGCCGGGGTATTGGCGCACGCGGTGGTTGTCGTTCAGATGCAGCACGTGCAGCAGCGCGCTGAGCGCCAGCAGTCCGGTGAGCAGCGGGAAGCCGCGGCGGTCGGCCAGCATGCAGGCCCAGCCGCCGTTCAAGGCGAGGAAGGCCGCGGCGATCAGCAGGATCGCCAGCGGGCCGATGCCGTCCAGCAGCTCCGGCCGGAACGCGATCAGCACGGTGGCGGCGATATTGGCCAGGATCGACAGCACATACACGCGGCGCGCGGCGCGGCCCAGCATGCCGACGCGCCCGACGCGTTCTTCCTGCGAGGGCAGCGCGCAGACCTTCGCCAGCTTCGGCAGCGCATTGAGCAGGCGGCGGCGCGTCATGAAGAACACGATCAGTCCCAGCGAAACCAGCAGCAGGCCGGCCGCGCGCCACATGCGTCCTTCGCAGTCCTGGGTCATGCCGCAGGGCCCATGCGGCACCCGCACCAGAGCCAGCACGTAGCCCAGCAGCACCAGCAGCGGGATCGACGCGCCCATGATGCGCGGCAGCCAGTTGCGGATGCCGGCGCCGCGGCGGTCCTGCAGCGCGGGCCAGCGCAGATAGATGAGCCGGTAGGCGTTGCGCGCGCCGTACCACACGGCCAGGCCGGCCAGCGCGCTGCTGGCCAGCAGGGCCAGGTAGCGGCCGATGCTGGGGTCGATCCACACCGCGATCAGGAACAGCTCCGCCGCCTGGTCCACGCTGGTCGCCACCACCACCGCGAAGGCGAGGATGCACAGCGACACCCGCAAGGGCTTGAGGTGATCGAGCAGCAAGGCGACCTTGCCGCCGGCGCCGTCGAACAGGCGCTGCAGCCACCCTGCGCGCCGCACATCGGTGGACTTCGCTTCCATGGGCCGTCACCGTAGTGGGATCGGGGCGATCTTACGACGCGTGCGCACGGGGATTGTGCGCGGCGCGGCAAAACCCCGGACCTTCGGCCGACTATGATCCGCGCCGGGGTCGGCGTAGCGTCGCAAGCGTCGCGCCGATCTTTTCGGCGATCTTTTCGGCGATCATTTTCTGGCAAGAACCGAGGTTCCCATGCGCTGGCTCCTGCTGATCGGCACCCTGCTCTCCCTGGCCCTGAGCTTCACCCGCCACAGCGGCGGCGCCATGGGGCTGTGGCTGCTGCTCGGCGTGGTGGGCGCGTTCGCCACCGCGCTGGCCTTCGCCCAGGCGCGCATCGACGCGCATTCGCGCGGCGACACCCTGTCCGAATACGACCTGCAGCGGCTGCGCGACGGCAAGTCGCCGTTCAATCACTGAACACGCCGACGCAAGAAAAAACGGCGGCCGCGATGGCCGCCGTTTTCGTGGGTGCCCGCGGATGGACTCAGGCGATGTCCACGTCCTTGGTTTCCTTCAGGAACAGCAGGCCGATAAAGAACGTGCCGATCGCCACGATGATCGGGTACCACAGCCCGTAGTAGATATCGCCCTTCCACGCCACCAGCATGAAGCCGATGGTGGGCACGAAGCCGCCGAACCAGCCGTTGCCGATGTGATACGGCAGGCTCATCGAGGTGTAGCGGATGCGCGTGGGGAACATCTCCACCAGCCAGGCGGCGATCGGGCCGTAGACCATGGTCACGTAGATCACCAGGATCGCCAGCAGGATCACCAGCATGGCGTTGTTGGTCTTGGCGGGGTCGGCCTTGTCCGGATAGCCGGCCGTCTTCAGCGCCTCGCCGACGGTGCCGACGAAGGCCTTGCTCTGCGCGGCGAACGCGGCGCCGTCGAGGCTGCCGCCCTCGAACGAGTCGATGGTGCGGTCGCCGATCTTCACCTGCGCCACCGCGCCGGCGGGCGCCGCTTCGTTGCGGTAGGGAATGCCCTTCTTCGCCAGCGAGGTCTTGGCCACGTCGCAGGAGCTGGTGAATTTGCTCTTGCCGACCGGGTCGAACTGGAAGCTGCACGCATTCGGGTCCGCCACCACGGTGACCGGTGCGCTGGCGGCGGCGGTCTCGATCGCGGGATTGCCGTAGTGGGTGAGGCCTTTGAAGATCGGGAAGTAGGTGAGCGCGGCGATCAGGCAGCCCGCGAGCACGATGCTCTTGCGGCCGATGCGGTCCGACAGCCAGCCGAAGAACACGAAGAATGGCGTGCCGATGATCAGCGCGCAGGCGATCAGCAGGTTCGCCGTGGTGCCGTCGATCTTCAGGCTCTGGGTGAGGAAGTACAGCGCGTAGAACTGGCCGGTGTACCACACCACCGCCTGGCCGGCGGTGGCGCCGAGCAGGGCGAGGATCACCACTTTGAGGTTCTTCCACTGGCCGAAGGCTTCGGTCAGCGGCGCCTTCGAATGCTTGCCCTCGGCCTTCATCTGCTGGAACACCGGCGATTCCTGCAGCTGCATGCGGATGTACACCGACACCGCCACCAGCACCGAGGAGATCAGGAACGGAATGCGCCAGCCCCAGTCCTCGAACACTTTGTCGCCCAGGCTCATGCGCGTGCCCAGGATCACCAGCAGCGACAGAAACAGGCCGAAGGTCGCGGTGATCTGGATGAAGCTGGTGTACAGGCCGCGCTTGCCGTTCGGCGCATGCTCGGCCACATAGGTGGCCGCGCCGCCGTACTCGCCGCCCAGCGCCAGGCCCTGCAGCAGGCGCAGCGCGATCAGCAGCACCGGCGCGATGATGCCCACCGTGCCGTAGCTGGGCAGCACGCCGACCAGGAAGGTGGACAGGCCCATGATGATGATGGTGATCAGGAAGGTGTACTTGCGCCCCACCAGATCGCCCAGCCGCCCGAACACGATGGCGCCGAACGGGCGCACCGCGAAGCCCGCGGCGAAGGCCAGCAGCGCGAAGATGAAGGCGCTGGTTTCGTTGAGGCCGGAGAAGAAGTGCTTGCCGATCAGCACGGCCAGCGAGCCGTACAGATAGAAGTCGTACCACTCGAAGACGGTGCCGAGGCTGGAGGCCAGGATCACCCTGCGGTGACCGGTGTCCTTCATCGCGGCGCCTGTTGCGGTCGTAGCCATGTTGCTCCCCATGCGGATGTAGTTGCCGGGCGGGCGGCGCACCCCCGTGCGCCGCCCGTGCGGATCAGAACTTGTAGAGCGCGTTCAGGCTGACCTGGTTGCCGTTGAGCTTTTTGCGGTCGGTGCCGTTGGTGGTGTAGTCGAGCTTGTCGTAGATCCACTCCGCGCCCAGTTCGTAGGCGCCGGCGGCGTACTGCAGGCTCAGCGCGGTCTGCCGGTTGCGCAGGCGCGCATTGGCGAACGGCGCCTTGCCGGCCCAGCGGATCACGTCCTTGTCGTCCGGATTGCTCTGCGCGTAGAACGCGTTGACGCTCCAGTTCTTGGTGAAGTTGTAGCCGACCTGCAGATAGCCGCCCTTGTCCTTGATGTCGCCGAACTGCGAGAGATCGCCGAACACCTGGCCGATGCCCTTGCCGGCATACACCAGGGCCTTGAGGTTCCACGGGCCGGGTTTCCAGTTGCCGCCGAGCTCCCACACCAGGCTGTCGATCTTGTCCTTGATCGGCGTGAGCACGGTGTCGCCCACGCCCTTGAGGTTGACCTGGCTGTAGTGCGCCACGAAGAAGGCCAGCCAGTCCTTGTCCTGCACGTGCAGGCGCGCCTCCACCTGCGGACGGAAGCCGGCATTGCCCGCGGTGAGGTAGTTGAGGTTGTCGCCAGGTCCGTTCCAGTTGCCTTCGAACGCGCCCAGGTCCAGGCGCCATTTCGGACCGGAGGTGGAGCTGTGGTTCAACTCCTGCATCCACACCACGCCCGGGAAGCGCCAGCCGATCAGGCCGGTGCCGAAGCCCAGCGGAAACGCGATGTGCGACAGCGAGGTGGAAACCATGTCCACCGGGAACAGCAGCTCCCACTGCTGGCCGATGCGCACGGTGCTGCCGGTCTCCGGATTGGTCAGGTCCATATAGGCCTGGCGCAGGCGCGGCACGGGCTGCTGCTCGCTGTAGGGGCCGGTGCCGTTGAAGCCGCCGAAGAAATCCATCTCGATGCGGCCGCCGCCGGTCCAGTTGTCGGTGAACTTGGCGCCCTTGAAGTCGAGCCAGAAGCGCGTGTTGCGGATGTCCACGCCGCTGAGCGAACCGGATGAGGGCGCGGCGGCGGTCTTGGGAATCGGGTATTCGGCGTTCTGGCCGTTGCCGAACGAGAAGTTCTTGCTCTGGTTGAAGGCGCTGGCGCTGATGAAACCGTGCAACGCCACGGATACACCCGGCGCGCTGCTGAAGGTTTCCTTCGGCGGCGGCGCGGCGGCCACTTTCTGCGCCACCGCGGTGGCCTCGGCGGCCTGCTGCTGCGCCTGGACCACCTGCTGCTGCTGTTGCTGCTGCTGGGTCTGTTGCTGGCGCAGCATGTCCTTCAGTTCCGCCAGCTCCTGTTCGAGCTGGGACACGCGCGATTCCAGCTGCTGCTCGCGCGTGGCGGTCTTCGGCTTGCTCTTGGCTTGCGGCTCGGCCTGCGCGGCGGCCGGCAGGGCCAGCGCGGCGGCGATGGCCAGCGCAACGGCGGCCCGATGGCCGCCTAGACGTGTAAACACCATGGTCGTGCCTCCCCAGGCTATGGCTCGAGCGAGCTTGGGGATGCTGCAATGCGGCCGCCTATTCCCCATTGGTCGAACCTCGACCAAAGTCGAACCGAGCCCGTCACGTGCGCGTTGCCGGCCTTTCGCTACACTCGCTGGACTCGCCGGCGGCAAAGGGTCTGCCGCGGCCTTCCACATCCCCGCGGGCGCGCGCGCCCGGCCAGCAGGAGCCCTCCATGAGCAAGGTGTACCCCGTCAAGCCCGAGTTCGCCGCCAAGGCCCGCGTCAGCCAGGAGGATTACCAGCGCCTCTACGAAGAATCGGTACGCGATCCGGAGGGCTTCTGGGGCCGCATCGGCGGGCGCCTGGAGTGGAACCGCCAGCCCAGCAAGATCAAGAACGTCTCCTACGATCCGAAGAATCTGCACATCCGCTGGTACGAGGACGGCGAGCTCAATGTCTCGGCCAACTGCCTGGACCGCCACCTGGCCACGCGCGGCGACAAGACCGCGATCATCTTCGAGGGCGACGACCCGAACGAATCGCGCCACATCACCTACCGCGAGCTGCACGCCGAAGTGTGCAAGTTCGCCAACACGCTGAAGAACCTGGGCGTGAGCAAGGGCGACCGCGTCGCCATCTACATGCCGATGATCCCCGAGGCCGCGGTGGCCATGCTGGCCTGCGCGCGCATCGGCGCGGTGCATTCGGTGGTGTTCGGCGGCTTCTCGCCCGACTCGCTGGCCGGCCGCATCGCCGACTCCACCGCCAAGGTGGTGGTGACCGCCGACGAAGGCGTACGCGGCGGTAAGAAGATTCCACTGAAAGCGAACGTCGACGCGGCGCTGGAGCGCCCCGGCACCAACAGCGTGGAGACCGTGATCGTGGTGCGCCGTACCGGCAGCGCCGTGCCGATGCAGTCGCCGCGCGACCGCTACTACCACGTGCTGATGGACGGCCAGTCCACCGACTGCCCGCCGACGCCGGTGGAAGCGGAACACCCGCTGTTCATCCTGTACACCTCCGGTTCCACCGGCAAGCCCAAGGGCGTGCTGCATACCTCCGGCGGCTACCTGGTGTTCGCCAGCTATACGCACGAGCTGGTGTTCGACCTGCGCGAGGACGACGTCTACTGGTGCACCGCCGACGTGGGCTGGGTCACCGGCCACAGCTACGTGGTGTACGGGCCGCTGGCCAACGGCGCCACCACCGTGATGTTCGACGGCGTGCCGAACTATCCGGATACCAGCCGCTTCTGGAACGTGGTGGACAAGCACAAGGTCACCCTGTTCTACACCGCGCCCACCGCGATCCGCGCGCTGATGCGCGAGGGCGAGGCGCCGGTGAAGAAGGCTTCGCGCGCCTCGCTGCGCCTGCTCGGCTCGGTCGGCGAGCCGATCAATCCGGAAGCCTGGGAGTGGTATTACCGCGTGGTCGGCGACGAGCGCTGCCCCATCGTCGACACCTGGTGGCAGACCGAGACCGGCGGCATCCTGATCACTCCGCTGGCCGGCGCCATCGACGCCAAGCCCGGTTCCGCCACCAAGCCGTTCTTCGGCATCAAGCCGGCCATCGTCGATGCCGGCGGTGCGGTGCTGGAAGGCGCCACCGAAGGCAACCTGGTGATCACCGATTCCTGGCCGGGCCAGATGCGCACCGTGTACGGCGACCACCAGCGCTTCGTGGAAACCTATTTCACCGCCTACCCCGGCAACTACTTCACCGGCGACGGCGTGCGCCGCGACGAGGACGGCTACTACTGGATCACCGGCCGCGTCGACGACGTGATCAACGTCAGCGGCCACCGCATCGGCACCGCCGAAGTGGAAAGCGCGCTGGTGGCCCACCCGAAGGTGGCCGAGGCGGCCGTGGTCGGCTGCCCGCACGAGATCAAGGGCCAGGGCATCTACGCCTACGTCACCCTGGTGGCCGGCGAGCAGGGCAGCGACGAGCTGCGCAAGGAGCTGGTGGCCTGGGTGCGCAAGGAGATCGGCCCGATCGCCACGCCGGACTACCTGCAGTGGGCGCCGGGCCTGCCCAAGACGCGCTCGGGCAAGATCATGCGCCGCATCCTGCGCAAGATCGGTGAGAACCAGCCCGACCAGCTCGGCGACATCTCCACCCTGGCCGACCCCAGCGTGGTGAAGAGCCTGGTGGAAGAACGCCTGATCAAATAAGGGAATAGAAAACAGGGAATAGAGAATTGGCCAAGACCCTTCGAGACCCTACCCCTATTCCCTATTCTCCATTCCCTGTTCCCATACCATGTCCGATGTCCTGATCGCCGACGATCACCCGCTGTTCCGCGACGCCCTGCAGCGCGCGGTGCTCGGCGCCCTGCCCGAGGCCAGCGTGCACTGCGCCGACAGCGTGCACAGCCTGCTGGCCCTGGTGGAGCAGTACCCGGAAGCGGAGTTGCTGCTGCTGGACCTGCATATGCCCGGCGCACGCGGTTATTCCGCGCTGGCGCATATCCGCGGACAGTTTCCCGGCCTGCCGACCATCGTGGTGTCCGGCCATGAAGAGGCCCAGGTGGCCCGGCGCGCGCTGGCGCATGGGGCTTCCGCCTACATTCCGAAATCCAGCTCGGGCGAGCAGATCGTGCAGGCCATCCGCACCGTACTCGACGGCGACGTGTGGCTGCCGCATTCCCTGCTGGGCGACGCCAGCAGCGCGCTGAAAGACGACGAAGCCGAGATCGCCACGCGCGTGGCGTCGCTGACGCCGCAGCAGTTCCGTGTGCTGACCATGATCGCCGAGGGGCTGCTCAACAAGCAGATCGCCTACGACCTGGGCGTGTCCGAAGCGACGGTGAAGGCGCATATGACGGCGATCATGCGCAAGCTCGGGGTCAACAACCGCACCCAGGTGGCATTGGCGGCGAGCCAGCTCGCGGTGGAGCCGGGTTCGATGCAGCAGGCGCTGCCCGGCGACGAGGTCTAGTTTTTACGCGCTGACCTTGCGCACGCGCGCGCTGAGCAAGGCGCGCAAGGCCGCCGGACGCACCGGCTTGTGCAGCAGCGGATAGCCGAGCAGTCGCGCACGCTGTTTCAGTTCACTGCTGCCGTCGGCGGTAATCATCGCCACCGGCGGCAGGTCGCCCAGCGTGCCGCGCAGGTACTGCAGGGCCTGCAGGCCGTTCATGTCTTCGGCCAGATGGTAGTCGGCGAGAATCATGTCGATGCCGCCGCCGCGCAGCTGCTGTTCGGCCTGCTGCACGTCGAGCGCGACGCGGCAGTCCACGCCCCAGCGCGTGAGCAGGGCACGCATGCCGTCGAGGATGGACGAGTCGTTGTCCAGGCACAGCACCGTCAGCGGCAGGCGCTCGACCGCCATGGCCGGCTGCGTGACGGTGCGGCGGCGCGGCGGCAGCGCATCCACGCGCGGCACGGCGACGGCGAAGCGGCTGCCGTGGTCGACACGGGAGGAGAGCTCCAGGCGATGGTCGAGGATGTGGGCGATGCGGTCGCAGATCGACAGGCCCAGTCCCAGGCCTTTCTCGCCCCACGGCGAGGGACGGTCCAGCCGCTGGAACTCGTCGAAGATGCGCGCACGCTGTTCCTCGGCGATGCCAGGGCCCGTATCCCACACCTCAATGCGAACTTCGCCGCCGGTGCGCCGCGCGCCGAGCAGCACGCCGCCGCTGCGGGTGTAGCGCAGCGCATTGGAAATGAAGTTCTGCAGGATGCGGCGCAGCAGCTGGGGATCGCTGCGCACGGCCAGCCGCGTCGGCACGATGCGCAGCTGCAGGCCGCGCTGTTCCGCGATCACCGCGAACTGCGCCTTCAGCGAATCGAACAGATCGGCCAGGGCGAAGCTTCCGACGTCGGGGCGATAGCTGCCGGCATCCAGGCGCGACGTGTCGAGCAAAGCATCGAGCAGATCTTCGGCGGAGCGGAACGAGGCGTCGATGCGCTCGGCGAGCTGCGCGGCATCCTGATCGAGGCCCGGGTGCTGGCGCAGCGCCGAGGTGAACAGCCGCGCAGCGTTCAGCGGCTGCAGCAGGTCGTGGCTGGCGGCGGCGAGGAAGCGGGTCTTGGAAGCGTTGGCCGCTTCCGCCTCGCGGCGCGCGAGCGCGGTAGCGGCCAGCGCTTCGCTCAGTTCCGCGGTGCGCTGGCCGACGCGCTGCTCCAGCGTTTCGTTGACGTCGATCAACGCCTGCTCGGCCTGCTTGTAGGCAGTGACGTCGGTGTAGGTGGTGACGTAGCCGCCGCCGGGCAGCGCTCGGCCGCGCATCTCGATCACGGTGCCGTCGGAGCGCACGCGTTGGAACAGGTGCGGTATGCCGGCGCGCATGTAAGCGATGCGCTTGGTCACGTGTTCCTCGACTTCGCCCGGGCCCAGCTCGCCGTGCTCGGCGTTCCAGCGGATCAGGTCCGCCACCGGCACGCCGACGTAGACCATGCCGTCGGGATAGTCGAACAGCTCCAGGTAGCGCCGGTTCCATGCCACCAGCCGCATGCCCGCGTCGACCACGCTGATGCCCTGCGATACGTTTTCCAAGGTGGTGGAGAGCAGCTCGCGGTTGAAGCGCAGTTCCTGCGAGGCTTCGTCCATCAAGGCCATGGCTTCGGCGATGTCCAGGCCGGAGCCGGACAGCGCGCCCATCAGGATGCGACGCGCACTGGCCGCGCCGACCGCCGCGGCGAGCAGACGCTCGGTGTACTGGATCAGCGCTCGATCGGCCGATTCGCTCGGCGCCAGCGGACGGCCGCGGCGTTCGCCGTATTCCTCGAATGCGCGCTGGCTGCTGCGTTCGCCGACGATACGTTCGGCGATGGTGCGCAGATCCGCCACCGCTACACGGCCGCGCCAGTCGCCGACGCTGCCGCGGTCCACCGCATAGGGTTCGATAAACATCGCCGCGTGCAGGCGCTCCTCCAGGCTGGGGCGGAAGCGCAGCGAGATAAACACCAGGCAGCCTACGTTGGCCAGCAGCGACCAGAATGTGCCGTGCATCACCGGGTCCCAGCCGTTGAGATGAAACAGCGCCTGCGGCTGCAGCCAGCTGAGGCCCAGCGGGCCTTGCTGCAGCCAGCTTGCATTGGGATTGGTGGCCGGAATCAGCAAGGTGTAGATCCACACGCCGAAGCCGGCGAGCAGACCGGTCGCCACGCCGCGACGGCTGGCGCCGCGCCAATACAGCGCCGACACGATCGCCGGCGCGAACTGCGCGACCGCGGCGAAGGCCAGCAGGCCGGTCGCCGCCAGATTCGCGGCATCCGCCGCCACGCGGTAATACAGGTACGCCATGCAGGCGAGGCCGACGATGGCAATGCGCCGCACCAGCAGCACGAGCTGGGACAGGTCGCTGCGCTGCTCCAGCTGCAACCGGCGGATACGCAGCAGCGCCGGCATCACCAGGTCGTTGCTGATCATGGTCGACAGCGCGACCGACGAGACGATCACCATGCCGGTGGCCGCCGAGAAGCCGCCGATAAAGGCGAGCAGCGCCATGCCGCGGTCGCCGTGGGCCAGCGGCAGGTTCAGCACCCAGGCGTCGGCGATGCCGTGGCTCACCATCGGCAGGCGCAGGCCGGCGGCGACGATGGGGATCACCGCCACGCTGACGATCAGCATGTAGAGCGGGAACATCCAGCGTGCGCGATAAAGATCGTTCGGGTCTTCGCACTCCACCACGCCGATCTGGAACTGGCGCGGCAGGCAGAACATGGCGCAGAAGGCCAGCAAGGTCTGCGCGAGAAAGCCGGGCGAGATGCCGTCGGCGAACTGCTGTACCGGAAGCGCGACGGTGGCTTCGAGTCCCGGTCCGCGCCACAGCGCGTAGACCGCCAGCGCGGCGAAGGCGGCTAGTTTGATCAGCGATTCCAGCGCGATGGCCAGCATCATGCCGTGATGGTGTTCGGTGGCGTCGATGGTGCGCGTGCCGAACAGGATGGCGAAGGTGGCCAGCAGGATCGCACACCATAGGGCACTGTCCCCGAACTGCGAGGCGCCGCCGCCGAGCGCGGCGTACGACATCGACACCGCTTTGAACTGCAGGGCCAGGTAGGGAACGATGGCGATCACCGCGATCAACGCTACCGTCGCCGCCAGCGCATGCGACTTGCCGAAACGCGCGCCGATGAAGTCGGCGATCGAGGTGATGTTGCGCTGGCGTGCGATGAGCGCGAGCCGGCGCATCAGGCCGAAGCCGCACACGAACAGCAGCGCCGGGCCCAGGTAAATGGGCAGATAGCCCAGCCCTTCGCGCGCCGCCGTACCGACGGCGCCATAGAACGTCCACGACGAGCAGTAGACCGCGAGGGCCAGGCTGTAGACGATCGGGCGCAGCTTCGGCTGGCGCGGATACAGCGGCCGGCGATCGCCGGCATAAGCCACCACGAACAGCAGGCCCACATAGAGCAGCGACGCAAGCAGCAGCAGCCAGCCGGCGATCAAGGACAGTTCTCCCGTCAAAGGCCTTTACGCGCGTTCGCTGCGCCTGCAAGCGGGCGGCCAGGAGCCGGTGGCCGCTTGTTCGATCCGTGCCCGGCCGGCAACATGCGCGGATGACCATGAAGTACAGCCAGGTGCCAGCGAAAGTAGCAGAGCACCTGCGCGATGACGAGATACACGTATGGCGGATGGCTTACGACCATCATCAGGGGCGTGCGCCGTTCCAGGCTGTGCTGGCCGCTTATCTCGGGCGCGCCGCGGATGAGGTACGGCTGGAGGCGGGGGAATTCGGTCGGCCGCGGTTGGCCGGCGCCGACGCCGGGGCGCTGCATTTCAACTGGTCGCATAGCGGCGATCAGGCGTTGTGCGCGGTGGCGCGAGGGGTTGAACCGGGTGTCGATCTGGAACGCCTGCGGCCGCGGCCGCGCGCCCTGGAAATCGCCCAGCGCTACTTCAGCCACGAAGAAACCGCGGCGTTGGCGGCGTTGGCGCCAGGCCGTCGCGACGCCGCCTTCCTGCAGCTTTGGACGGCGAAGGAAGCCGTGCTCAAGGCGACTGGGCGGGGCCTGGCCTTTGGGCTGCACCGTCTAGGGATCGCCGACGAAGAGGAGCGCCTGGCGCTGCGCTTCCTCGATGGCGAACTGCCGGCGCATTGGCAGCTGCATCGCCTCGCGCTGGACGGCGGACACGTGGGCAGCATCGCGTGGCGCGGCGGCCCCAGGACGCTCGTCTTGCGGACACTTGCCACCGCCGCCGGATAGGCGCAGTGTTGCCGGTCCTGCTCCGCGCGGGATGCTGGAGTGCTTGGGTCCCGCGGGAGGTTTTTGCCTGCGAGCCGATGCGTCCATGACCCTGCTTAGCGTCAACCTCAACAAGATCGCGGTGCTGCGCAATTCGCGCGGCGGCGACGAGCCCGACATTCTCCGCGCCGCACAAACCTGCATCGAAGCCGGTTGCGGCGGCATCACCGTCCATCCCCGCCCCGACCAGCGCCATGTGAAGCCGCAGGACGTGCGCGCGCTCGCCGCCATGCTGCGCGGCCGCGTGGAGTACAACATCGAGGGCAATCCGTTTGCGCCGGCGCGCGGCACGTATCCGGGCCTGATCGAACTGGCGCGCGAAGTGCGGCCGACGCAGGTAACCCTGGTGCCGGACAGCGACAGCCAGATCACTTCCGACCATGGCTTCGATCCGCTGCAGCAGGCCGACGTCGACAAGCTGCAGCCATTGGTGAAGGCGCTGCGCGAGATCAGTTGCCGCGTGAGCGTGTTCGTCGATGCGGGCGCCAGCGGCTTCGAGCGCTTCGCGGCGATCGGCGTGCAGCGCGTGGAGATCTATACCGGGCCTTATGCGCATGCGTTTGCCGAGGGCGATGCGCGTGAATCGCTGGCCTTGTGCGCGGAGACGGCGCGGCGTGCGCAGCAGTCGGGACTGGCGGTGAACGCGGGGCACGATCTGAGCCAGGCGAACCTGGGCGCGTTCCATGCAGCCATTCCCGGCCTGGCCGAGGTATCGATCGGGCACGCCTTGATCGGCGAGGCCCTGTACGAAGGGCTGTCGACGACGGTGCGGAATTACCTGCAGATTCTGCGTTGACGTTGCCGGCGCGGCGACCTTGCCGACGCCGCGCCGTATTCGCCTCGTTTTCAGATGGACGTCCAGACGTCCGTGGGTTCGTTATCTTCCACGCATAAAAAAACCCCCGCCGAAGCGGGGGTTTCAAGGGTAGTTTTGTTTCGATCCGTTGCCGGATTTACTGCCCTTCCGTAAAGCCGATCTTGGTGAGGCCGTAGCTCTTGGCAGCGGCCAGCACTCGGGCCACATGCTCGTAAGCCACGCCGTCGTCCGCATTGATCTGCAGTTCGGGCTGGTTGGACTGGCTGGCGACCACCGCGATCTGTGCCCGCAGGCCCAGCTCGTCGACCGGCGTATCGTTCCAGTACAGCGCGCCCGACTGATCGATCTTCAAGCGGATCGGATCCGGCGGATTATCCTGCTGGACCACGTTCGGGTTCGGCTGCGGAAGGTCGATCTTTACTTTGTGCGTCAGGATGGGAGCCGTGATCATGAAGATGATCAGGAGCACCAGCATCACGTCGACAAGCGGCGTGACGTTGATGTCCGCCATCGGCCCCTTGCCGCTTCCACTACTGAATGCCATGACTCTTACTCCTTGCCGGTCGTGATGAAACCGACATGGACCATGCCCTGCTCCTTGGCGCTGCCAAGAACCTTACGCACGATCTTGTACTCCGTCGTCTTGTCCGCACGGATCTGCAGCTCCGGCTGCGGCGACTTCGCCGCCGCAACCGCAAACTGGGCCTTCAGCTCGGCTTCCGTGACCTCGATGTCGTTGAGGTACATGGTGCCGTCGGGCTTGATGGCCAGATCCATCGGCTCGACCGGTTCCGTATCGACAACCTTCGGATTCGCGGTCGGCAATTCAACGGTGATTCGGTGGGACATCAGCGGCGCGGTGATCATGAAGATGATCAGCAGTACCAACATCACGTCGACGAGCGGCGTAACGTTGATTTCCGACATCGGACCGCCGGAACTATCTCCAGAGCTCATCGCCATGGGTCAATCCCTCACTTGCCTTCGACGCGGGCGCCGGTCGCGAAGAAGTCGTGCAGGTCGTGCGCGAACTCGTCGAACTGAGCGTAGGTCAGGCGGTTGGAGCGGTTGAAGAAGTTGTAGGCGAGCACCGCCGGGATCGCGGTGAACAGACCGAACGCGGTCATGATCAGCGCCTCACCCACCGGACCGGCCACCGCTTCCATCGACGCGTTGCCCGAAGCCGAGATCTTGATCAGCGCGTGGTAGATGCCCCACACGGTACCGAGCAGACCGATGAACGGCGCCGACGAACCGACCGTGGCGAGCAGGGTCAGGCCGCCTTCAAGGCGCAGGCTCTCGCGAGCCACGGCCTGGCGCAGGGCGCGGTCGATGAACTCGGAGCGGCTCAGCGACTCGGCCAGGCGACCACCGCCCGACGAAGCCTGCTGGTGGTGGGCCACCGCGGAAGCGGCGTCCAGCGCGATCTTCGAGAAGGGTTCGCCCTTGGGCTGGGCTTCCAGCTCGCGGATGGCGTCCTGCGTCGAGCCGTTGGTCCAGAAACCGTTGATCACCTTGTCAGCGCGGCCACGGACCATGGCGTTGCGGATGGCGTTGGCGATGATGAAGTACCAGGAGGAGAAGGACATCACCACCAGCACCACGAACACGATCCAGCCAAGCGGATCGAAGTTGTGGATCAGGTGGTCGAAGCCCATCGACTTCATGGCTTCGGCGTTGGAGGTACCGCCCGCGGCCGGGTTCGGAGAAGGAGTCTGTTGGAACATAACGCTACCCTTGGAAAGTCAAGCGTGAACTGGTTGACCGTAACTTTTGGTTACAGCTGATTGAGGTTGAAATTGACCGGAACGCGGACGTAACCCTCGGTCTTCTGTCCGTTCCTGATATTCGGATTGAAGCGCCACTTGCGCGCCGTTTCAATCGCAGCCTGATCCAGCTCACGGTAACCGCTGGACGTTTCCACCTTGATGTCCTTGGGCGAACCATCAACACCGACAAGGATCATCAGGGTAACCGTGCCCTCGTGACGCTGGCGAATGGCCTGCGGCGGATACTTGGGCTGAATGCGGCTGTTGTAGCTGATGTCCTGGCTGGCGGTGATGTCCGCAGGCGGAGCCGGGGGAGCAGGCGGAGCCGGCGGCGGAGCCGGGATCGGATTCGACGACGCTTCCTCGACGGCCGGCGGCGGAGCCGGCGGCGGCGGGGTCGGCGGCGGCTGCACCTGCTGGATGATCTTCGGCGGCGGCTGCTTCGGCGGTTCCGGCGGCGGCGGCGGCGGAGGGGGCGGCGGCGGCGGCGGCTCGATGAAGTTCACCTGGACGATGCGTTCCTTCTTCGCCTGATCCGTCTTCGGCGGAGCCATCGGCGCCACCAGCAAGAGGAACGCGAACGCGTGCAGCGCGATGGCAACAGCCAGCGCCCAGGTACGCCTCCAATTGAACGGCCCTTGGCCGGTTGCTTCGTTACTTGAGGCCATCTGTCACTAATCTGAAGCTGGATAATCGGTGAGACGTGGTCACGACACTTGGCGGCAAATTGCCTCCACGAAGGATGACATTTGCCACTGGACACGAACACGGGAAGGTTTCAACGGTACACCAGCACATGGCGTTTGTATAGCATCTGAGGGGCAGATAAATGGACGTCCATCCGCCCCTTCAGATTGCACTTGAAAACGCCGTGGCTGGCCTTACTTGCCGGCTCCTGCCGTCTTCAACCAGGCCTTCGCTTTGTCGGCCGTGGCGGGGTCCTGTGCAGCCTTCTGCATGGCTGCGATCGCTCCCTGCTTGTCCTTCAGTCCACGGCAGGCTTCCGCCAGCAGCATGTAGGCCGTGCCCTTGTGCTGCACGCCCTTGTCGATGCCCTGCTGGATCAGCGTCTTCGCTTCGGCATTCTTGCCTTCGCTGATCAGCAGCTGGCCCGCGCGGACCGCCGCTTCGCCGTCGCTCGCCTTGCCCATCGCCTTCTTGTAGGCGCTGATGGCATCGGCCGGCTTGTCGGCGACATACGAGGCATCGCCGAGCAGCTTGAGGTTGTCGTAGCTGTCCGTCACCACGCCCTTGCTCATACCCTCGTTGAGGGCGGCAACGGCCTTGGCGGCGTTCGGCTTGGGATCGGAGCTGTCCTGGCCGGTGACCAGGTAGAGCTTGGCGAGATTGACGTAGTCCTTCTCGCTCTTGAACGCGCCGGCGGCCTTCGATTTCTCCATCAGCTGGATTGCTTCCGGATACTTCTGCGACTGCATAAGCACGGCGACGGCGTTGTTGAGCGCGGCCGAATCGTTCGGGTTGGCGGCGAGCTGCTGCTGCGCGAGCTGCGCGGCCTGGTCGCCCTGGCCGGACTCGGCGTAGCTGGCCATCAGGATCTGGTTCCAGCTGTCGTTCGGCTTGTCGGTGAGCGACTGCGCCTTCTTCACCGCGGCGATCGCCTGCGGGTACTTCTCAAGACGGTAGTAGGCATTGCCTTCGAGCGCGTACGACTCGGCGGTTTCCTTCTTGCCGTCGGCGCGCCACTTCTCGATGGTGTCGATGGCCGGCTGATACTGCTCGTCGGCCAGGTAGAACTGGGCGAGCATGTACTGCAGCTGGAAGTAGGTGTCGTTCGGCATGACGCCGATGTCGAGCGCGCGCTTCAGCAGGTCGATCGCACCCTTCACGTCCTGCTCGTTGTAGTGCAGGTTGGCCAGGCCCTGCAGGGCCAGCGCCTGGGCGTACTTGCTCTTGCTGCTGTCGATGATCGGCTGGAGGATCTGCTCCGCCTTCGCCTTGTCCTGCGAATTGACTGCGTCGAGGCCGTCGTTCAGTGCCTTCTGATCTTTCTCGCTGGTGAGGTCCAGCTTCGGCTCGGCACGGGTCGCGTTCGGATACAGCGCTTCCTTCTTGTCCTTGGAATTGCTGTCTTTCGCGATCACCGGGCTGCTGGCCAGGGTCAGCGCAAGCGCCGCTCCGGCGAGCATCTTGATCAGGGGAACGTGCTTCATGGCAGTCCTCGTGTAAGGTTTCACGCACAAGAGTGCGCGGGGGATCGTTGAGCGTAACCCGAGCAGGCGCTAGGAAACAAGTCGCAGCGCCGCAACAAAGTTTGTTAAAAATCAATAAGTTGCAACATTCCCTCGCGAATCTGTTCGAGATGACCCCGACAGAGGTCACGTAGGCGTTCGCGTACAAACCCTAGAGAATCGTCCGATTGTCTCGTGCGCGGCAAATCATGTCGTTATCGACCAAAGTCGATAGAGCTTGAATCCGGCCTCGCAGCTCGTAATCGCGTGCTAATGCATTAGTGCACGCGGGCAAAGAAAAGGGCCTGCATGCATCGTCCGGAGACGGGCAAGGCAGGCCCTCTGGCGAGCGCTCGAATTTAGATATCGAGGTTCGCCACCTTCAGCGCGTTCGCTTCGATGAATTCACGGCGCGGCTCCACCGCCTCGCCCATCAGCATCGAGAACATCTGGTCGGCGACGAAGGCGTCCTCGATGCCGACCTGCAGCATGCGGCGCGTCTCCGGGTTCACCGTGGTTTCCCACAGCTGCTCCGGATTCATTTCGCCCAGGCCCTTGAAGCGCTGGATGGTACGGCCCTTCTTCGCCTCGTCCAGCAGCCAGCTGCGCACGTCGGCAAAGCTGAGCACGCCGCGCGAAGCATTGCCGCGGCGGACCACGGCGTCCTGCTGCACCAGGCCGGCGACCTGCTGGCTGGCGTGCAGGATCGGGCGGAACTCGGAGCCGGCGAAGAACGGCTGCGGCAGCAGCCAGGTGTGGCTCAGGCCGTGCTGGTCGCGCACCACCTCGACCGCCGCCGGCTGCTCGTCCACTGCCGGACGCAGCGCCAGGCGGTAGCGCGGCTTGCCCAGGCCGCTGGAGGCCAGGCGCTTGGCCACGCCGTCGAGCCAGGTCTGCATCGCCGCCGGGTCCGTCCACAACGACGGTTCCACCGGCGCATGCTCGAGGAAGGCGGTCAGCACATTCGCGTCGAAGCGATGGCCCAGGCGTTCGATCTGATCCAGCGCCGCCTGATAGTCGCGCAGCAGCTTTTCCAGCGCTTCGCCGGTGACGGGGGGCGCATCCGGGCTGTAGGTCAGCTCGGCGTTGTCGACGGCGCTGGCGATCAGGTACGTGTTGAGGGCCGCGTCGTCCTTCAGGTACTGCTCCTGCTTGCCCTGCTTCACCTTGTACAGCGGTGGCAGGCCGATATAGACATGGCCGCGCTCGATCAGCTCGGGCATCTGGCGGTAGAAGAAGGTCAGCAGCAGGGTGCGGATGTGCGAGCCGTCCACGTCCGCGTCGGTCATGATGACGATGCGGTGGTAGCGCAGCTTGTCCGGGTTGTACTCCTCCTTGCCGATGCCGGTGCCCAGCGCGGTGATCAGGGTGCCGACCTCGGCCGAGGACAGCATCTTGTCGAAGCGCGCCTTCTCGACGTTGAGGATCTTGCCCTTCAGTGGCAGCACGGCCTGGGTCTTGCGGTTGCGGCCCTGCTTGGCCGAACCGCCTGCGGAGTCACCCTCGACCAGGAACAGTTCGCACAGCGCCGGATCCTTCTCCTGGCAGTCGGCCAGCTTGCCCGGCAGGCCGGCGATATCCAGCGCACCCTTGCGGCGGGTCATCTCGCGAGCCTTGCGCGCGGCCTCACGGGCACGGGCGGCGTCGACCACCTTGGAGGCGATGGCCTTGGCTTCGTTCGGATGCTCCAGCAGGAACTCGCCGAGCTTCTCGTTGACGGCCTGCTCCACCGCGGTCTTCACCTCGGAGGAAACCAGCTTGTCCTTGGTCTGCGAGGAGAACTTCGGGTCCGGCACCTTCACCGACAGCACGGCGATCAGGCCTTCGCGCATATCGTCGCCGGAGAGCGCGACCTTGGCGTTCTTGGCCAGGCCTTCCTTCTCGATATAGCCCTGCAGCGAACGGGTCAGCGCCGCGCGGAAGCCGGTGAGATGGGTGCCGCCGTCACGCTGCGGAATGTTATTGGTGAAGCAGAACATCGTCTCCTGGTAGGAGTCGGTCCACTGCATCGCCAGATCCACCGAGATGCCGTCCTGCTGGGCATTCAGGCTGATCACGTTGGGATGCAGCGCGGTCTTCAGCTGGGACAGATGCTGCACGAAGGAGCGGATGCCGCCCTCGTAGGCGAAGGTGTCGTGGCGGCCTTCGCCGCGCTCGTCCTTCAGGTCGATGGTGACGCCGGAGTTGAGGAAGGCCAGTTCGCGCAGGCGCTTGGCCAGGATCTCGTAATGGAACTCGACGTCGGAGAAGGTTTCCCTGCTGGGCAGGAAGCGCACCGTGGTGCCGTGCTTGGCCGAGGGCGCCACTACCTTGACCGGATACAGCGGCTCGCCCATGGCGTATTCCTGCTGATGCTCCTGGCCTTCGCGGTAGATGGTCAGCCACAGGTGTGAGCTCAGCGCGTTCACCACCGACACGCCCACGCCATGCAGGCCGCCCGACACCTTGTACGAGTTGTCGTCGAACTTGCCGCCGGCGTGCAGCACGGTCATCACCACTTCCGCGGTGGAACGCCCTTCTTCCGGATGGATGCCGACCGGGATGCCGCGGCCGTTGTCGCTGACGCTGACCGAGCCATCCTCATGGATGGTCACGATGACGTGGTCGCAGTAGCCGGCCAGGGCTTCGTCGATGGAGTTGTCGACGACTTCGAACACCATGTGGTGCAGGCCCGTGCCGTCATCGGTGTCGCCGATGTACATGCCGGGGCGCTTGCGCACCGCTTCAAGACCTTTGAGTACCTTGATGTTGCTCGAATCGTAGGATGAGTTCATGCCTTGATCGTTTCCTGGCGCCATCTGCCCTGCCCGGTACGGCGCCATGGAAACCGGAACAGGGACACTAAGAAGTAATTATAGCAGGCGCGGCGACTTTCCCTTGTTCCACGTGGAACACATGCGCTGAGAGGCTCTGTAAGGGCGCAGGAAGCTCAGTTCCCGTGACCAGCACCTGGGCACCGACCCCGGCCAACTGCCCCACCACGGCCGTCTGGTGCGCGAGATCGAGTTCGGAAGCAAGATCATCCAGGCAAACGACCGGCCACTCGTCCTTCTGGCTGGCAAACAAGGCGGCCTGAGCAAGCAGGCACCCAAGGGCGGTCAACTTCTCCTGTCCGCGCGAGAGATGCTCCCGCATAGGGGCATGCTGAAAGCTGATAGACCAGTCGGCGCGGTGTACGCCCTGCGTGGTGTGGCCGCGGGAGAGGTCCCTATCGCGCTGATCCGCCAAGACCTCGGCCAGGTCCCGCTCTTCAGGCCAGCCACGGCGATAGCGGAGCTCGATCGCTCCCAATTCGGGAAGCAGGCCGCCGATGGTCTGTTCCAGGTGCGGCAGTAGCTGATCCAGATAACGAACCCGCATAAGGTGGATTCGCTCGCCGGTTTGGGAAAGCTCCGCCTCCCAGGAAAGGAAGAGTTCTGGCGCGACCGGGCTGTTCGATCTCAGCAAGCTGTTTCGCTGCTTCAGCGCGCGCTGATAGCGCCGCCAAGCCAACAGGAACTCATGTTCCACGTGGAACACGCCCCAATCCAGATAACGACGACGCTCTTCGGCACCGCCGGCGATCAGTGCATGAGAGCCAGGCTCAAAGCACACCACGGCGCATTCGCTGACGACCTCGCCGAGGCTCGCGCTCCGCCCATCCAGGCGCGCATCCCAGCGCGCGCCCTCACGCCCAAGGCCAACCCGTCCGATCCGACCATCCTGATGGCGAATTTCACCAAACACGGAAAGCGATGACGCGCCCCGCTGCAACAAGACCTCCTTTGCCCCGCCACTGCGGAACGAACGGCCATGGGAAAGCAGAAACGCCGCCTCCAGCACGCTGGTCTTGCCTGCCCCGTTCGCCCCGACAAAGACATGAATCCCCTCGCCCAGCTCAATATCCGCTTCGGCAAGGCAACGCAGCCCGCGAATCCGCAGACGCTCCAACCTCATGACGCAAGCCCAGAAGCAAGAACGCCGGAGCGTCTTTCGACGGCTCCGGCGTTGTTGGCTGGCATGCTGACCGATCCGGCCCGCATCCCTGCTGCCATCAGAGGCGCAACGGCATGATCACGTGCCGTGCCTCTTCGCTGTCGTCTTCCTGCACCAGGCAGCTGGACTGCGCATCGCGCAGATTCAGGCGTGCCCGCTCGCCGCGCAGTGCCGACAGCGCATCCAGCAGATACCCGACGTTGAAGCCCACGGCCAGATCCGAAACCACGGTTTCGGCTTCCAGCTCTTCCACAGCCTCTTCCTGCTCCGGGTTGTGCGCCACGATGCGCAGCTTCCCGGACGAAAGCTCCAGCTTTACGCCGCGGTACTTCTCGTTCGACAGAATCGCCGCACGCTGCAGCGCGCTGCGCAGCACTTCGCGATCGAGCGTAGCCGACTTGTCCGCACCGAGCGGGATCACCGCCTCGTAGTCCGGGAAACGGCCGTCGATCAGCTTCGAGGTAAACACCACGTCGCCGCGGCGCACGCGCAGATGATTGCGGCCGAACTCCAGTTCCACCTGGCCGTCGCCGGTTTCGAACAAGCCGATCAGCTCGTTCACGCCCTTGCGCGGAATGATGATCTGGCGGCGGGTGGAAACCTTGCTGTCCAGCTTGGTTTCCTTCAATGCCAGACGGTGGCCGTCGGTGGCTACGCAGCGCAGGGTGTGTTCCTGCAGATCCAGCAGCATGCCGTTCAAGTAATAGCGCACGTCCTGGTTCGCCATGGCGAACGCGGTGCGCTCCATCAGATCCCGCAGTACTTCTTCCGGCAAGCTCACCCGCTCCACCAGCTCGATCTCGTCGATGGTGGGAAATTCCGTGGCAGGCAGCGTGGCCAGCGTAAAGCGGCTGCGTCCGGCGTTGAGCGCGATGCGATCGCCGTTGAGCTTCAACTCGATCTGCGCGCCATCGGGCAGTGCACGCACGATATCGAACAGCTTGCGCGCCGGGATGGTGATCTCGCCGTCGACCAGCTTGTCGGCCGGCGTGGTGGCGACCATCTCGACTTCGAGATCGGTGCCGGTCAGCGAAAGCTTGCCGTCGCCGACCTTGACCAGCAGGTTCGCGAGCACGGGCAGGGTCTGGCGACGTTCGACGACGCCCACCACCTGTTGCAGCGGCTTGAGCAGAGCTTCTCGTTGGATGCTGAATTGCATGTAGGCGCTTCCCCTAAACCTGCTGTTCTGTTTTTAAAAGAAGTTCTGTGGTGGTTGTAGGTGCCGTGGATAACTTGAAAACCGCGTTTTCCACTTAAGAATCAAAAACTTGAAACAAAAATACGGTGTGCTTGAACAGGCCCGCAGCGTGTGGGTCGCTTGTGGATAACTGGGGAGCCCTCGAACGTCCACCTATTATCCACAGCTTCTACCATCCCTTTTCAAGCGCTTATCCCCACCGGTGCCGATTTCTCCGCTTCATCACCTCAACCGGTAAGGATGCGGATCAGCTGTTCCCAGTCCTGGCGCATGCGCGTATCGGTCTCGCACAGCTTCTTGATGGTGCGGCAGGCGTGCAGCACGGTGGTGTGATCGCGCCCGCCGAACGCCTCGCCGATCTCCGGCAGGCTGTGCTCGGTCAGTTCCTTGGACAGCGCCATCGCGAACTGCCGCGGCCTGGCCAGCGAACGCACGCGGCGCTTGGACAGCAGATCCTGCAGGCGCACCTGGTAGTAGTCGGCCACCTGCTTCTGGATGTTGGGCACCGTCACCGCCTGGGCGTGCGTGGCCAGCAGGTCGCGCAGCGTTTCCTCGGCGAATTCGGTGGTGATCGGCTTGCCGTAGAAATTGGCGCGCGCGGCCAGCGTGTTGAGCGCGCCTTCCAGGTCGCGCACGTTGGAGCGGATGCGCTTGGCCAGCAGCATCGCCACGTTCTCCGTCACCGCCACGCCCTTCTCGTGCGCCTTGGCCAGCAGAATCGCTGCGCGCGTCTCGAAATCCGGCGGCTCGATCGCCACCGACAGGCCCCAGCCCAGGCGCGACTTCAGGCGCGGCTCCAGCTTGTCCACTTCTTTCGGGTACCGGTCGCAGGTCAGGATGATCTGCTGCTTGGATTCGAACAGCGCGTTGAAGGTATGGAAGAACTCTTCCTGCGTGGTGTCCTTGCCGGCGAAGAACTGGATGTCGTCGATCAGCAGCGCGTCGACCGAGCGGAAGCGGCGCTTGAACTCGTCCATGCTCTTGGTGCGCAGCGCTTCGATCATGGCGCCCACGAACTGCTCCGAACGCAGGTACAGCACCTTGAAGTCCGGATTGCGCTCGCGCATCAGGTTGCCGGCGGCATGCATCAAGTGGGTCTTACCCAGGCCGGTGCCGCCGTACAGCAGCAGCGGGTTGTAGGCGCGGCCCGGATTCATCGCCACCTGCATCGCGGCGGCCTTGCCCAGCTGGTTGGATTTGCCTTCGACGAAGGTTTCGAAGGTGTAGTGCGGGTCCAGGTTATGGCTGAAGGGCGCGGGTGGCTGCGTCGGCGCGGGTTCGGCCACGGCCGGCGCCGGCGCGGGGCGCGCCATGGACGAAGCCGGGCGCTGCGGCACGCGCGCGGCGCTCGAACCCACTTCCAGGCGCACGGAAAGTTCGTGCCCGGTCAGCTGGGCGAGCATGGCTTCGATGCGCGGCAGATAGCGCTCGCGCACGGTGTCCAGGGTGTAGGGATTGGGCGCGAACAGCTGCAGACCCATGGTGTCGTCGCGAGCCTGCAGCGGCATCAGCCAGGTGTGCACGTCCTCGGCGCTCAATTCGCCTTCGAGACGCTCGAGACAGCGCCGCCACAGATCACTCATGGGTATTCTTCAACCACAGCAGGGGCGCTTGCGCGCGGGGTGGACCGGAAAGTCTAACAGCAGCTTGCCGGTTCTCGGCCAGGGCCTATCCACACAATTATCCACAGGATACGCAAACCCCCGTTGCAGCGGGGGTTTGACAGAGCCCGCAAGCGCGCGGCATAATTTCCAACCTTTTTATCCACATACCAACGAGGAGGAAGCCATGTCGAAGCGGACCTTCCAGCCCAGCAAGCTCAAGCGCGCCCGCACGCACGGCTTTCGTGCCCGCATGGCCACGGCCGACGGTCGCAAGATCCTGAACGCCCGTCGCGCCAAGGGCCGCAAGCGCCTGATCCCGTAAGCGCCGCGGTCACAGGCACAGCACCGATGCGTGCCGGACTGCCGCGCGAGTCGCGGATCCGTCGCGCCGGTGACTTTGCAGCGATGCGCCATGCCAGCGGCCGCCTCGGCGGCCGCTGTTTTTCTGTGCGCTACAGGGACAACGGACTCGGCGAGCCCCGCCTCGGGCTGGCCATCTCCAAGCGCGTATCCAAGCGCGCCGTCGAGCGCAATCGCATCAAGCGCCTGGTGCGCGAATCCTTCCGGCGCATCCGCACCCAGCTTCCGGCCGTCGACCTGCTGGTGATGGCGCGCGACCAGGCCAGCGGCCTGCCCGGCCCCGAACTGCTGGCCGAGATCGACCAGCTGTGGAAGAAGCTGGTGTCGCAGCGATCCGTGCCCATATCCAAGGCCGGCTCGCATTGATGCCGGGCCACGCGGCCGGCACAATCGCGCGTTGACCCTTTTCCCGCCTTCCTCTCCGCGGCTCGGAGCCGCGGCGCTCACCGGATCTGTCACGCGATGAATCAAACGCGCACGTTCCTCACCTTTGCCCTGCTCGCCGTGGCGTACCTGCTGTGGATGGCCTGGGACAAGGACTACAGCCCCAAGCCGGTCCCCGCGCCGGTGGCGAGCGCCAGCAGCGCCGCGGTGCCTTCCGCCGACAACGGCGGCAACGTGCCCGCCGCCAGCTCCAGCTCCAGCACCGGCGCCGCTGCAGTACCCGCCAACGGCGGCAGCGCGACCGAAGCCAAGGCCCAGCTGATCACCATCACCACCGACGTGCTGCGCCTGACGGTCGACACCCGCGGCGGCAGCGTGGTGCGATCCGAACTGCTGCACTACCCGTCGGTGCCGGTCACCAAGAAAGACCCGAGCCCCGCGCCGGTGCGCCTGCTCGACGAGCAGCCCGAGCATTTCTTCGTGGCGCAGAGCGGCCTGGCCAGCGCGCAGGGCAATGGCGCGCCGGTCGCGCCGACGCATCTGTCGGTGTTCGACAGCGCGCAGACCGCCTACCAGCTCGCCGAAGGCCAGAACGAACTGAAGGTGGACCTTACCTGGCAGGACGCCGCCGGCCTCAAGGTCACCAAGAGCTATACGCTCAAGCGCGGCAGCTACGACGTCTCGATGCAGCAGAAGATCGACAACGGCGCGTCGGTGGCCTGGCAGGGCAACGCCTACGAGCAGCTGCAGCGCGCGGGCCAGGTCAACAACCGCACCTGGCTGCAGAACTACACCGACCCTGCCGCGCACAGCTTCTTCGGCGCCGGCTGGTACAGCCCGCAGGACAAGTTCGAAACACTGCCCTTCACCGACTTCCAGAAGAAGCCGCTCGCGCGCTCCATCACCGGCGGCTGGGCCGCGATGCTGCAGCACTACTTCGTGGTCGCGTGGATTCCGCCGGCGCAGGAAGCGAACGGTTACTCCACCAGCGTCGTCAATCCGGATACGGCGCAGCCGTACTACCTGATCCGCACCGTCGGCCCGTCGCTCAACGTGGCGCCGGGCCAGAGCGCCACCGCCGTTTCGCGCCTGTACCTGGGTCCGAAGCTGCAGGGCACGCTCGACGCGATCGCGCCGGGCCTGGAGCTGTCCACCAACTACGGCTGGCTCACCGTCATCTCGCAGCCGCTGCACTGGCTGCTGTCGCAGCTGCACGCGATCAGCGGCAACTGGGGCGTGGCGATCATCCTGCTGGTGCTGCTGCTGAAGGCCGCGCTGTGGAAGCTCACCGCCGCGCAGTTCCGCTCCGGTGCGCGCATGCGCAAGCTGCAGCCTCGCGTCACCGCGCTCAAGGAGCGCTATGGCGACGACAAGATGAAGATGCAGCAGGCCATGATGGAGCTGTACAAGAAGGAGAAGGTGAACCCCATGGCCGGCTGCCTGCCGATCCTGGTCACCTTCCCGGTGTTCCTGGGCCTGTACCGCGTGCTGATGGAAAGCGTGGAGCTGCGCCAGGCGCCGTTCTTCGGCTGGATCCACGACCTGTCCGCGCCCGACCCGCTGTTCGTGCTGCCGGCGATCTACGTGCTGGTGATGCTGGCCACGCAGTGGCTCACGCCCACCACCGGCATGGATCCGGCCCAGGCCAAGATGATGAAGGTGATGCCGATCCTGTTCGCGGTGCTGTTCGCCTTCTTCCCGTCCGGCTTGGTGCTGTACTGGGTGATCAACGGCGCGACCAGCCTCGCCCAGCAGTGGTTCATCACCCGCCAGGTGGACCGGGCCGATCACAAGGCCAAGACCGCCTGATGAAGAAAAGGCCGCGCAAGCGGCCTTTTTCTTAGGCGGCGGCGATAATCTCCCGGGTATGAGCCACACCGCCGACACCATCGCTGCCGTCGCCAGCGCACCCGGAGCCGCAGGCGTCGGTGTGTTGCGCATATCGGGTCCGGCGGTGCCGGCGATCGCACAGACGCTGCTGGGTCGCGCCGCCGCACCGCGCCACGCGCACTTTGCCGCCTTCCGCGATGCGAACGGTGAGCTGATCGACCGCGGCCTGCTGCTGTACTTCCCCGCCCCCGCCTCCTACACCGGCGAACACGTGCTGGAGCTGCAGGGCCACGGCAACGCGGTACTGCTCGACGCGCTGCTGCGCCGCGTCTGCGAACTCGGCGCACGCCTGGCGCGTCCCGGCGAGTTCACCGAGCGCGCTTTCCTCAACGGCAAGCTCGATCTCGCGCAGGCCGAGGCCGTCGCGGACCTGATCGCCGCCGGTTCACAGGCCGGCGCGCGCGCGGCGCTGCGTTCGATGGAAGGCGTGTTCTCGCGCCGCGTCGACGAGCTGCTGCAGGCGCTGATCCTGCTGCGCGTGCATATCGAAGCCGCGATCGATTTCCCGGAAGAGGAAATCGACTTCCTCGCCGACCCCGCTATTGCGCGGCAACTGCAGGCCCTGCGCGAACAACTGGCCGGGCTGCTACGCGAAACCCAGCGCGGCGTGCGCCTCACCGATGGCTTGCGCGTGGCCATCATCGGCCGCCCCAACGCCGGCAAATCCAGCCTGCTCAACGCACTGGCGGGCAGCGACCGCGCCATCGTCACCGACATCGCCGGCACCACGCGCGACGTGCTGCGCGAAAATCTCGATCTCGACGGCGTCGCGCTGGAACTGGCCGACACCGCCGGCCTGCGCGAAACGGACGATCCGGTGGAACGCGAAGGCGTCCGCCGCGCGCGCCACGAGCTCACCCGCGCCGACGTCGCCCTGCTCGTCACCGACGCCGCCGGCGCCGACGCGGACCAGCAGCTGTTCGCCGACGTGCAGGCCGACGTCGAACGCATCGTGCTGGTGAACAAGATCGACCTGGACCGCCGTCCCTCGCACAGCGAAACGCGCGCCGGCGTCTGGTGGCTATGGACCTCAGCCAGATCCGGCGAAGGCCTCGACGTGCTGCGCGACCACCTCAAGCGCCTCGCCGGCGCCGGCAGCGGCGAAGGCGCCTTCAGCGCCCGCCGCCGCCATGTGCTCGCGCTGGAACGGGTCGCCGAACATCTCGACCGCACCGCATCCGTGCTGCTCGACGTGCATGCGGGCGAGCTGGCCGCGGAAGAACTGCGCCACGCGCAGCACGCACTGGGCGAAATCACCGGCACCTACAGCAGCGACGACCTGCTGGGGGCGATCTTCAGTTCGTTCTGCATCGGCAAGTGAAAACGAACGGTGGGCGAACGCTGGTCGCCCTTCTTCTTTAGACGCTTGGCCAGCTCCCGTTGCGCCCGTCTGGCCGGACAGTCATCAATGACCCGCGCCAGCAACCCGCGGAAGGCACCACAGTAGGACCTCTCCCTGTGGCGTGGCGCTCGACACAACAAACGCTTATCGCATCTTCTAGTACAGCGGATGACGCCTTGGCGCTAACATGCCGAGTTTGCGGGGCGCTGTTCCGGTCGAAACGCAGGCATGCTCACTTTCTTGTTCGGCGCCTTCGGGCTGTCCACTCTCTGGTTGATTCCACTGCTCTGGCGCGGATTGCGCGCCCTCGTTGCCAAAGGCCGCAAGCGGCCGGTGGGTGGTGAGGGCACGATCCGCTATGCGTTGGGCGGGCTGCTGGTCTTGCTGTCGAGCGCCACGCTCGAAGGCCTGGTCGTCGCGCATTACACGGACGATCCGGCGGCTGGTGGCGTGGTATGCCGTGCCTTGGCCGGCGGCCTCGCCTCTGTTTTCGGCGCGACGGTCACCTCGCTGCTGATGCTGGCGATCCTGGCAGTCGCTCTGCGCTGGTATCCCGGGCTGTCGTGGCGCGCGCTGTTCGCGGGGACTTCCTCGAAGGTCGATGGCTTCGCTGGCGCGATCGAGCGGCTGCTCACAGCGCGCGGCGTCCGCTTTCCTGCGCGTCGACAGCGCGGCGCCGTACGCCGCGCCGGTGCGGCAACGGCGGCGCGCCGGCAGGCGCAGCATGCGGCGCGGCGTCCGCCTGTTGCGCCGGCCAGCCCACCCTCGCCGGTCATGGAGCGCGCAGCACCTTTCTCCGGCGCGGATACGCAGCGCACGAAAACGCCCACGCCCGAAGCGGTGATCCGCGAGCCCTGGAAGCAGCCTCGCGTCGCGCCGGTTTCGGCGCCGCGGGTATCGACCGGACGTATCGCCGCGGCGATGGCGGCCGCGGCCGAACGTGCTTCGGCGGACGAGCCGCCTGCGCGTGCGCAGGTTCAAGCCGCGAGGACGGACATCGATGCTCGCGTGCGCACGCACCCTCCCCTCGGAATCGAAAGCCCGGCCGTCGCGGCGATGCGGACGATTGAGCCCGCGATCGCGCAACGCGCCATCGTCGAATCCGCGCCGATCGAATCCGTGCCAGTCGAATTCACGCCGATCGAATCCGCGCCAGTCGAATTCGCGCCGATCGAATCCACAGCGACGGACAACGCGGAAGACGCGCCCGACTTCATCCCGGCGCCGCAGGTGTCTCGCACCGCTCCGGCATCATCCCGCCGCCTCGCCGCCAACGACGACGAGCCGGCCCCCGCGGCTCCTGTGCCGGCGCCGACCCCGTCGCGGCCGCGCACGAACGTGCTGGTTCCGCCGCTGTCCCTGCTCGCCCCGCCGCCGCCGGGTTCCGCTTCTGTCAGCGAAACCCAGCTCGCCGAAACCGGCGAACTGATCGAACAGCGCCTGCGCGAGTTCAAGGTGCCGGTCAGCGTGGTCGGCGCCTCCGCCGGCCCCGTCATCACGCGCTTCGAAGTCGAACCCGCCGTCGGCGTGCGCGGCAACCAGATCGTCGCGCTGATGAAGGACTTGGCGCGCGGCCTGGGGCGTACCTCGATCCGCGTGGTCGAGACGATCCCCGGAAAAACCTGCATGGGCCTGGAGCTGCCGAACGAGCAGCGCCAGATGATCGCGCTGTCGGAGATCCTCGATTCGCGCGAATACCGCGGCTCCGATTCGCTGCTCACCCTGGCCATGGGCAAGGGCATCACCGGCGAGCCGGTGGTGGCGGACCTGGCGCGCGCGCCGCACATGCTGGTGGCCGGCACCACCGGTTCCGGCAAGTCGGTGGCGGTCAACGCCATGATCCTGTCGATGCTGTACAAGGCCACGCCGGACGAGGTGCGCCTGATCATGATCGACCCGAAGATGCTGGAGCTGTCGGTCTACGAAGGCATCCCGCATCTGCTCGCGCCGGTGGTCACCGACATGAAGCTCGCCGCCAATGCGCTGGCCTGGTGCGTGGCCGAGATGGAAAACCGCTACCGCGTGATGTCCGACCTGCGCGTGCGCAACCTCGCCGGCTACAACCACAAGGTGCGCGAAGCGCGCGCCGCCGGCCGGCCGCTGCTCAACCCCTTCCCCGCGCATCCGGAAATTCCCGAGACGCTGGATACGCTGCCGATGATCGTGGTGGTGATCGACGAGCTGGCCGACCTGATGATGGTGGCCGGCAAGAAGATCGAGGAACTGATCGCGCGCCTGGCGCAGAAGGCGCGCGCCGCCGGCATCCATCTGATCCTGGCCACGCAGCGTCCGTCGGTGGATGTGATCACCGGCCTGATCAAGGCGAACATCCCCACCCGCGTGGCCTTCCAGGTGTCCTCGAAGATCGACTCGCGCACGATCCTCGATCAGATGGGCGCCGAAAGCCTGCTCGGCCAGGGCGACATGCTGTTCCTGCCGCCGGGCACCGGTTACCCGCAGCGCATCCACGGCGCGTTCGTCGCCGACGAGGAAGTGCACCGCGTCGTGGCGCACCTCAAGCAATACGGCGAGCCGGACTACAAGGACGAGATCCTCGCCGGCCCGCCCGGCGAAGGCGGCAACGGCGAGCTGTTTCCCGAGGAAGGCGCGGATGCCGAACTCGATCCGCTCTACGACGAAGCCGCGGCCTTCGTGCTGCGCACGCGCCGCGCGTCGATCTCGTTCGTGCAGCGGCAGTTCCGCATCGGCTACAACCGTGCGGCGCGGCTAGTCGAAGCGATGGAGGCGGCAGGCTTGGTGTCGCCGATGGGGATCAACGGGCAGCGCGACGTACTCGCGCCTGCTCCGTCCGAATAGCAAGCGTAGGTTGGGGTGAGCCGTGGGCGAACCCCAACGCGGTAACGCCCGAGCGTCGCGCATTGTTGGGGTTCGCCTCTGGCTCACCCCAACCTACGCGTCAGGCGTCGTTGCGGCCCGACACGGTTTCCCAGCTCAAGCCAAAACGCCCGAGGTATTTGCGCAGCCGGTCCGCATCGTTTGTGCTGGTGCGCTTGCTGCGCGAAGCGGCGAACAGCTGGCGTCCCGCTTCCGAAAGACTGCGGCAGCGGCGGCACAGGCGGACCACTTCGCGCAGCTGCAGCTGGTCGAACAGGTCCAGCGCATCGAGTTCGGCGCCAAGCCATTCGCGCAGCACGTCCGTCTGTTCGTCGCGGCGCCACAGCCGGCGCAGGCGTTGCAGTTCTTCGTCCACCACGTCGACCGTGATGCGCCCCGCCGGTGCCAGCGTCGCCATGCGCGTCAGCGATGCGCCGAGGTCGCGGAAGTTGCCATGCCAGGTGGCTTCGGCGGATTGCGCGAAACGCAGATAGCGCTCGCGCGCCTCACGGTTGAAGGTCACGCGATGGCCATGCTGCGCGTGGCGATCCAGCTCGTAGTCGAGATTCGGCTCGATGTCTTCCAGCCGTTCCGCCAGGCCTGGCAGATGGAAGCTCCAGATATTGAGCCGCGCATAAAGGTCGTCGCGAAACCGTCCTTCCGCGACGCGGCGGCCCAGGTCGCGGTTGGTGCCGGCAATCAGCTGGAAATCGCTCTCCACTTCCTTGTCGCCGCCCACCGGCAGAAAGCGCCGATCTTCCAGCGCGCGCAGCAGCATGGCCTGCTCGTCCGCGCCCAGCTCGCCGATTTCGTCGAGAAACAGCAGGCCTTGATGCGCGCTGCGCAGCAGGCCTGCTCGTTCGCCCACCGCGCCGGTGTAAGCGCCTTTGACGTGACCGAACAACGCACTCATCGCGCCATCGCCGCGCAAGGTGGCGCAATTGACCTCGACGAAGCGCCCGCTCAATTCATGCCGCGCCTTCTTCAGCTCGAACAGGCGCCGCGCCAGCTGGCTCTTGCCCGCGCCGGTCGGACCCATCAGCAGGATCGGCGCGGTGGAGCGGCTGCCCACGATCTCGATCTGCTCGATCATGCGGTTGAACGCGGCGTTGCGCGTGGCGATGCCGCTTTTCAAATGCGTGCGGTCGTCTTCCTGTTCGCGCTCGAAGCGCCGGGCCAGGCGGTCGTAGCGCGACAGGTCCAGGTCGATCAGGCTGATCGAACCGCCGTTCGCGCCCACGTGCTGCTTGCGTGGCGGCGACAGCTGCAGCAGGCGCGCGGGCAGGCGGCGGCTCTCGGTCAGCAGGAACAGGCAGATCTGCGCGACGTGGGTGCCGGTGGTGATGTGCACGAGATAGTCCTCGCGCTCGGTGTCGAAGGCGTAGCCCTTGGCGAAGTCGTGCAGCACGCCGTACATCGACTCGAAATCCCAGGGGTCGGCCAGGTAGGTGTCGTGCAGGCGCACCTCGGTCTCCGGCGAGACCTGGGCCAGGTCCTGCTGCACCTGCCGCGCCACGTCGCCGTAGCGGCGCAGATCCACCAGCAGTTCCAGGCGGTGCACCAGGAAATCCTCGTGCATGCCCAGCGCCACGGTGGGTCGCCATTTCTCCCAGCGGCCGGCGCCCTGGCCGGCATCGAGCTGGGTGCCGAGGAATCCGATCACGACCTGGGGCTTCATACCTATAGCCAAATATAAATGCAGATATCCAAATATATGAAATGAGCAAGTCCGGCGTCATCAACCGTAGTGCGCCGACAATGTTTTCCATCAAAAACATGTAGATACGAATTCAAAAGCGACTTGGCACGCTTGCTGCTCTCCCCAGGCAAACGGAGAAACAGCCATGCCGAACCTTCATCTCTTCCAAAGCTATCGCGGTCGCCGGGTGCCCAAGTCCGATACGGCCAACGAGGCCGGCGGCGCCGCCTACCGGCGCTCGCCCGAAGCCGCCCTCGCGCTGTACGCCGCGACCGGCTGCCTCAGCAGCACCTTCCATGCGGATGCCCAGCAGCAGCTGGACCGGGTGCTGGCGCTGTGCGCGGCGGTGGAGCCGGAGTTCGTGGCCCGCACCGCCCTGTACGCCCGCCGCCATGCGCATATGAAGGACATGCCGGCCCTGCTGGTGGCTTACCTGGCCAGCCGCGACGGCGCGCTGGCGGAGAAGATCTTCCACCGCGTGATCGACAATGGCCGCATGCTGCGCAACTTCGTGCAGATGCTTCGCAGCGGCGAGCTTGGCCGCAAGTCGCTCGGTACCCGCCCCAAGCGCCTGGTGCGCGAATGGCTGGACCGCGCCACCACCGGGCAGCTGATGTCGGCGGCGATCGGCGAGCGTCCTTCGCTGGCGGACATCGTGCGGATGATGCATCCGCGTCCGCTCGATGCGTCCCGCGAAGCGCTGTATGCGTGGCTGCTGGACAAGCCGTACAAGGCCGAAGCGCTGCCCGCGATGGTGCAGGCGTACGAAGCCTTCAAGGCCGATCCGCGCGGCGCGGCGCCCGACCTGCCGTTCCCGTACCTCACGGCGCTGCCGCTGGAAGCGCGCCATTGGAAGCAGATCGCGGCGCGCAGCTCGTGGCAGGCCACGCGCATGAACCTCAACACTTTCCTGCGCAAGGGCGTGTTCGAGGACGCGGCGATGGTCAAGCAGGTGGCGGCGCGTCTGCGCCAGCGCGAGGCGATCAAGCGTGCGCGGGTGTTCCCGTACCAGCTGATGGTGGCCTACCGCGCGGCGGCGGGAAACATGCCGGAGGCGATCAGCGAAGCATTGCAGGACGCCATGGAGGTGGCCACCGAAGCGGTGCCGCGCCTGTCCGGCGAGGTGGTGCTGGCGATCGACGTATCCGGTTCGATGCAGTCGCCGGTTACCGGCTACCGCCGCGGCGCCACCAGCGTAGCGACCTGCGTGGAAGTGGCGGCGTTGATCGCGGCCTGCTTCCGCCGCCGGCATGGCAAGACGCGGATCGTGCCGTTCGCCGAGGCGGTGCGCGCGATCAAGCTCAATCCGCGCGACAGCGTGATGAGCCAGGCACGCGACATCGCCCGGATGGTCGGCGGCGGTACCTGCGTAAGTGCGCCGCTGGCGCTGCTCAACCATGAGCGCACGGCGCCGGACCTGGTGGTGATCGTGTCGGACAACCAGAGCTGGCTGGATACGCGCCAGGGCGGCGGTACCGAAACGATGCGCCAGTGGGCGGCGCTGAAGGCGCGCAACCCGAGGGCGCGGCTGGTCTGCATCGACCTGCAGCCGTACGGCACCAGCCAGGCGAAGGAAGCGCCGGACGTGTTCCATATCGGCGGCTTCAGCGATGCGGTGTTCGAGCTGGTAGCGGGCATCGCGCAGGGCAAGCATGCGGGCCATTGGGAGGAACGCATCCAGGCCATGGAATTGTGATCGCCACGGATGGCAGCGTAGTACCCCGGCAGGAATGGGCCTGCCGGGGCCAGGGAAGGACATACTTTTGAGTTTGCGGCGAATGCCGATGAAAGCTACTTGGAGAAGCCTTCGGGCGACGGGTTCAAATCCCGGCCCGCGCAAGCGGGATGCTTTCATCACCTTCGTCGCCGCAAGCGCACGGCGCAGCGAATGCCGGCGGACCTACTATCCCAAGCCGGTTCGTCATCTGTTTGTCGCTGCCCCATGCGCACTTTTTCACCGCGGCGAATGCCGGTGGACCTACTAGCTTCATAAGCTCCGGGTCGCGGGTTCGAGTCCCGCCGCCACCGCATCTATGGTGGTGTAGCTCAGCGGTAGAGCAGGACGGTTCACCTACTTTGTCGCCGCACCTTTTCGAGACACGCCGGCCCGGCGGCGCAACAGCCCGGGCAAAGGAAACGAGGCCATGGAAAACCGCAACTACGATGTGATCCATCTTCCGGGCGCGGCGCCGATCAAGCTGTGGACGCGCGGCGTGCCGCTGGAAGACGAGGCGCGCGAGCAGCTGATCAATATCGCCCGCCTGCCCTTTATCCACGGCTGGGTGGCCGTGATGCCGGACGTGCACCTGGGCAAGGGTGCGACCGTCGGCTCGGTGGTGCCGACCGTCGGCGCGATCGTGCCGGCCGCGGTGGGCGTGGATATCGGCTGCGGCATGATCGCCGCGCGCACCACGCTGACCGCGAGCGACCTGCCGGAAAATCTCCAGGGCGTGCGTACGGCGATCGAAACCGCCGTGCCGCATGGCCGTACGCCGGGCCGCCGCGACAAGGGCGCGTGGGAAAACCCGCCGCAGGCCGCGCTGGAGGGCTGGAGCACGCTGCACGAGGACTTCAAGCGCATCGTGGAGAAGCATCCGAAGCTGGAGCGCGTGAATCACCTCAGCCACCTGGGTACGCTCGGCACGGGTAATCACTTCGTCGAGGTGTGCCTGGACGAAGAGCAGCGCGTGTGGTTCATGCTGCACTCCGGCTCGCGCGGCGTGGGTAATGCGATCGGCTCGTACTTTATCGAGCTGGCCAAGCAGGACATGCGCCGCTGGATGATCAACCTGCCGGACCAGGATCTGGCGTACCTGCCGGAAGGCAGCGAGCACTTCGCCGACTACGTGTTCGCGGTGGACTGGGCGCAGCGTTTCGCCCGTGCCAACCGCGCGATCATGATGCGCCACGTGGTGGAAGCGGTGCGCAAGGTGATCCCCAAGCCGTTCGAGGCGCAGGCCGAGGCGGTGAACTGCCACCATAACTACGTAAGCCGTGAACATCATCTCGGCAAGGACGTGCTGGTGACCCGCAAGGGCGCGGTTAGCGCGAAGCGCGGCGAGCTCGGCATCATTCCCGGCAGCATGGGCGCGAAGAGCTTTATCGTGCGTGGCCTGGGTAACGAGCAGAGCTTCCACAGCTGCAGCCACGGCGCCGGCCGCGTGATGAGCCGTACCGCCGCGCGCAAGCTGATCACGCTGGAGCAGCATCGCGAGGCGACCGCGCATGTGGAATGCCGCAAGGATGCGGAGGTGATCGACGAGTCGCCGGCGGCGTACAAGTCGATCGATGCGGTGATGGAAGCGCAGCGCGACCTGGTCGAGATCGTGCATACGCTGCGCCAGGTGGTTTGCGTCAAGGGTTGAGAGAAAGGAAACGCGATGTTGGAAATCGATGGACAGGCCGGCGGTGGGCAGCTCCTGCGCACCGCCCTGGCGCTCAGCCTCTGCACCGGCGAGCCGTTTCGCATGGAGCGCATCCGTGCGAAACGCTCGCGCCCGGGGCTGATGCGCCAGCATCTGACCGCCGTGCAGGCGGCGCGGGAGATCGGTGGCGCGCAGGTGACCGGCGATGCGCCGGGATCGGCCACGCTGGAATTCGTGCCGGGCCCGGTACGCGGGGGCGATTATCACTGGCCGATCGGCACGGCAGGTTCCACCACGCTGGTGCTGCAGACGGTGCTGCCCGCGCTATGGCTGGCCGGTGTGACGGCGAGCCTGCGTCTCGAAGGCGGCACGCATAACCCGCTCGCGCCGAGTGCGGATTTTCTGGAGCACGGTTTTCTGCCGCTGATGCAGCGCATGGGCTTGCGTGCTTCGTTCGCGCTGCAACGCCATGGCTTCTTTCCGGCCGGCGGTGGCGCGTTGAAGATCGATATCGACGCGAGCGAGGCGCCCGGGCCGCTGCACCTGCCGGAGCGCGGCGCGCAACAGGAGCTGTCCGCGACAGCGCTGATGTCCTCCATCCCCGGCCGTGTCGGCGAGCGCGAGCTCGATGCGGTGCGCCGCCTGCTCGGCGTGGCGGACGAGCATCGCCATATCCGCCAGGCGATTCACTCGCCTGGCCCCGGCAATGCCTTGATGGTGCGCGTCGAAAGCGAGCACGTGTGCGAGCTGTTCACCGCCTTCGGCGAGCGCGGCGTGTCGTCCGAGCGCGTAGCCGAATTGGCCTGCGCCGAAGCCCGCGCGTATCTGGACAGTGGCGCGGCGGTCGGCCCCTACCTCGCCGACCAGCTGCTGCTCCCGCTGGCGCTCGCCGGCAAAGGCAGCTTCACCACGCAGCAACCCACCGACCACGCGCGCAGCAACGCCGCGCTGATCGAAAAATTCCTGCCGGTGCAGATCGATTTCGAGGAACTGGGCAAGGACCGCTGGCGGGCTGCCGTCAGCCGCTGACCCAGCGCTGGAGGGCGGCGTCCAGCATGGTTTCGTCGATATCAGTCTTGCTGGCGAGTCTTGGACCGATCGCCGCGAAGCGCTCGAGCTGCTGGCGCATCCATGGCCGCAGCGCGACGGGAAGCGGTTCGCGGTCGCCTTCGCTGGCCAGCGCCTTGCGTGCTTCGAGTTCGGCGATCCAGCCACGCTCCTCATCGCTGACCCACGGCGCCGCCAGCAGCTGCGCGAAGCGGGTCGGCGGCTGCGTGCGCGCGTGCTCGATCCAGCGGCAGGCCAGGATCGGGCGCAGGAAATAGAACAGCTTCTTCAGGCGCACCGTGTCGCCGGACAAATGCTCGTCGTGCGTGGTCGTCGCCATGCTCAGGTAATGGAACAGTGCGCGCGCCGGCTGGAAGTGGCGTCCGATGAGCTGGCGCACCTGCATCGCGAAGGCTTCGTCGGCGCGGTACACGATGGGCGAATCGAACCATTCGTTCAGGGCGAGGTTGCACTTGGCCATCAGGCGCAGCGCCTTGCGCAACTCCCAGCCGCTGACGTCGAGATCGCCGGGCAGCATGCGTTCGATCACGTCGCGCTGTTCGAACACCCTCAGGTACCAGTCGGGTGCATGCACGTAAACGAAGCGCACGTCGTAGTCGCTGTCCGGCGAGGCGAAGCCCCAGGCGCGGCTGCCGGACTCGGCGGCATAGAGCACGCGCACGCCGTGATCGCGCTCGATCGCGTCGATGGCGGACTGGATCGCTGCATCCATCACTGGCGTTGCTCCCAATGGGCGGTGAGTTCGCGCAGCAGAACATTGGCCGCGTCGGTATCGATGGTGTCGGGCAGGCTGCTGGCCGCGGTCTCGCGCTCGCAGCGGGCCGCGATGTCCTGGGCCATGTCGATCAGTTCGTCGTAGCTGAAACGCCCGGCACGGATGTCCAGCAGCAGCGAACGCTGCTCGCCTTCGAAGCGCACGATCGGCCGCCCGTGGCGCACGATGGATTCGCCGGAAAGCAGCAGGCGCACGGTGTGCATCATGTTCTTGGCGTCGTAGTCCAGTTCGCCGCTTTCCTGCTGCCGCCAGCGCGCCTCGTTGCGTTCGCGGCGCCAGGTCCAGTAGTTCTGGTGGTCGGCCATAGCCTGCTTCCAGGCCTGCTCGTTGTAGAACAGCAGTCCGGCGAAGCGCTCGGCTTCTTCATCCAACGGGATGGATTCGCATACCAGCATGCCGTCGCGGAACACGCCGCGCGCGCCGCGGCCGTAGCGGTAGAGCCGGTAGCCGTCGCGCGCATGTTCGAGGCTGGCCGCGTGGAACTCGTCCAGGTTCCAGCCCAGCGTTTTCAACGGCAGCGGACGGCATGGTGCCGCGTTGCCGGGGATCAGCTGCTCGCGCGGGATGACATGGCAATAGTCTTCTTTCACCGGCGGCGCTTCCGGCCGCGGCTGGTTGATCCATTTGTTTTGGCCGCGCGCCTTGCGGATCTGCGTGAGCGCATAGCCGATATGGCTTTGCACGCAGGGTTTAGCGAGGAACAGCGAGCGCCGTGCCGCCAGCTGGTCCATTTCCGGGCTGCTCGAGCGCACGGTGTCCCGCGGCATGAACAGCAGTTCCAGCACATTGGGGTTGGCGGCCGAGAGCAGCTCGATCACACGCCGCAGGCCGTAGTAGACGATGTCGTTGCGCGCATCGGCGATCTGCGCGGCGGGTGCTTCCAGGCCCAGATACGCCGCGGCCGGCATCGCATAGATGCCGCGCAGGTCCTGGTCGCTTTCCGCCGTGGCCGTGCCGTAGGCGTGGCTGCCCGCGATGCATTCGAACAACAGGGCAGGCGTGGCATGGGCGCGCAGTGCTTCCAGGGTGATCATGGCAACGCGCTCAGGGCTGCTGCGCAAGCCACGCATCGAGCTCCGCCAGCGTCGGCATGCCGCCCTGCGCGCCCAGGCGCGTGACGGACAGCGCCGCGGCCGCGCAGGCCTTGCGCACCGCCTGCGGCAAGCCTTCGTGCAGGAATACGGCGAGGGCGCCGTTGAAGGTGTCGCCGGCGCCGGTGGTGTCGACCGCGTCTACCTTGAAACCGGGCTGGTGTGCGGGGTCGCCGTCTTCGCGGTACCAGGCGCCTTCGTTGCCGCGGGTGAGCACCACGGGGCTGGGGGCCTGGCGCATCAGGGCGCGGAAATCCTGTTCGGCATCGGCGCCGAGCAGGATGGCCAGTTCGTGCTGGTTGGGCGTGACATAGCGGGCGAGCCGCAGCCACTCCACCGGCAGCCGCTGCGCCGGTGCGGGGTTGAGGATGACCGGCACGCCCAGGCGCTGGCCCAGGCGCAAGGTGGCTTCGACGCTTTCCAGCGGGATTTCCATCTGCACCAGCACGGCGTCGGCGCGGGCGATCGCGTCGCTGGCCGCTTCGACCTGCGCGGGTGTCACGCGTGCGTTGGCGGCGGGCACCACGATGATTTCGTTCTCGCCGCCGGCCACGGTAATCGAAGCGGTGCCGCTGCCGCAGTCGGCGATGCGTCGCACGTGGTCGAGCGCGATGCCTTCGCGCGCCAGGCCGTCGTAGAGCTGCTGGCCGAAGGCGTCGTCGCCGAGCGCGCCGACCAGGGCCACCTCGGCGCCGAGCCGCGCGGCGGCCACGGCCTGGTTCGCGCCCTTGCCGCCGGGGATGGTGAGGAAGCGCTCGCCCAGCACGGTCTCGCCCGGCCCGGCAAAGCGCTCAGCCAGCGTGACCAGATCCATGTTGATGCTGCCGACCACGACGACGCGCGCCATACCTGCTCCGGAACTCGGTGGGGAAAATCGCCGCCGAGCATACGGGATGGCGCGCGTGCCGGTGGAGTGCGCTCAGTGCCCGGTATCGGGCATCGGCTTGGAGGGTTCGGCCGTGCCCTGCTTTTCCTGGCGCTTCTCGATCATGCGTTCCTTCATGGCCAGGTAGCGCTGGCGCTGGCTGTCGCTCAGCACGGACTGAATCTGGCGGTCGCCGTCCTCCATGATGGCGCGCGCCTGGTCGCGGCGGTCCTGGCCCCTGGCGCTGCCGCGCAAGCTCTGCATCTTCTGCTGCTGGGCCTGCAGGATGCCGGCGACCTGGGCCTGCTGCTGCGCGTTGAGGTCGAGGTGCCTGGCCAGCTTCTGGGCGCGTTCCTGCGGATCCGGCGGACGGCGCTGGCCGTGCATGGCCTGGCCGTCCGGCGGCGGTGCGCCGTTGTCCTGGGCGTGGGCGCCGAAGGCGGCGGCGAGGGCGAGAGCGATCAGGCACAGGCGGGTCTTCATGGCGCGGCTCCTTGAGAGGTGCGCCCGGGAACGGCCCCCGGGGCCCGGGCGTTGACTTGAAAGGCACGCGCCGGACCCGAACATCGCTGTGCATTGCCGCCCGAGGATCACCTCATGATCGAACTGCACTACTGGCCCACGCCGAACGGCCACAAGATCACGCTCTTCCTGGAAGAGGCCGGCCTGCCCTACGAGATCAAGCCGGTGAACATCGGCAAGGGCGAGCAGTTCAAGCCGGATTTCCTGGCCATCGCGCCGAACAACCGCATGCCGGCCATCGTCGACACCGCGCCTGCCGATGGCGGCGGGCCGCTGAGCATCTTCGAGTCCGGCGCCATCCTGGAATACCTGGCGGAGAAGACCGGCCGTTTCCTGCCGAAGGACACGCGCGAGCGCTACAAGGTGCTGCAGTGGCTGTTCTGGCAGGTGGGCGGGCTGGGCCCGATGCTGGGGCAGAACCATCACTTCAACCGCTATGCGCCGGAGAAGATCCCCTACGCGATCGACCGCTACGTCAACGAAACGCGCCGCCTGTACGGCGTGCTCGACAAGCAGCTCGACGGCCGCGCGTTCATCGGCGGCAAGGACTACAGCATTGCGGACATGGCCTGCTATCCGTGGATCGTTTCGCACGAGGCGCAGGGCATGTCGCTGGACGATTTCCCGCATCTGAAGCTGTGGTTCCAGGCCATCGCCGAGCGGCCGGCCACGAAAAAAGCCTATGAAATCGGCGAATCGATCAAGGACCGCTTCGACCTGAGCCAGGACGAGGAAGCGCGCAAGGTGCTGTTCGGCCAGGGTGCGAAACGCTGAGGCCGTGGTGCCGCATCGAACCCGATGCGGCGCTTTTTCCCGGGAAAAGGCTGGCTTCGCGCAGCATGACGGGTTTTAATCCGCGCTTGTTCTTGCGCCCCGCCAGCAGTCCAAGGAAGTATCCATGCGCGCCCTTCTGTTCGCCGCCCTCACGATGGTGACCCTGCCGACCATGGCCGAAAAACTCACCATCGAACGCATCTTCGACGGCGGCAGCCTCGCCGGCCCCGCGCCGCGCGGCCTGCAGATCTCGCCGGACGGCAGCCGCATCACCTTCCTGCGCGCGCGGCCGGACGACCAGTTCCAGCTGGACCTGTGGGAATACCGGCCCAAGGACAACAGCACGCGCATGCTGGTCGATTCGCGCAAGCTGGAGCCGCAGGGCGAGCAGCTGTCGGATGCGGAAAAGGCACGCCGCGAGCGCGCCCGCACCGCGGGGCTGCACGGCATCCTCAGCTACCAGTGGTCGCCGGACGGCAGGCAGCTGCTGTTTCCCATCGGCGGCAAGCTGTACCTGTACGACCTGGCCGCGGCCAGGCCGGCGCCGCGCGCGCTGGAGACCGGCGGCGACGCGATCGATCCGAAGATCTCGCCCAAGGGCCGCTACGTCTCCTACGTGCGCGACCAGAACCTGTGGGTGATCGACCTGGAAAGCGGCGACGCGCGCCAGCTCACCCGCGACGGCGGCGGCACCGTGCACAACGGCGAGGCCGAGTTCGTGGCGCAGGAGGAAATGGGCCGCAGCAGCGGCTACTGGTGGGCGCCGGACGACAGCGCCATCGCCTTCGAGCGCTATGACGAGGCCAAGGTGCCGGTGGTCAAGCGCACCGAGGTGTATGCCGACCGCACCGACGTGATCGAGCAGCGCTATCCGGCCGCGGGCGATCCCAACGTGGCGGTGAAGCTGGGCCTGGTCGCGCCCACCGGCGGCGCGCCGCGCTGGGTGGATCTGGGCAAGGACGGCGACATCTACCTGGTGCGCGTGAACTGGCTGCCGGACGGCAAGCACCTGAGCTACCAGCGCATGCCGCGCAGCCAGCAGAAGCTGGAGCTGCGCCTGGTGGATGCGAAGACGCTGGCGCAGCGCAGCCTGCTCACCGACACCAGCAACACCTGGATCAACCTCAACGACGACCTGCGCTTTCTCAAGGACGGCAAGAGCTTCCTGTGGGGCAGCGAGCGCAGCGGCTTCCATCATCTGTACCTGTACGGCATCGACGGCAAGCTCAGGCATCCGGTGAGCCAGGGCGACTGGCAGATCGACGGCGTGCTGGCGGTGGACGAGCATGCGGGCACGGTCTACGTCGGCTCGAACCGCGACTTCGTGCCGGATCACCAGGTCTACGCGCTGAAGCTGGACGGCAGCACGGCCAATGCGCCGGTGCGCATCAGCAAGGGCGACGGCAGCCATATCGCCGAGTTCGCGCCGAATGCCGCGTTCTACCTGGACACCTATTCCAGCGCCGACACGCCGCCGCAGGTCAGCGTGCACAAGCCGGACGGCGCCTTCCTCAGCTGGATCGAACAGAACAAGCTCGACGAGAAGCATCCGTTCTGGCCTTACCGCGCCAGCCTGATCAAGCCGGAGTTCGGCACGCTGAAGAGCGCGGACGGGCAGACGCTGTACTACCGCCTGTACAAGCCGGCGGGTTTCGATCCGACCAAGAAGTACCCGGTGTTCGACACCTACTACGGCGGCCCGCACGCGCAGCTGGTGGCCAATGGCTGGGGCGACTACTTCAACCAGTACATGGCCAACCAGGGCTATGTGGTGTTCACCCTGGACAACCGCGGCATGGCGCGGCGCGGCCGCAAGTTCGAGGATCCGATCTACGAACAGCTCGGCGCCGCCGAGGTGGACGACCAGCTCGCCGGCATCGACTGGCTGAAGGCGCAGCCCTGGGTCGATGGACGCCGCATCGGCGTGTTCGGCTGGAGCTACGGCGGCTACATGACCACCATGCTGCTGGCCAAGGCTTCGAAGGAGATCGCCGGCGGCGTGGCGGTGGCGCCCGTCACCGACTGGCGCCTGTACGACACCTTCTATACCGAGCGCTACCTCGGCCGCCCGCAGGACAACGAAGCCGGCTACACGCGCAGCAGCCCGTTCGCCTGGCTCGACGGCCTGACCAGCAAGCTGTACCTGGTGCACGGCATGGCCGACGACAACGTACTGTTCGTCAACTCGACCAAGCTGATGGCCGAGCTGCAGAAGCGCGGCACGCAATTCCAGTTCATGGCCTACCCCGGTGCCAAGCACGGCTTGAACCTGCCGGGGCAGCGCAGCCATGTGTACCACCTGATCGCGAACTTCTTCGATCGCGAGATCAAGGGTGCTGCCTTGCCGGCGGCGCCGAAGCCGGCGGCCGCGGCTTCGGTCGCGCCTTAAGCAGAAAAGCCCGCCGGTCGGCGGGCTTTTTTTGCGCGGTGCGGCGGATTACTTGTTGATGCTGGGACCGCGGATCGGATCGGCGCGGACCTTGCCGTCCACTTCCACGTTGATGACCCCGGGCTGCGCGCGGAAGCGCACCATGCCCTCTTCCGCCGACATGCCTTCCGGCAGCAGCACCACGATGGCCGGCGCCCAGCCGATGTCGCGCACATAAGTGGCGCCGGCGGCATCGCAGGCGGTGCGCATGGTTTCGAGCGGGGTGCCGTCGCGGAAGCTGACGATCAGCTGCACCCGCGTGGCGGGCTGGGACGGCGTGGACGTGGCGGTGCTGTCGGTGTCGGCCATGACGATGGAGCTCCCTGGCGTGTCGGAGGCGCAGGCCGTGCTGCCCGCGCCGATCAGAAAGAACAGAAGGTACAGCTTGCGGCGGCCCGGCAAGGCGTCATCCATCACGCAATGCGGACCTGGCGCGGCGCGCTCACTGGGCGTGGCCACCGACGCCCGAATCGCCCTGTTCCAGCGGCGGCGCCGTGCCGGCCACGGCCAGCAGGGCCAGCGCGTAGCCGTCCTCGATGCTGACGGTGGACACCTCGTCCCAGGAGAAGAACGAAGCCTCGCGCAGCCATTCGGCGTCGGGGCTGATCTCCTGCATGTAGAAACCGTCGTCCTCGAAGGAAATCAGCTTGCCGATGTAGCAGACCTCGGCCTCGTCCTCGCTGTCCACGTGCACGCCGATCACCGGCGCCTGCTTGGCGGCGGCCTGCACCACCTCGCGGATATCGTCCAGCGGGAAACCGCGCGGCGGCCGCGGCAGCAGCTGCTTCATGGCCAGGGCTTTCTCCATGAAGGGGGCGTGCTTGTCGGGCGCTTCCAGCTCGGTGATGTCGCGGTGCCGCATCACGTACATGCCGTCGTACGTGATGGCGTCGCCGACCACCCACAGCAGGAAGAATTCGCGGCCGACCCCGCCCACATAGCCGCAGAAGCTGCCGTGTTCGAGTTCACCGCGCCATAGACGGACCAGCTGTTGCTGCTGCTGCGCCTCGCGCAGCTGAGCGCGCTGGCCCGTCGTCTTAAGTTCGATCACCTTTCCCATACACCACGAATTCTATCAGCGGGGGTCTTTCCCCATGTTTACAGGATGTAGCGGCTCAGGTCCTCGTCCTTGACCAGGCTCGCCAGGTTCTTATCGACATATTCGGCGTCGATCAGGTATTTTTCGCCGGATTTGTCGGCAGCTTCGAAGGAGATTTTCTCCAGCAGCCGCTCCATCACGGTATGCAGGCGGCGGGCGCCGATGTTCTCGGTGCGTTCGTTCACCTGGAAGGCGACCTCGGCCAGCCGGTTCACCCCCGACTCCGTGAATTCGATCGTCACGCTCTCGGTGCCGAGCAGGGCCACGTACTGCTTGGTCAGCGCGTTGTGCGGCTCGCTCAGGATGCGCTGGAAGTCGTCCACCGACAGCGCGGACAGTTCCACGCGGATCGGCAGGCGGCCCTGCAGCTCCGGAATCAGGTCGGAGGGCTTGGCCAGCGAGAACGCGCCCGAGGCGATGAACAGCATGTGGTCGGTCTTGATCGGGCCGTACTTGGTCGACACGGTGGAACCTTCCACCAGCGGCAGCAGGTCGCGCTGCACGCCTTCACGGCTGACGCCGGCGCCGCCCCATTCGGAGCGCTGGGCGATCTTGTCGATCTCGTCGATGAAGACGATGCCGTTCTGCTCGGCGACGTAGACCGCCTGCGCGCGGATCTCGTCGTCGTTGAGCAGCTTGCCGGCTTCCTCGTCGATCAGCAGCGGGCGCGCGACCTTGATCGCCAGCTTGCGCTTCTGCGACTTGGCGCCGCCGATGTTCTGGAACATCTGGCGCAGCTGCTGGCCCATTTCCTCCATGCCGGGCGGCGACATGATCTCCACGCCCACGTTCATGGCGAAATCCAGCTCGATCTCGCGCTCGTCCAGCGCGCCTTCGCGCAGCTGCTTGCGCAGCTTCTGGCGAGTATCGTTCTCGATCGCCGGCGCCTGCTCGTGGTCCTGCGACCAGTCGGTGGGCGACTGGCGGCGCGGCAGCAGGGCGTCGAGGATGCGGTCCTCGGCGCGGTCTTCCGCCTGCGAACGCACGCGCTTGACCGCCTGCTCGCGGGTGAGCTTGTAGGACACGTCGGCCAGGTCGCGGACGATCGATTCCACATCTTTGCCGACATAGCCGACCTCGGTGAACTTGGTCGCTTCCACCTTCACGAACGGCGCATTGGCCAGGCTGGCCAGGCGGCGCGCGATCTCGGTCTTGCCCACGCCGGTGGGGCCGATCATCAGGATGTTCTTCGGCGTCACTTCGTCGCGCAGGTTCGGCTCCAGCTGCATGCGGCGCCAGCGGTTGCGCAGCGCGATCGCCACGGCGCGCTTGGCGTCGTGCTGGCCGATGATGTAGCGGTCGAGTTCGTTGACGATTTCGCGGGGAGTGAGTTCGGACATGGCTTTTGCTCGGGGAACGGGGACCGGGGATCAGGGAAACGGGTAGCGAAGCAACAGCGAACGGGCTCCCGTTCCCTGTTCCCCGTTCCCCGCAGACGTCACAGCTCTTCGATCGTCGTGTTGTGGTTGGTATAGATGCAGATGTCGCCGGCGATCTTCAGCGCGCGCTCGACGATCTGCCGCGCGTCCAGCTCGGTGTTCTCCAGCAGCGCCAGCGCCGCGGACTGCGCATAGGGGCCGCCGGAACCGATCGCGATCAGGCCGTGCTCGGGTTCGAGCACGTCGCCGTTGCCGGAGATCAGCAGCGAGGCGTCGCGGTCGGCCACCGAAAGCATGGCTTCCAGGCGGCCCAGGCGGCGGTCGGTGCGCCATTCCTTGGCCATTTCCACCGCGGCGCGGGTGAGGTTGCCGCTGTGCTTGGCCAGCTTTTCCTCGAACAGCTCGAACAGGGTGAAGGCGTCGGCGGTGGCGCCGGCGAAACCGGCCAGCACGTCGCCCTTGCCGAGGCGGCGGATCTTGCGCGCATTGGCCTTCATCACCGTATTGCCCAGGGTGACCTGGCCGTCGCCGCCGATCACGACGCGGCCATTGCGGCGGACCGAAACGATGGTGGTGGCGTGGAACGATTCCATGGGGAGCTGCCTCGGATGCGGAGCACAGGATGTGGGGAGAGCGCGGCCCAAACCCAAGTCCATGACGTCCGCCACCGGCGGCCGCGGCGCAAGAGATTGCTGCCACGCAGCATGGGAATTCGGACTTTTTGCGATTGACAGCAGCCTTCACACGCTTTTTACTGCGGGAAGAGGGGTTCCGCCGCATGAACTTGTGGCGGGCGAGAGGGAGGAAGGCGTCTCACGGGGAAACGGCCCAGCAGGGCCGTGCGAGAAGCCTCACATCGCCGCAGCGAACCGGGCAGTCATGCCGAAAAGATCTGGCTTGGAATTTGGATCGATCCATATTCTGTAGTTCGGAATTTAGATCGATTCAAATCCATAAGAGGCTGATTTCAAAAGGCAGTGATCGTCCGCTCGCGTCCGGCTGCATGGGAGCGACCCCTCGAAGTCCGGTTTTTCCGCCCGCGTGGGTGGGCCGGGTCCGCCCCGCAAGGGGTGTCATGGGGAGATCACAACCAATGTCGAGCAGTAGCAATTCGAGCAGGAGATCGTTGGGCGGTCCGCTGCGTCTGAGCGTGCTGGCCCTGGCTCTGGGCAGCTGTTTCGTCGGTACCGTCGCCTTGGCGCAGTCCAATGCCTCCGGTGCCATCTTCGGCCGCACCGAAGCCGCACCGGGTACCACGGTGCATGTCGAGAATCCTTCCACCGGCATCAGCCGCGACGTCGCGGTGGATGCGGACGGCCGCTATCGCGCCGGTTCGCTGCCGGTGGGCGTGTACAAAGTGACCGTGCAGCGCAACGGCCAGACCGTGGACAGCCGCGACGCCGTCCAGGTCAACGTCGGCACCAGTACCGAAGTGACCTTCGGCGCGGCCGCCACCGCCGCCAGCGGCGCCAGGAATCTTGAAGGCGTGAGCGTGGTGGCCAGCGCCGTCCCGGCCATCGACGTGTCCTCGGTGGACACGCGCACCGTGCTCAATGCCGAACAGCTGCGCCGCCTGCCGATGCCGCAGACGGTGAACGCCGCGGTACTGCTGGCGCCGGGTGCGGTGAATGCCGACTCGCGCTACGGCAATGCCGTTTCGCTGGGCGGCTCGTCCGCGGCGGAGAACCAGTACTACGTCAACGGCTTCCCGGTGACCAATCCGCTCACCGGCCTGGGCGCCACCAGCCTGCCGTTCAACTCGATCGAACAGGAACAGGTGTTCACCGGCGGCTACGGCGCCGAGTACGGCCGCTCGACCGGCGGCGTGGTCAACATCGTGACCAAGCGCGGCACCAACGAATGGAAGGGCGGCATGCAGGTGCTGTACACGCCCGCCGGCCTGCGCGAGACCGAGCAGCCCACCTACCGCCCCGGCGACGGCGCGCAGATCACCGGCCGCGACAAGCACTCGGCCAAGCTGTGGGAAACCACCTATGCCGCCTACCTGGGCGGTGCGCTGATCCAGGACAAGCTGTTCTTCTTCGGCGCCGCCGAGCGCATCAAGTCGGAGAACGACACCTACTCGCTCAGCAAGAACACCACCCGCTCGTACAACACCAACAAGACCAACCGCTGGCTGGCCAAGGTCGACTGGAACATCACCGACAACCACATCATCGAGTTGACCGGCCTGAGCGACACCGCGTCCACCTACGCCGACCAGTTCGTGTACGACGGCGTCAACGACATCCAGTACAACCACAAGGGCTGGCGCAGCCAGAAGAACCAGGGCACGGCCGGCTCCTCGCCGGGCGGCCAGGTCTACGTGGGCCGCTACACCGGCTACATCACCGACAACCTCACGGTGGATGCGCTGTACGGCAAGGAGCGCACCGACCACGTCGACCTCACCTCCGGTTCCAGCTGCACGTACTTCCAGGACAACCGCGACAGCGTGCCGCCGTCGCAGCGCCTGCAGGGCTGCAACATCTCCAGCGGCATCGCCGCGCCGGGCGCGTACGACGAAACCAACGGCTGGCATCTGAACCTGGAATACCGCCTGGGCAGCCACGACCTGCGCGCCGGTGTCGACCACTACAACGTCACCTCGCTCAACGGTTCGGACACCTCCGGCGGCGTGGGCTGGTTCTATTACGACAACCCGGCCAGCGGCGTGATCGAATCGCGCGGCAACCTGGCGGTGCCGCCGGGCCACACCGGCATCGTCGAGCGCTATGTGTTCCGCGCCATCGGCCAGGCCAAGGTGCGCCAGCAGGCGCAGTACCTCGAAGACCACTGGCAGGTGACCGACCGTTGGCTGGCCTATGTGGGCCTGCGCAACGAGCAGTTCGAGAACCTCAACGCCGACAACGACGTGTTCGCCAAGCAGCGCCACCAGCTGGCGCCGCGCCTGGGCCTGTCGTGGGACGTGATGGGCGATTCCAGCCTGAAGATCTACGCCAACGCCGGCCGCTACCACCTGGCGATCCCGAACAACGTCGCTGTGCGCGGCGCGTCCGGCTCGCTGTACGAAACCCAGTGGGGCACCTACGACGGCGCGGTCAACACCAACGGCACGCCGCCGAACTGGCATCCGATCGAAAACGTGGTCTACGCCAACGGTGCCGACGGTACCCCGCCCGACCCGCGCTCGATCTCGGCGCAGAACCTCAAGGCCTACTACCAGGACGAGTACATCCTGGGCTTCGACCAGCAGTTCGCCGACCATTGGACCTTCGGCGCCAAGGTGCGCTACCGCAAGCTGCGCAGCATCATCGACGACTGGTGCGACGACCGCCCGTTCATCAAGTGGGCCGCCGACCACGGCGTGAACTACGCCGATCCGTCGCCGGCCTGCTACATCATCAACCCGGGCGCGTCCAACCGCTTCCTGATCGACCTCGACGGCGACGGCAAGCTGGAAGACATCAAGCTCAGCAAGAACGACATCGGCCTGCCGGAAGCCAAGCGCAAGTACTACGCGCTCGACGCCTACCTGGAGCATCGCTTCGACGGCAAGTGGTACGGCCGCCTCGACTACACCTTCTCGCGCAGCTACGGCAACTCCGAAGGCCTGCTCAAGTCCGACATCGGCCAGCTCGATCCGTCCGTGACGCAGGACTGGGACCACAAGGAGCTGATGATCGGCTCGAACGGCCCCGAGGCCAACGACCGCACGCACCAGGTCCGTGCCTACGGCTACTACCAGATCAACCCCGAGTGGCTGGTCAGCGCCAACGTGCTGATCCAGTCGGGCCGTCCGAAGAACTGCATCGGCGTGTACCCGGGCGACATCCCGGCCGACATGAACTACGGCGCCTCGTACTTCTACTGCAAGGGCCAGCCGACGCCGCGCGGCAGCCAGGGCCGCCTGCCGTGGACGTACCGCCTGGATCTGGGCGTGCAGTACGCGCCGTCGTTCGCCAGGAACAACCTGACCTTCAGCGCCACCGTGGTCAACGTGTTCGACAAGCAGACGGTGCAGAGCATCAACGAGTCGGGCGAAACCGGCAGCGGCGCGCCCAACCTCAGCTACACCCAGCCCCTGTCGTACCAGACGCCGCGCTACATCCAGTTCGGCGCCCGCTACGACTTCAGCCTGTAAACGCGCAACCGCGAGCGCCACGGCGGCGGAAGATCGCCGTGGCGGCTCTCCCCTTTGACCACCGCTGGCCGGTGGTCTTTTTTTTGGCTCCAGCGCCGCGTCGTAGGTTGGGGTGAGCCACAGGCGAACCCCAACAATGCGGAATGGCTGAAGGCCGCGACGTCGGGGTTCGCCCGCGGCTCACCCCAACCTACCCTTTGCGCTTCGCCCGTGGATGCGCCGCGTCGTACACCTTGGCCAGGTGCTGGAAATCCAGGTGGGTGTAGATCTGCGTGGTGGCGATGTCGGCGTGGCCGAGCAGTTCCTGCACGGCGCGCAGGTCGCCGGAGGATTCCAGCATGTGGCTGGCGAAGGTATGGCGCAGCAGATGCGGGTGCACGCGCTTGGCGAAACCTTGCGCAAGCGCCAGCTGCTTCAGGCGCGCCTGCACCGTGCGCGGACTGATCGGCGCACCGCCGCGGCCGCGGAACACCGGGGATTCCGGCGTCTTCTGCCCGGTCTCGCCCAATGCACGCAAGGCCGTCACCGCATGCCGACCCACCGGCACGATGCGCGTCTTGCTGCCCTTGCCGAGCACGCGCACCTCGCCGGCTTCCAGGTCCAGGTCCAGCCAGCGCAGCCCGACCAGTTCGGAAAGGCGCAGGCCCGAGGAATAGAACAGTTCCAGCATCGCGCGATCGCGCACGCCCAGCGCGCCGTCGCCGCCCGATTCCACCAGCGTGGTGGCTTCGTCCACGTCCAGCACCTGCGGCAGCTTGCGGTGCACCTTCGGGCCGCGCACGCCGGCCACCGGATCGTTGTCGAGCAGGCCCTCGCGCCGCAGCTGGCGGAACAGGCTGCGGCAGGACGACAACAGGCGCTGCAGGCTCTTCGGCGCAAGGCCGGCGCGATGCTCGGCGGCGACGAAGCCGCGCATGCGGTGCGCATCCAGGCGCGAGAACGCATCGATCTGCTGGGCTTCCATCCAGCGCAGCAGCTTGTCGAGATCCCGCCGGTAGCCATCCACCGTATGCGGCGAGGCCTTGCGCTCGCCGGCGAGGCGGGCGAGCCAGACCTCGACCTGGCCGCGCGGGTTCATGCTCAGGCGCCGTCCCGCGAACGTTGCAGGGCGGCGGTCACGGTGGCGGCGATCATCTTCAGGAACACCGTGCCCATGCCGGGCTGGAAGCGGTCCTGATCGCGGCTGCCGATCGCCAGCATGCCCAGGCCGTCCAGCGGCATCAGCGCGGAAGAATGGATCTGCGGCGCTTCGTCGCCGAACAGGCGGTACAGGCGTTCGGCGGAAAGGCGGCCGGCGACCGGTTCGTGATGGGCGAAGAACTCGGCGAATTCCGGCAGCGCCTTCGGGCCGCCGGGCGCGCGCACCAGCCAGTCCGCCGGCGGCAGCTCCAGGTCGTACACCAGCAGGCGCACCTGGTCGGTCTGGAAATCCTCGGCCAGCCGCGCGATCACGCTGCGCGCGGCCACCGCCGGCGTGCCGGCGCGCAGCACGGCGACGTTGAGCTCGTGGATGCGCTGCATCAGCCGCTCGTTCTCGGCCGCGATGCGGGTCAGCTCCGCCAGCCGGCGTTCCAGCTCGGCATTCTTCTCGCGCAGGTTCTGCGTCTGGTAGGCCGCCAGCGAGGCGACCTGGCCCTGCTCGCGCGGCAGTTCCAGCTGCCCGGCCAGTTCGGGGAATTCATTGAGGAAGCCCGGATGGCGGCGCAGATAGGCCGCCACCTCGTTGGCCGTGAGGGTGTCGTCCAGAGCGGTGTCGGTCATGCGCGGGTACCTCGTCAACCGGTGCGGCCGGTTCGCTGCCCGGTCCGGAGTGTGTGCTGGCCCGGGCGGCGCTTCAATGCGCCCCGCCCAGCCATTCGCCTTCGAACGCGAAGGCGGCCGGCCCGGTCATCCACAAGGTGTGGCCGGGCCCTTGCCAATCGATCTGCAGGCGGCCGCCGGGCAGGTCCACCTGCACGCTGTCGTCCACCTCGCCGCGCTGGCGCAGCACCGCCATCGCGGCGCAGGCGCCGGTGCCGCAGGCGCGCGTCCAGCCGCTGCCGCGCTCGTGCACGCGCAGGCGCAGATGGGCGCGGTCCACGATGCGCACGAAGCCGGCGTTGACGCCCTGCCTGAAACGCGGATGCGCGGTGAGCGCGGGACCCAGGCGGTACAGCTCGGGCGCGCCCAGGTCGTCCACCGCCACCACCGCGTGCGGATTGCCCATCGACACGGCGCCGATCTCCAGCGTGTGGCCGTCGGTGTCCAGCGTGTAGCGTTCGGACGGTGCGGCGGCATCGAAGGGAATCTGCGCCGGTGCGAAGGCCGGCTCGCCCATGTCCACCGTGACGCGATCCGCCGCCAGCAGGCGCACCGCGACCGAACCGGACGGGCTTTCCAGCCGCACCGTCTCGCCCAGCGGCAACTCGCCCGCGCGGTGCAGCCAGGCGGCCACGCAGCGCACGCCGTTGCCGCACTGGCCCGAGGGCGTGCCGTCGGCGTTCCAGATGCCGTAATAGAAGCGGCAGGACGGATCGCGCGGCGCCTCGATGCTGATCAGCTGGTCGAAGCCCACGCCGCCGTGGCGGTCGGCCATGGCGCGGATTTCTTCGGCGTCCAGCGCAAAGCCGGCCGCGCGGGCATCGACCATGGCGAAGTCGTTGCCGATGCCGTGCATCTTGGAAAAGCGCAGCGTCATCGCTTGCCTCAGTGCGAAGCCGGCTGCGCCGCGCTGGCGGCCGGAGCCGGCGGCATGGTGGTGGGCGTCTGCGTGGGCTGCGGCGGCACGGTGTTGGCCGGTGCGGGCGCCGGCTTCGGCGGCGGCATGTACAGCGGGCCCTTGTTGCCGCAGCCCGAAAGCGCGGCGGCGGCGACGCAGAGCAGCGGAAGCAGCAGGATGGATCGGCGCATGGGGGTGGGTTCCTACGGAGTCCGCGGCAGTATAGCGAGGCGCAGCCGCCGGGCTGCATGAACCGTCCGCGTCCGCATTCCATGACGCACCGCGCACGCCGCCGCACGGAGCGGCCGGCGCGACTCGCTATCATGCGCGCACCGGCCGCACCGCGGCACCGAGAGATCCGAACGACGATGGACTGGAACACGCAGGACTGGACCACGCTGCTGCGCCTGCCCAGCACGATCCTGCTGGCGCTTGCCGCGATCGCCCTGCTGTTCGCCCTGGCCCAGCTGATCGCCTTGCGCGCACGCCTGCAGGCGCGCCAGCGCGCCGCCGCCGCGCTGCGCAGCCTGCTGCTGCTGGCGGGTTTCGCGCTCACGCTGCTGCTGGCCGGCATGGGCTGGAGCCTGCGCGGCTATCGCCTGCTGTCCGAGGAAGCGCCGGTGGTGGATATCGACGCGCGCATCCTGTCGCCGCAGCGCTGGGCGCTCACCCTGCGCTGGCCCGACGGCAGCACGCGCCAGGTGCAGCTGGCCGGCGATGCGTGGCGCGTGGAAGCGGTGGTGCTGAAGTGGAAGACGCCGGCCCTGCTGGCCGGCCTGCCGCCGCTGTACCGGCTGGACCGCCTCAGCGGCCGCTACGACGACGCGCAGCAGGAAGCGCAGGCGCCGCGCACGGTGATCGGCTTCGACCAGGCCGGCGCCTTCGACCTGCCGCACTGGCTGCCGGGCGTGGACACCGTGTTCGGCAGCGGCGCCTTCCTGCCGCTGGTCGACGAAGGGCATTACAGCGTGAGCCTGATGCGCACCGGCGCGCTGGTGGCGCGGCCGGACGAGGCGACGGAGCGCCGGCTCGGCCAGCCGTTCGGCGGCTGAGCCGCCGCCGCGGCTTCAGCCGAGCGCTTTCTCGTAGCGCCACGCATCGGCGCCGTCTTCGTAATAACTCGCGTAATGGCCGATGCGTGCGTAGCCCAGCCGCTCGTACAGGCGGATCGCCGCGTGGTTGTCCGTGCGCACTTCCAGCCGCAGCGCATGCCGGCGCTTGCGCCGGGCCGCCAGCTCGGCCGCCTCGATCAGCGCAGAGCCCACGCCCTTGCCGCGCGCCTCGGCCCGGGTAGCGATGGAATACAGCCGCGCCACCTTGCTGCCCTTGCGGAAGAACACCACCGCGGTGCCGAGGAAGCGCCGGTGATTGGCGCTGGCCACCAGCACCTGCGCGCTTTCGCTGTCCAGGTGGCGGCGGTACTGGGCGCGGCTGAGGCGGTCGCCGGCGAAGCTCTGCTCCTCCAGCGCGACCAGGTCGTCCAGGTCGGAAAGCTCGGCACGTCGCACACGCACGGCGGCGGTCGCGGGCATGGGGGTCATCGGCGGTGGATTCCGGTGCGGCGGTAACGCGGCGGCGAGGGGCGGAGGGACGAAACGAAGCGCGGCACTCTAGTCCCGTGGCGGTCGCCTCGCAATCGCCCGTGCGTCATGGCCGGCGCGGCGGCGTTTAGACGAGAGTCATCCCGCTCCCTTGTGCACGCTCCGGCCTGTGCGAAACTGCGCGCTCCGTGCCGCCCCGTTCCATCGACGAGACGACACCCTCGTCTGCCCAAGCCCAAGGTGCCATGGCCCGGCTCGTCATCGTCGTCGAGAAAGCCTCCGACTGGAGTTCCTACTATCCGTCCGTCGACGTGGTCACGGCGATGGACTACCTGCGCGAGCCGGTCTCCACCGACGACGAACGCACGCAGGTGATCAACCTCTGCCGCAGCTACAAGTACCTGGGCACCGGCTACTACGTGTCGCTGCTGGGCGAGGCGCGCGGCCACAAGGTGATGCCCTCGGTGCGCACGGTGAACGACCTGCGCCGCCGCTCGCTGTACGGCCTGGACATCGAAGACCTCAACCAGAAGCTCACCCACTTCCTGCCCGCCGGCGGGCGCGACACCACCGACTTCGGTATCCTGGTGTACTTCGGCGAGACCGCCTACACCGCGCTGCAGGACCTGGCGCGCCAGGTGTTCGAACTGTTCCCCTGCCCGCTGCTGCGCATCGAGTTCGAGCGCGACCGCGTGTGGCAGGTGAGCTCGATCAAGCCGGTGGGCCTGCACAGCCTGGACGATGCCCAGGAAGACGCCTTCGCCGAGGCGCTGGACCGCTTCTCCAAGAAGCTGTGGCGCAAGCCGCGCGCGCGCAAGCGCTACCGCTACGACATCGCCATGCTGGTGGACCCGAACGAGTCGATGCCGCCTTCGAACAAGAAGGCGCTGAAGTCCTTCATCCAGGCCGGCAAGGAACTGGGCATCGAGGTCGACCCGATCGGCAAGGACGACTACCAGCGCCTGGCCGAGTACGACGGCCTGTTCATCCGCGAGACCACCGCCAGCGACAACCACACCTACCGCTTCGCCCACCGCGCCGAGCGCGAGGGCATGGTGGTGATGGACGATCCCAGCTCCATTCTTCGCTGCACCAACAAGATCTACCTCAACGACCTGATGGTGTCGCGCAAGCTGGCGGTGCCCAAGACCGAGATCCTGTACCGCGAAGACGCCAAGGGCATGAAGGAGATCGCCGCGCGCCTGGGCTATCCGCTGGTGCTGAAGATCCCGGACGGTTCCTTCTCGCGCGGCGTGATGAAGGTGGAGGACGAGCGGGCGCTGGAGAAGGCCGCCGGCGAACTGTTCCAGCACAGCTCGCTGCTGCTGGCGCAGGAATTCCTCTACACCGAATTCGACTGGCGTATCGGCGTGCTCAACCGCGAGGCGCTGTACGCCTGCAAGTACTACATGTCGCGCGGCCACTGGCAGATCTACAACCACGGCGCCAAGGGCACGGACAAGTCCGGCGGCTTCGAGACCATCCCCGTGCGCGACGCGCCCAGCGACGTGGTCAAGCTCGCGCTGAAGGCCACCCAGGGCATCGGCGACGGCCTCTACGGCGTGGACCTCAAGCAGGTCGACGGCAAGCCGGTGGTGATCGAGGTGAACGACAACCCGTCGATCGATGCGGGTGTCGAAGACGCATACCTGGGCGAGGACCTGTACCTGCGCATCATGCAGGAGTTCCTGCGGCGCATGGAGCGCAAGCGCTTAGGCATCGCCGACTGAGGTCGGGCCGCCCCGGTGTCCTTCCTGGATCACCGGGGCTCGAGGCGCCATTCCCTGCGCCGCGACGACAGGTGCACCGCCAACCCTGGCGACTGCCATCGCGTCCCTTCAGGCGCACATCCCGTGCGCCAAAGCTCCACTGCCAAGCGGAAGTCGTTTCGATATCAGTGCCACACGGCCTGGCGTGCCCGCGGCCGGCGGCGCAGCGCCAGCGCGAGCAGGTCGCGCGGCAGGCGCGGTTCCAGCACCAGCAGCAGGGCCAGCGGCGCACCCAGCAGCCAGAACGCCGGCGTCCAGCCGAGCAGATCGGTGCGCGCCGGCACCAGGGTGGTCAGCAGCAGCACGGCGCCGGCCAGCAGCCACAGCAGGGCGCCGGCGGCGAGGCGGTGGTGGCGGGCGGCATCGGAGGTCTGCGTGCGCATGTCGGCGGTCCGTCGTGGTCGATGGAGTGAGTTTGCGCGTGGCCCATCTCATAGCCTGCGACCGTTGCAATTACCTCCCAAGGACGAATCCTTCTCCCCCCGGGAGCACGCGGGGAGGGCACAGGGATGTGCCCGGCTGTGAGGAGCGAGGAAGGTGGCGGCAGCCGGATGAGGGTCCGGCCGGAGCGAAGCACATCACTCTTGCGCTCCGCCCGTACCCTCACCCCAACCCCTCTCCCGGTGGGAGAGGGGCTTACAATGTCAGGCTGCCATCCCTTCCAAGGAGCATTCGATGAGCGCAGCGCAGTTCGCCGTCTTCGGCCACCCGATCGCCCACTCCCTGTCGCCGCAGATCCACCAGGCCTTCGCGCGGCAGTTCGGCATCGCGCTGGAGTACCGCACCATCGATGCCGCGCCGGCCGAATTCGCCGCCGCCGCGCGGCGCTTCTTCGCCGAGGGCGGCCGCGGCGCCAACGTCACCCTGCCGCACAAGGCCGCCGCGTTCGCGCTGGCCGACGAGCGCAGCGAAGCGGCCATGCGCGCCGGCACCGCCAACGTGCTCACCCCGCTGCCGGACGGCCGCATCGCCGCGCACAACACCGACGGCGCCGGCCTGGTGCGCGACCTCACCGAGCGCCACCGCATGGACCTGCGCGGCCACGACGCCCTGCTGCTGGGCGCTGGCGGCGCCGCGCGCGGCGTGGCCTGGTCGCTGCTGGATGCCGGCGTGCGCACGCTGACCATCGTCAACCGCACGCCGGAAACCGCCGACGCATTGGCCGACGCCATCGGCGAGCCGGTGCGCGCGCATACCCGCTACTGGGAAGACCTGGACGACATCGGCAGCTTCGACCTGATCATCAACGCCACCTCGGCCGGCGTGCTGGGCAAGCCGCTGGACCTGCCGTTCGGCTTCGTCGGCAACCGCGCCACCTGCTACGACCTCTCCTACGGCAAGGCCGCCGCCAACTTCGTCGCCTGGGCCCGCGCGGCCAACGCGCTGCATGCCTTCGACGGCCTGGGGATGCTGGTGGAAACCGCCGCCGATGCGTTCGAGTTGTGGCACGGCAAGCGCCCCGACACCGACCCGGTGCACGACGAACTGCGCCGCCAATACGGCTGAGCCATGAGCCTGGCCTGCCGCCCCGGCTGCGGCGCCTGCTGCATCGCGCCGTCGATCAGCTCGCCGATCCCCGGCATGCCCCAGGGCAAGCCGGCCGGGGTGCGCTGCGTGCAACTGACCGACGACAACCGCTGCCGGATCTTCGGCAAACCTGAGCGACCGGGCTTCTGCGGCCGCCTGCAACCGTCGGCGGAGATGTGCGGCCATGACCGCGGACAGGCCATAGTTTGGCTGGATAAGCTGGAAAAGCTCACTGCGCCATAAAAAGCGGGTGGCAAACGCCACCCGCTGTTCTTCGGCGCTTATGCCCGGCCAAAACCGGCCCGGTAGGCTTCGGCCGCATCCTCCCGCGTATTGATCTCGACCAGGACGCCGCCAGGAATCTGGCAGAAGAAGCGCGACCCCCGCACGTGTCGGATCACCTCCGTTTCGAACACGACGCTGGCTAACTTGAAGTCTTCATACATCGCGACGACATCGGCCGCACTCGGCAATTCGAACCCGATATGAAAATTGTCGGGCCATTGCACGGCGCGACCGGCAGCGTCCTCCACGACGATATCGAAATCGTGCCGCTTCAGGATCTTGCTGCTGCCGAAGTCCGAAACGGAACAACCGAGATGGCGGACAAAAAAAGCTGCCGTCGCATCCACATCGTGCGAAGGAAAGCTGATGTGATTGAACTTCATGGTGCTGGAAACAGTAAGCATTGCAGACTCCACAGAGTAGAGCCGCTTCGATTTCGGAGCACGGTCGCGGGACGCATCGCATTGCAGACGCCATACAACACCCGGCAACCACGGCTCGAAGGAGCAGCGGCTGGATTGGGCGTTGGTTGACGTGAACGCTTACGGCTACCGGACGGCAGCGGTCCGGATTGTATATCGGTCTGGGGGTTTAATCGTACCCATGGGCAAGCCGGCGGGAGATGGCGCAGCGGCCAGAAGCGGCGATGTGCGGCGACGGCAGCGCGCATGCCTTGCGCTATCTGGCGGCGACGGAAGCGGCCACGGCGTAACGCCGATGGAACAGCTTCGATGGAAGCGCGCCACTTAGACGTTCAAAAAATCATTTAGACGTCCAAATACCGACTCCCGCAAGCTCCTGCGAAGCTTCGCGTGCTAGCGTTCGCCGACCAGGGGGATCCACATCATGCGGGGAGAGAGCATCATGTCGTCGAAGGGTTCCGTACGTCTCGGTCCGGCGATCGCCGTCGGACTGTTTGCCATGTTCGGGAGCATGGCCGCGGCGCACGCGGCGGCGGGAGACCCGCCGATCGGTGCGAAGGGCGTGGTGGTGGCCGATCCGGCCGTGCCGCGTCCGCCGGGCACGCCGTGCGTGGTGCAGTTGTTCAACGATGACGTCTTCAACGATTTCAATGCGCGCCCCTACGACTACGCGCCGCCGGCCGGCTGCGCGGGCAAGTGGTCGAAGGTGGTGCTGGAAGCGGATTTCTCGGTCACCGCCGGACGCCAGTTCGACCGCACCGCCAACCTGTGGCTGGGCGGCGTGAACATCTACTTCGGCACCACCCAGGAACCCTCGGCCACGGTGTCGCCGAGCTGGCACGTGGAGCGCGACCTCACCGACTACGACGCCCTGCTGCGCAGCCCCGGCAAGGGCCAGGCGGTGATCGGCAACGTCGTCAACGACACTTACACCGGCGTGATCCACGGCAGCGCGCGCCTCCTGTTCTATCCCGCCTCGCTGATCGCGCCGGCCGCGCCGGTGCCGGATGCGGTGTATCCGCTTGGCGCCGACCCGATCGGCAACACCACCACGCTCAATACGCCGACCGACAAGCTGGCCAAGACGCTCACGCTGCCGCGCAACGTGGTGCGCGCCTACCTGGACGTGTTCGCGCAAAGCCAGAGCGGCGATGAGTTCTGGTACACCTGCGTGCCGGACCAGTACGCCGCGCAGACGCAGGAATGCGGCGGCGGCAATTTCCGCGAAGCCGAAGTCAGCATCGACGGCCAGCCGGCCGGCGTGGCCCCGATCTATCCGTGGATCTACACCGGTGGCATCGATCCTTACATGTGGCGCCCGACGCCCGGCGTGCAGACGCTGAACTTCATGCCCTACCGCGTGGACCTCACGCCGTTCGCCGGCCAGCTCAGCGACGGCACGCCGCACGAAGTGGCGGTCAACGTGGCCGGTGCGCACGGTTACTTCTCCGCCACCGCGGCGCTGCTGGTGTATCGCGATCCGCATGCCAGGCAAGTGACCGGCCATGTCACGCGCAACACGCTGGTGGGCCAGGCGCCGACACCAGCCATAGGCGACACCCTGGTCACCGACGCCAGCGGCAACCTGACAGGCGACATCACCACCAAGCTCTCGCGCCAGTTCGTGATCGAGGGCTACACCACCACCTCCAGCGGCCGCGTGGTGAGCACGGTGGCGCAGACGGTGGGCTTCGACGACACGCAGAGCTTCGTCATCAACGCATCGACCTTCCACCAGATCTCGGCGCAGGTGACCAGCGTGGACAGCGTCAGCCGCAGCCGGATCGGGCCGCTGCTCACGGTGGAGTCGCGCCAGCAGGCTTCGTATCCGCTGCGCGTGGACTACAACCAGGTGCTGGCCGCGGACGGCAGCCTCAGCGCGGCCAGCACCGTGCACCAGGGCCTGACCAGCCACGCCGAACGCCGCTGGCTGGGCTTCCCCACCTATGCGGCTGACTTGAGCAACACCATCGATACCGGCGACACGCTCAACTTCGACGCCAGCGGTGCGCTCACCAGCCATACCGGCCAGCACAGCACGCAGGGCTACAGCTTCCGCGACAGCTACGGCAGCTGCTATCGCGTGGACCTCGCCACCGACACCGGCGCGCTCGCCAGCTATGCCTCCGGCACCGGCTGCCCCGGCGGCCAGAACCGGGTGTGGTGGATCGCCCATCCGGACGGCTCGCCCGACAGCCGCAACCTGCAGGTGCTCTGGTAAGGAACCGGCGCGCGCCGCTCTCCGGCGGCGCGCGCCTCCTGATCTGCAGCTTGCTTTTTGCGGGCAACATCTCCGCAATATCGCCTCCCTAAGCTGGCGCGCCCCGCGTCTCCCCACGCCGAAGCCGCCATGTCAAAGCTCGACTCTTCCCGCCGCACCGCGGGTGCGACCCGCTATGCCCTGCTGATTCTCGTCGTGCTGCTGGCCGGCGCCGGTGGCGTGATCGCCTGGGTGCTGCACGCCAACCGCGACGTGCCGACCGTGGCCGATACCGCCGCCGCCGACACCGGCGAGATCCATCGCGAAGGCGCGCCCGGCGGCGTCGCCGACCTGCTCAAGCGCGCCCGCGCCTCGGTGGCGCAGCAACGCCTGCTGGCGCCGGCCGGCGACAACGCGGTGGAGTGGTATCTGCGCGTGTTGAAGCAGGAGCCGGCCAATCCGGTGGCGCAGGATGCGCTGCGCGAGCTGTTCCCGTTCGCCGCGAATGCGGCCGAGCAGACCATCGGCGAAGGCAATGCGGCCGAAGCGCAGCGCGAGATCGACCTGCTGACCCGCGCGGACCCGGCCAACTACACGCTCACCATCCTGCGCGCCAAGCTGCAGGCCCAGGCGCAGGTGGCGGAAGACCACCGGCGCAAGGAGGAACAGCTGGCGCAGGCCGCGGCGCAGAAGGCGCAGGCGCGTTCCGCCGCCGCGCCGGTAACCACCGCGCCGGCGCCGGTAGTGGCGAACAATGCACCGCCGCCGGTGGCGCATCCCACACCTGCCGCGCCGGCTGAAAACCCGGCACCGTATCCGGCCGCACCCGCGCCGGCTGCTGTTGCCGCCAGCACCTCGCCGGTGCTCAAGCGCCGCGTCGAACCGTATTACCCGGACGACGCGCGCCGCACGCGCCGGCAAGGCTGGGTCGACGTGCGCTTCACAGTGGAAGCCGACGGCTCGGTCAGCCATGCCGGCGTGATCGGCGCCGAGCCGCGCAACGTGTTCGACCGTTCCGCGCTTACCGCGGTGGAACGCTGGCAATTCACCCCGGGTACGCGCGACGGCAACGCGGTGCCGATGGAAGTGCGCCAGCGCATCGATTTCCATTTGTGAACTCCATCGGAGAGCGCTACGCGGCGCATAATCGCTGCCTGCTTCCAGGAGAACCACGCCATGCGCAAGGCCATGCCCGCCCTGTTCCTGCTCGCCGCCGCGATCGCCACCGGCGCCTGCCATGACACGACGCATGACGGCGCGAAGACGGAGGTGAAACCCGTCGCCGGCTTCGTCACCGACACGGCGGCGTTCGACGCCTTCATCGCCACGCATCCCACGCCCGCGCAGTTCCATGCGCGCTACCCCGACGTGCAGCTGGTCACGCCGGACATGGTCACCACCATGGAAATGCGCAGCAACAACAGCCGCTACTTTCCCGAGCTGGACAAGGACGGCCGCATCACCGGCGGCGGCTTCCGCTGATCGTCACAAAGCGATTGCCAAGCACGTCACATCGCTGACATCTGCCGGGACTACCGTGGCGCGCCGTCCTGCCGTGTGAAATGCACGTGTAGGGCGCTCCATCCCATCGGCCAGCTGTCATGTCCCGTGCGTTCCCTGCCGCGTTTCCCCGACGCGGCCTGCTTGTGGTTTCCATCGCGCTGCTCGCGGCCGCGGCGATCGCCGCGTATGCGTTCCTGCGCCCGCCCGCCATGGATGGTGCGGGCGTTCAAGCCAAGGGACCGGCCGAAGCGGCCAGCAGCGGCGGCCAGGACAGCGGTGTAGGCATCATGCTCGGCCTGGCCAGGAGCGCAGTGGACGAGAAGCGGCTGATCGCGCCGGCCGGCGCCAATGCGTTCGAGTTCTATCTCAGCGCGCTGCAGCTTGAGCCGGACAACGCCACCGCAACCGCGGGCCTGCACGAGCTGTTCGAGCCGGCCGCGGACGACGTCGAGCGCGCCATCAACGACAACCATCTCGACGAGGCGCAGCGCGAGCTGAGCCTGCTGCGCGAATTCGACGGCACCAACTACAAACTGGCGCTGCTCGGCGGCAAGCTCGATGCGCAGCGGCAGATCCAGGTGCGCGAGGACGAAGCGCGCGCGGCGGTGATCCAGTCGCAGGCGACGTCGTCGTCTTCCGCGCCGGCGCAGTAGCCATGCCGTAGCTTGGGGTAAGCCAGAGGCGAACCCGCCAGCTTCAAGCGCATCGCCACGTTGGGGTTCGCCTTCGGCTCACCCCAACCTACTTGAGCAGCGGACCGGCCTTGCGCAGCAGCAGCTCGACCAGTTCGGGCTGCATGAAGGCGTAGTCGTCGGGAATGCCCAGCACCACCACGCGCTTGTCCTTGAGCTGCCGCGCATGGCGCGACTGCAGCCGGCGCCGGTGCGCGTTCTCCATCACCACGATGAGTTCGGCCCAGTCGATCTGTTCGGCCGATACCGGTGTTTCGGCGTCGGCGGCCAGCCCCGCGGAGTCGACTTCGATACCGGGCCAGCCGCGGAACACCTGTTCCGCGGTGGGGCTGCGCAGCCGGTTGCGGCTGCACAGGAACAGGACGCGCAGCGTGCTCATCCCGCGGCGAGGTACTCGTCTTTCAGGCGCACGTAGTGGTCGGCGGAGTAATGCAGCTGCTCGACCTGCTTGTCGCTCAGCTGGCGCACGCACCTGGCGGGGTTGCCGACCCACAGTTCGCGTTCGCCCACCACCTTGCCGGGCGGGATGACGGCGCCGGCGGCGACGAAGCCGTACTTCTTCACGGTGGCGCCGTCGAGCACGGTGGCGTGCATGCCGATGAGGCAGTAGTCCTCGATGGTGCAGGCGTGGATGACGGCGGCGTGGCCGATGGTGACGCCTTCGCCGACCAGGGTGGGGAAGCCGCCGGGGGAGTAGGGGCCGTCGTGGGTGACGTGGATGATGCTGCCGTCCTGGATGTTGCTGCGGGGGCCGATGCGGATGTGGTGGACGTCGCCGCGGAGGATGGCGCCGGGCCAGATGGAGGTGTCGTCTGCCAGTTCGACTGCGCCGATGATGGTGGCGGCGGGGTCGACGTAGACGCGGGCGCCGAGGGTGGGGGCTATGCCCCGGTAGGTACGGAGGTTGCTCATTTGCGCATTGTCCTTGCGCGTTGGACTGAGCGCTAGCTTGTCATCCCGGCGTAGGCCGGGATCCAGTAACGACCACGCCTGGTTTTTGCGGTGCCGCGGACTGGCCGCTTATGCAGCGGGCATTTCGGACGCCTGCCGGCGCCCGAGTCACTTTCTCTTTGCTGGCCCAAAGAGAAAGTAACCAAAGAGAGAATGGCCTAAGAGCCACTGCTCGCGACGCGACTAGAAGGAGCGGTGGGCGGCTGCGGTAACTTGATTAACCTGGGTCTACACGAAACATCAGTGCGTTTACGTAGCGGCTGCTTCAACGTGCCGTTGCCGAGAGGATGTTCAAGAATCGAGGCCAGTTTCTGCTCTTCGTTCCTGTATGCGACACCACCCCACTTCTCCCTCTCCCCTCCGGGGAGAGGGCGGGGTGAGGGACGGGGGCTTGCCACGGCATCACTAACCGAAGGCCGCGCGTGAGCTTATGGATTTTCCAGCACCCGCATCGTCTCGCGATAACCCGCGTCGACCGCCCTCTCCCAATCGCCCCAATCGAGCACGCTCACATGCTCCAGTGGCGGTGTCACCAATACATCGGCCAACCCGCGGCGGTGTTCGCTGGCGCCTTCGCTGTTGACCATCGCTGCGCGCACCAGTGTGGAGACCAGGCCTGGGCGCTGGATCGCTTGGCGCTGCAGCATCAAGCGCCACCACGGTGGGGTGCTGTATTCCTCGGCGGTGGTGAGGAGGGAGATGTCGGCGCGGATGTCGATGGCGGTGATGTGGGCGATGCCGTCGGTGGACATGACGTCGGTGGGGAGGTTGTCGACCAGGGCGCCGTCGACGTAGACGCGGCCGCGGTGCAGTACGGGTGGGAGGACGCCGGGGATGGCGCTGGAGGCGCGTAGCCACATCCATAGCGGGCCGGCTCGCTGCACCACCATGCCGTCGCCGGACAGGCAGGTGGCTATGCAGAAGAACGGGAGCTTGAGGTCTTCGATGTCCAGGGCGCCGAAGGCGCGGCGCAGCATGCTGGCGGCGCGGCGGCCGCGGGTCAGGGCGACGACGGGCAGGGTCCAGTCCGAGAGCGGGCGGCCTTGGACGAAGGCGCGGCGGTAGACCTCGGTCATTTCCTCCAGGCCCCAGCCGGCGGCGACGCCGGCGCCGATGATGGCGCCGATGCTGGTGCCGCCGACGCAGTCGAATTCCTGGCCGGCTTCCTTCAGCGCGCGCAGCGCGCCCAGATGCGCGAGGCCGCGCGCGCCTCCGCCGGCCAGCACCAGGCCGCGCGCATTGCCGCTGACCAGGCGCGCCAGCCGTGCGATATCCACCTGGCCGCCGACGTGGTGGTGCTGCAGTTCGCCGCCGAACGGTGCGCGCCAGCGCTGCGCCGCGCCCAGGCTGGGCTGGCGGCCGGCCTGCAGCAGAATCAGATGGCGCGGGCGATGTCCGAGGCGCGAGGGATCGAGGATCGCCGCTTCCGGCCACGGCCGCGCCGGCCGCGCGGCCTGAGCCGGCAGCAGCAGCACGTCGGCCTGGCGCAGGCAGCGCTGGCGCCACAGCGGATCGCCCTGGGTGTCCAGGTAAATGACGAAGCGGGCCTGCGCCTCGCGCGCGGCGAACCAGTCGCTGCCGCGGCCGGCGCCCTGCTCGCCGTCGATCACGATGCAGCTGCCATACGCCTCCAGGGCCATCGCCAGCTGCATGGCCAGGGTGCGCGCCGGCACCTCGGCATCCGGCGGCAGCAGGGCGAAGGTGCGCGCCACGCCGGGGCTTTCCTCTTTGCGCAGGCGCCGCTGCAGGCGCGCCACCGCCACGCGGGCGATGCCGAGCATGGCTTGCGGATGGCGTCCGGCCAGTGCTTCGAAAGCCGTGCGGTCCAGCCGCAGCAGTTCGCAGTCGCGCAGGGCGCGCACGGTGAGCTGGCGGGCGTCGCCGCTGACCAGGCCGATCTCGCCCACGCTGTCGCCGGCCGAGACCAGATGCACCAGGCGTGCCGGCTCGTCCTCGTCGAACAGGCCCAGGCTGCCGCTGACCAGCAGATACATGGCGTCGGCCGCCTCGCCCGCCTTGAACAGCGGCCGCCCGCCGGGAAGGCTGAACCAGACCAGGCCGTCGGCGAGGTCGGCCAGGGCCTCGTCGCCGAGGTGGCCGAACACGTCGCTTTGACGCAACAGGTCGCTGAAATCCGTTTGACGCATAAAGGCCATGGTAGGGCGCGCTATATGACACCCCGGCGTAAGCGCGCCCCGTCCGGCCTTGATTTCGCCCAGGCCCGTCGCCACGCTGGCGCTCCCAAGGAGAGACGCATGGCTCACGAAAACACCGCCCGGGACACCCAGGCGCACGCCGCTCCGGCGCATGACAACCCGCTGCTGGACGGCGGCGAACTGCCGGCCTTCTCGCGCATCAGGCCGCAGCACGTCGGCCCCGCCATCGATGCACTGCTGGCCGACTACCGCGACGCCATCGACCAGCTCACCGCCGCCGGCGGCCCGCGCGATTTCGCCGGCCTGATGCTGGCGCAGGAACGCCTGGAGCAGCGCGTGTCGCGCGCCTGGGCGCCGGTGGGGCATCTGCATTCGGTGGCCGACAGCGAAGCGCTGCGCGAGGCCTATGGTCCGGCCGAGGAAAAACTCACCGAGCACGGCATCGAGCTGGGCCAGAACCGCGCGCTGTACCAGGCCGTGCAGGCGCTGGCCGACGCGCCGGAGTTCGCCGCGCTGGCACAGCCGGAGCGCACCCTGGTCGAGCATGCGTTGCGCGATTTCCGCCTCTCCGGCGTGGCGCTGGAAGAACCGGAGCGCACGCGCTACCGCGAGATCGGCGTGGAGCTGAGCAAGCTGTCCACCGAGTTCTCCAACGCGGTGCTCGACGCCACCGACGCCTGGCACCAGCACATCACCGACGAGCGCGATCTCGCCGGCATTCCCGAATCCGGCCGCGCCGTGCTGCGCCAGTACGCGCGCGAGCAGAACCTGGACGGTTATCTGGTGACGCTCAAGCAGCCCAGCGTGCAGGCGGTGCTGACCTACGCCGACAACCGCGGCCTGCGCGAGCGCGTGTACTGGGCGTACCAGACGCGCGCTTCGGACCAGGGTCCGCACGCCGGCAAGTTCGACAACGGCCCGCGGATCGAGCGCATCGTGGCGCTGCGCCATGAGGCGGCGCAGCTGCTGGGCTTCGCCAATGCGGCGGAGGAATCGCTGGCCACGAAGATGGCGGCCTCGCCCACCGAGGTGATGGAGTTCCTGCACGACCTGGCCCAGCGCGCCCGTCCGGTGGCGCGCCAGGAGCTGGCGGAACTGCGCGAGTTCGCCGCGAAGGAACTGAAGCTGGACAACCTCGAATCCTGGGACGTCGCCTACGCATCGGAGAAGCTGCGCCAGCGCAGCTACGACCTCGACGAAGAGCAGCTCAAGCCCTACTTCCCGCTGCCGGCGGTGATCGACGGGCTGTTCGGCCTGGTGCAGCGCCTGTACGGCGTGACGCTGGCGCCGCGCGACGGCATCGACGTGTGGCATCCGGACGTGCGCTATTACGACGTGCGCGATGCCGGCGGCCGCGTGTTCGCCGGTGCGTATGTCGACCTCTACGCGCGTTCCGGCAAGCGCGGCGGCGCCTGGATGGACGTGTGCCGCTCGCGCTTCAGCGACGGCGCACAGGAGCAGCTGCCGGTGGCCTTCCTCACCTGCAACTTCGCGCCGCCGACCGAGGGCCGCCCGGCCCTGCTCACCCACGACGACGTGCTCACCCTGTTCCACGAATTCGGCCATGGCCTGCATCACCTGCTGACCGAGATCGCGCTGCCTTCGATCGGCGGCATCGACGGCGTGGAATGGGATGCGGTGGAACTGCCCAGCCAGTTCATGGAGAACTTCGGCTGGAACCGCCAGGCGCTGGACCTGTTCGCGCGCCACTGGCAGACCGGCGAGCCGCTGCCGGAAGAACTGTTCCAGCGCATGCTGGCCGCGCGGCATTTCCATGCCGGCCTGTTCCTGGTGCGCCAGCTGGAATTCGCCATGTTCGATTTCCGCCTGCACCTGGAATACGAACCGGCGCAGGGTGCGCGTCCGCTTGCCGTGCTGGAGGAAGTGCGGCGCGAGGTGGCGGTGCTGCACCCGCCGATCTGGCAGCGCTTCCCCAACAGCTTCACGCATATCTTCGCCGGCGGTTATGCCGCCGGTTACTACAGCTATCTGTGGGCGGAGCTGCTCAGCGCCGATGCGTTCGGCGCGTTCGAGGATGCCGCGCAGGCAGGCGGCAGCGTGATCGACCGCGACACCGGCGAGCGCTTCCGCCGCGAGGTGCTGGCCGTGGGCGCCAGCCGCCCGGCGCTGGACAGTTTCGTCGCCTTCCGCGGCCGCAAGCCCGAACCCGATGCGCTGCTGCGCAGCCACGGGCTGAGCTGAGCGCATGTGAACGTCCCGCGGTTCGCCGCGGGACGTTCGGCGCGGCATCAGCGATCCCTTACATCGAATGGCATGGGTCTGGCGGCGCACCGCCACGGGACGGCGGTGTGCGTGTGCGCCAGTCGATGTTTTTTCATCGCGGCGCATTCATCCTCGCGGTCGCGCCTGCATGCAATGTGTGGGCCTTCCCCTACGGCCTTGGCGCTAAGCCTGCTAAGCGCTTGGATTTAGCTCTCTTTGCCGAATGGTTCCGCGCGCTGCGCGCGGCTACGAATAGCGGCCCTGATCGTCCTACGAATCGTCCTGCGATCAGCCATCGGCGCCTGCGTGCGCCTGTTACCGCCCATTCGGAGCCTTACTGTCATGGCCAAATCAGACAATGCATTCATCACGCTTCGCGTCGCCGCCGAGTTCCTCAAGGCGGAAAGCACCGACCAGCGTCCCGCCGTCGCCGCCTACGCCTATAGCGATGGCGGCCGCCTGCTCTCCTACGCGGCCTTGGGTGAGAAGGGCGAGACCAAGCTTGAACTGCCCGTAGCGCGCGAGGCCTCCGCCGTGCGCGTGGTGCTGGGACCCGCGCCCGAGGAGAAACAGCCGCCCGCGCTCGAAGAGCTGCTGCGCCGCGGCGCGATCGAGCGCCACATCACGCTGCGCCCCGGCGACACCGCGCCGGATCTGCGCATTCCGGTGTTCCCGGATGTCTGGCGCTACTGGCTGCTGGGGCTGTGCCTGGTCAAGGGCACGGTGCTCAAGCGCGTGGTGCGCGACGGCGTGTCGGTGGATTTCCCGGTATGCCACGCCACGGTGGAGATCTACGAGGTCGATCCGCTGTGGATCGTGCTGCCGAAGCTGCCGCCGTATGTGATCGATCATCTGCGCGAGATCCTCGCCGGCCGGCAGCCGCCGCGTCCGCTGCCGGGGCCCGGCCCGGTGGAGGAGATCAACGCGCACCAGGTGGACGAAGCCTCGCTGCAGGCGCTGCACGCCGCCGCCGGCAACCAGAAGCTGCGCTTCGCCGCGATGAGCGGCAGCGCGCAGATGTTCCAGCAATCGCTGGTGGAGCATGCGCAGCTGATCCGGCCGATCCTGTGCTGGCTGTATCCGCGCTTCGTCACCATGCAGCTGGTCGGCACCGCCGCCACCGACGAGTGCGGGCATTTCGCGCGCTTTATCTTCAAGGGTTTCCGCAATCCGGACCAGCCGGACCTGTACTTCAAGGTGAAGCAGCGGCTGTTCGGCTTCTTCGAGGTGACGCTGTACGCGCCGACGCCGGTCGCCTGCCATACCTGGTGGGACTACCAGTGCGGCACCGAAGTCACCTTGCACGTGACCAACCCGCTGGCCATGACCTGCCGCCCGTGCGCGCCGGTGATCGCCGGCAACAATTGGGTGCTGTTCACCGCCATCGGCAATCACTCGCTGGACGATATCCGCGGCAGTGCGCAGACCCTGGCCGGCAGCAGCAATGCCGGCAACCTCGGCCTCACCGGCGGCGGTGCGCCGTGGGGCGGCGTGCTGATGCCGCGGCTGGATTTCGACAACGCGCTGCGCGACAGCCTGGGCGTGAAGTTCTACCGCCTGTCGTGGAAGCGCGACGGCGAGCCGGACAGCCAGTACAAGCCGCTCAATGCCGCGATCAGCCGCCACTATGCGCAGATGATCGGCACCGATCTGGTGCTGACGGCGTACCCGCTCGGTCCGCAGGTGGCCGGCAGCGAAGGCAATCTGTTCGAGATCCCGCCCGCGGTGCCGCCGGCCGGCCAATGGAGCGTGGCCGACGCGGTGGAAGACACCGCCAACGGCAAGTTCGACACCACCACCGCGCTCGGCGGTGCGCCGATCCTGGACGGCCTGGTGCAGCTGCGGCTGGAACTGTTCGATGCGGCCGGCCTGCCGGTGAACATCGGCGCGCTGGGCATCGATTACTACGTGCCCACCTATGTCGATGGCAGCGGCAACATCCACACCATCAAGGCCAGCGACCCGCAGCTGGGCCTGGGCGCCGGCCTGGTGCAAGGCAGTGCGATGGTGCTCACCCTGCACGTGAACAATGAGCCCTGCTCGGCGCATATCGGCGCGCCGATGGTCGGCGGCACCGGCGCGGACGATTGCTGCGGCGTGCTGGGCTACCACAGCGACGGCGACAACGTGACGATGCCGTGGCAGGCCAGCCATCCGCACGGCTTCGCCACCTACGGCTTCCTGGTCCGGCGCGGCGCGCGCGACGTGCTGTCCGACAGCGGTGCGGTGGGCGGCGGCAGCTTCAGCGAGACGCGCTCGGTCGGCTACCTGATGACGACCAATCCCGCGCCGGGCTGCACGGGCGGCTGCACGGTGGCGGGATTCACCGAGAACCTGTCGGTCTATGCGATGGCGACCAACGGGTGGGGCCGCCTGTCCAACTACGACGGCTGGGATGCGCGGGCCTTCGTGCTCAGCCACCTGTAAGCAGGAGCACAGCGGGAGGCCGGTCACGGACCGGCCTCCCCTGCGTCCGGCGGAGTGCCGAAGCGGCGGCATCCCCCTACAATGCCGGGCATGAAAATCGCCTCCTGGAACGTCAACTCGCTCAAGGTCCGCCTGCCGCAGCTCACCGAGTGGGCGGCCGAGGCCAAGCCCGACGTCATCGCGCTGCAGGAAACCAAGCTGGAGGACGCCAGGTTCCCGGTCGACGAGCTGGCCGCCGCCGGCTACCGCGCCGTGTACTCCGGGCAGAAGACCTATAACGGCGTGGCCATCCTGGCCCGCGAGGAACCCACCGACGTCGTCACCGACATCCCCGGCCTGGACGACCCGCAGCGGCGCATCCTCGCCGCCACCGTCGGCGGCGTGCGCGTGGTGGATCTGTACGTGGTCAACGGCAAGGCGGTGGGCGACGAGAAATACGCCTACAAGCTCGACTGGCTGGCCAAGGTGCGCGATTTCCTGGAAGCGGAACACCAGCGCCACCCGCACCTGGTGGTGCTGGGCGATTTCAACATCGCGCCGGACGACCGCGACGTCTACGACCCGGTGGCCTGGGGCGAGGACGTGCTGTGCTCGCCGCCGGAGCGCGCCGCGCTCAAGGCGATCACCGAACTTGGGCTGCACGACAGCTTCCGCCTGTTCGAACAAGAGGCCGGGCACTTCAGCTGGTGGGACTACCGCCAGGCAGCGTTCCGGCGCAACATGGGTTTGCGCATCGATCTGATCCTGGTCGGCGACGCACTGAAGCAAGCGGCGAAGGCGGCAGCCATCGACCGCACGCCGCGCCGCTGGGAAAGGCCTTCGGACCACACGCCGGTGACGCTGGATCTGGATATCTGATGAATACGAACAAGACCGACTGGCCCAGTTCGCTCACGGACGACGAGCTCGACGAACTGGACCGCTATCTCCGCGCCCATTCCGGCGACGGCGACCTGCTGCTCGACGGCGTGCACGGCATGCTCTCCGCGCTGGCGGTCGGCCCGCTGCAGGTACTGCCGGAAGAATGGCTGCCGGAAGTGCTGCACGAGCCCTTCGCCGACGAAGAAGAAGGCAATCGCGTGCTGGCGCTGCTGGCCAAGCTCAACGACTCCATCGCCGCCGAACTCGACGTCGACGCCTACGAGCCGATCCTGGGCGAAGTCGACACCGAAACCGGTCCCACCCTGTCCGCCGCGGGCTGGTGCGAAGGCTTCAGCCGCGCCATCGACCTGCGCGCCGGCCTGTGGGAAAAGCGCCTGGCCGACGACCCTTCGCTGATGGAACTGCTCGGGCCGGTGATGGCGCTGGCGGTCGACGAAGGCATCCTCAGCGCCGAGACCGATTTCGAAAAGCTCAGCGACGACGAATACGACGAGTGCCTGGCCCAGCTGCCGGCCGTGCTGTCCGCGGTGGAGCATTACTGGCAGCAGCACCCGGTGACCGAGGCCGACATGGAAGCCATGGCCCAGGCCGCCCCCGCCAACGCCGGTGGCGGCGGCGAGGACAGCGGCCAGGCGCCGCCGCGGCACCGCAGCGGCCACTGGCTGCATTGACGCCCTAGGAAACAATCCGTTCGCGCGGCGCGGCTTGGACCGGGCCGGCCGCGCAACCATCATGTGGCGCATTCCTTACGGAGTCCCATCATGAGCGAGCGCAGCATCATCCGCCGCATCCGCGGCACCGACACTTCCGATGGCGCGGGCGTACGCCTTAAGCGCATCATCGGCCAGCCCGGCCTGGACATGCTCGATCCGTTCCTGCTGCTGGACGAATTCCGTTCCGACAGCGCGGACGACTACCTCGCCGGCTTCCCCGAGCATCCGCACCGCGGCTTCGAAACGGTGACCTACATGCTCGCCGGCCATATGCGCCACGGCGACAACCACGGCAACCAGGGTGACCTCGGCCCCGGCAGCGTGCAGTGGATGACCGCCGGCCGCGGCATCCTGCATTCGGAAATGCCGCAGCAGGAAAACGGCCTGATGTGGGGCTTCCAGCTGTGGGTGAACCTGCCCGCGAAGGACAAGCTGACCGAGCCGCGCTACCAGGACATCGACCCCGCCCGCATTCCCACCGTGCGTCCGCAGGACGGTGTGGAAGTGAAGATCATCGCCGGCGAAGTGTTCGGTGCGGCCGGCCCCGTGGCCGGCATCGCCACGCAGCCGGTGTATCTCGATATCGCCCTGCAGCCCGGCGCGCAGCTGGAAGTGCCGCTGCCGGAAGGCCATAGCGCCTTCGCCTACGTGTTCGATGGCGCGGATGCCCAGGTGGCCGGCGACGTGCTCAGCCGCAGCGAACTGGCCGTGCTTTCCAAGGGCGGCTCGGTGCGCATCGGCGGCCGCGAAGCGCCGTCGCGCGTGCTGCTGGTGGCGGGCAAGCCGCTGGGCGAAAGCGTCGCGCGGTATGGACCGTTCGTGATGAACACGCCTGCGGAGATTCATCAGGCGATCGCGGATTTCCGCGACGGCAAGTTCTAAGCCCCGGAACCCTTCGCGTAGGTTGGGGTGAGCCGAAGGCGAACCCCAACATGACCAGGCGCTAATGCTGATGCTGGGGTTCGCTGCCGCTCACCCCAGCCTACGAAGTGACGCGATTTACCGGGGCGTCGCCATCACGGCAGTGACAGGCAATGCGCGGATCACCAGCTCTCCATCCCGCCACACCGTGGACGTGCCATTGACTACGACCTTGCCGGCCGGCTTGCCCGCATAAGGCCACGGCAACACCAAGCCACCCGGCGGCACATCGAGTCCTTGCTCCACGCGCAACTCAAGCGTGCCATCGCGCTCATACAAGCGGTAACTCAGCTGCCCATACGGCGTGCGCAGACGCCGGATCCCGATGCCCTCGCCCTTCAGCCATTCGGCCGGAATCCCGGCTGCCAACACCAGCGCCTGATCGCGCGGTCGTTCGTACGCGAACAAGTCGTATGCCGAGCGCAGATAATCCGAAGCAATCCACGCATGCGGCATATCGCCCACGAAGCGCGGCTTGCGCGCATCGCGCCCCACCACTTCGGCCCACTGGTTCCACGCGGCCGGACGCCGGTCGGCGAAGAAGAACGCCAGCAGCTCGCCGATGCGGCCGCGCCAGCCCAGCCGCACGAAGCTGGCGATGGTGCGCAGTTCGTACGGTGTGTAGTCCTCCCATTCGCGCGTGCCGTCGCGGCGTTCCACGAAGCCTTGCCAGTAGCGTTCGAAGGTGCGCTCCAGCAGCGCGGGCGGCAGCCAGGTCTGGCCGTCGCCGGGCGACAGCGCGATGGTGGTGGAGGTCGCGTCGAAGTCGCCGAGTTCCGCCGCGCCGGGCAGGTAGTCGATACGGTGCTGGCGCACGGACAGGTCGATGGAGGCTTTCAGGTCGCCGCGGAATACGTCGCGCGACTGCGCGATCCGTGCCGCCGCCGCCTCATCGCCGCGCGCCTTGGCCAGCAGCACCGCGTCGTCGTAGCCCTGCAGCGCCCAGAAGTCGTCCCAGTAGGAATGCATCGGCTTGGCCGAATAGCCTTCGTGGCTGATCGATGCGGGCATCAAGCCATACAGCGCGCGCCGCTCTTCGGTCTGGTTGGCGGGGCTGCGTTCGCTCTCGCGCAAGCGGTCCATATAGGCGATGGCGCGCTGCACGGCCGGCCATTGCCGTTCCAGCGCGGCGCGGTCGTGCGTATAGCGCCACAGCTGCGCGATGGCGAAGATCAGTTCGCCGTGGCTGTCGTTCTCCGGCACCGGGTCGGCACCGCGCGCATCCACGCAGCACGGCACCTTGCCGCTGCTGAACTGATGCGGCGCATACCAGCGCACGAAGTCGGCGGCGGCCTCGGCATGGCCGCTGCGCACCAGCCCCTCGGTCATCATGGCGCCGTCGCGCACCCAGCTGCGCGCGTAGGAGCGCGTGCCGGGCTGCAGGGCGGGGCCGTCGCGCGACATCAGGATCTGCGCCAGGGCGCTGCGCGCCGTGTCGGCGATGGCGTGCTGCGACGACGGCAGCAGCAGCGCCACTCGGTTGAGCTTCTCCCGCCATGCGGACGCCGTGTGTTGCAGCTGTTCGCGCAGCCAGGTTTCCGGCGCGCGCGGCGCCGCGAAGTCGGCGCCGTGCGGTGGCACCACCAGACCGAGCGTGCGGCTGCCGTGGGCGGGCAGGTCGATGGCATACAGCAGCGCGCCTTGCAGGAAGCCCGCGCCGTCGTGCAACGAGGTGACTTCGGGGCGCTCGCCCTGCGCGAGCCGTTCCGGCAACGGTCCGGCTTCATGGCTGCTCGCCACGAAGCCATCTACGGCCTGCAGCGGCACCACGCGAGTCTCGTCGTTGACGGTGAGCGCCTTGCCGTTCCAGGCCAGGTCGTGGATGCGATGGATGCCGCCGGGCGTATTGAGGAACTGCGTCGGCGGATTCACCTGGAACGGCCGCGCCAGCAGCGCCAGGGTCACGCGCTGCGGCTGCGCGGTGCGGTTGGTGAGGGTGTAGCGCAGCACCAGTTGCGTGTGCGTGGCATCGCCGGTGGCGAAGGCGGTGGTATCGAGGGTGAGGCTGTCGGCGGTCCAGCGTACCGAGGGAATCGGCAGGTAGCCATCGAGCAGGCTCTGCGAGCTGCGCACGGTGGCCCAGTCGATCACGTTGCGGCCAGCGAACAGCATCGGCTCCAGCGACCAGCCGCCCTTGCCCACTTCCACCGCGCCATCCTCGGAGATCAGCGCGGAATCGCGCGCGCCGCCATCCGTGCCGAACAGGGTCCAGTAGCTCTGCTCGCCGGAGAAGCCGCGCGGATACATGCCGCGCGGCGCGCGCCTGGCTTCTTCCTGGAAGAACACGTTCGGCGAAGCGCCCCAGGCGCGGTCCTTCACTTCCAGCTGCGTCAGCCCATACGCCTTGCCGGGGCCTTCGAGCAGGCGCAGGCGCACATAGCGGGCCTGTGCTTGCGGCAGGAACAGCGCATCGTCGCCGCCATTGCCGCCCGTGACCTGCGTGGCCGTGCGCCAGTGCGTGTTGTCGTCCGAGAGTTCCACCTCGTAGCGCGAGGCCTGCGCGCCCGGCAGCCAGTGCAGCAGCAGGCCGCCGAATTCACGCGAAAGGCCAAGGTCCAGCGCAATGCTCTGCTCGCCCGCCGCGGACGGATCGCTGCGCCACTCGCCCTTGCCTTCCAGCATGCGCTGCACGCCGTAGCCGGTGAGCGTGGACGAAGCCTGCGCACGCGGCGCCGGCGTTTCGGCGGGTTCCACCGGCAGCGGGCGCAGGCGCAGGTTGCTGAGGCACAGCTCGCCGCGCCCGCCATGTCCGGCGTAGATGGTGAATTCGAGCGCGGCGGTGCGATGCAGCGTGCGGTTCTTGGTCGGCCCCCAGGCGAACTCCACCTGGTTGCGGCGCACTTCCACGGTCTGCCAGTCGGCGCCGGGCTGAAAGGCTTCGCGGCGATACCACCAGACGTTGTCGCCGCTGGCATCGGCCAGCTTCAGCTGCAGGTCGTTGGGCGGCATGCTGCCGCGCACGTCGAAGGAGAGCGCGAAGTTGTCCGGCCAGTCCATCGGCAGCGCGCGCTTGAGCGCGGCTCCGCCGGAGACGCCGTGAAAATCGAAGTCGAGGCAGACGGCCTTGCCGCTCTGTCCGTCGGCTACGCGCAATTGCGTGCCGATATCGTCGGTGCCTTCAGCTGTCCAGGCGGCCGGCCGGCTGAAGTCGTCGATGACGCGTGCCTGTTCGGCGGCGTGCACGACAGGCACCAGCAAGGCCCACGACAGCAGCAAGGCGCGCCACTTCATCGCATCACCCTTTCACGCTGCCGAGCAGCAGCCCCTGCAGGTAATACCGCTGCAAGGCCAGGAACAGCACCAGCACCGGCAGCACCGTCACCACCGAGCCGGCCATCATCAGCTCCGAATCCTGCACGTGCTCGCGCGACAGCGAAGCCAGTGCGATGGGCAAGGTGTAGTGCTCCTGGCCGGTCAGTGCGATCAGCGGCCACATGAAATCGTTCCACGCGGTGAGGAAGGTGAAGATCGCCAAGGTCACCATGATGGGCTTGAGCAGCGGCAGCACGATCTGCGCGAAGATGCGCAGCTCGCCCGCGCCATCGATGCGCGCCGCTTCCAGCAGGTCGTCCGGAATGCCGCGCGCATACTGCCGGACCAGGAAGATGCCGAAGATGGTCGCCATCGCCGGCATCACCACCGCGGCGTAGCTGTTCACCAGGCCCAGGTATTTCAGCAGCAGGAACAGCGGCAGCATCGCCACCTGCGCCGGAATCACCAGCCCGCCGAGCAGCATCTGGAACAGCCGCTCGCGCCCGGCGAAGCGCAGCTTGGCGAAGGCGTAGCCGGCCATCAGGTTGAACGCCAGCGACAGCAGCGTGATCGCGCTGGAAATGGCCAGGCTGTTGAGCAGGTAGCGCCCCATGCCGGCGCGCTCGAACAGCTCGTGATAATTGGCCAGCGTGGCGTGGGCCGGCCACAGCGGCGGCGGCAACGCACTCGCCTCGCCGGGCCGCATGAACGACACCGACAGCATCCACAGCAGCGGGAACACCGCCACCAGGGTGCCGCCGATCAGCAGCCCGTTGATTAGCGCCTTGGCCAGCCGCGGATTCATGCCTCGCCTCCCCGGCGCGCCACGCGCAGCATCAGCGCGGTCACCGCGAACATGATCAGGAACAGCAGGAAGGCCACCGCCGACGCAGAACCGAGGTTCCACCATTTGAAGCCTTCCTCGTACATCAGGTACAGCACGCTGGTGGTGCTCTGCAGCGGGCCGCCTTCGGTCATCACGAACGGTTCGGCGAACAGCTGGAAGTAGCCGGAAACGGTCAGGATGCTCACCATCAGCAGGGTCGGCCCCAGCATCGGCAGCGTGATATGGCGGAACTGGCGCACGGGCGAGGCGCCGTCGATGCGCGCGGCTTCGTACAGGTCGGCGGGGATCGCCTGCAGCGCGGCGAGGAAGATGATCATGTTGTAGCCGAAGTTCTTCCACACCGCGAACAGGATGATGGTGGGCATCGCCCAGCGCGGATCGCCCAGCCAGTCCACCGGATGGATGCCCAGCCCGTCCAGCGCGTAGTTGGCCAGGCCATACTTGGTGTTGAACAGGTAGCGCCAGATCACCGCCACCGCCACCACCGTGGTCACCACCGGTGCGAACAGCGCGGTGCGGAAGAACGGCTTGCAGCGCGCCAGCGGCGAGTTGAGCAGCAGCGCGGCGCCGAGCGAAACGGCGATCGACAGCGGCACGCCCACCACCACGAAATACAGCGTGTGCCCCAGTGCGGACCAGAACAGCGGCCGGTGCAGCAGCTCCCAGTAATTGCCCAGCGCGACGAAACGCAGGTTGCGGATGTCGGCCAGCGCATACAGGTCGTAGTCGGTGAGGCTGAGCACCAGCGCGGCGATCACCGGCAGCAGGAAGAACAGGCCCAGCACCAGCAGGGCGGGCGCAAGGAACAACCAGGCGGCGCGTGGTGGATTCATGCGTGGCCTCCGGCGGTCATGGCGCGGGTTTCGCGTGGTCGAGGATCCAGCGCCGCTTTTCCAGGATCAGGTCGGCGCGCCGGTCGATCTCCGCCGCGGCCTGATCGATGCTCAGGTCGCCGTGCACTGCCTGCGCGGCGACCAGCTGCATCTCGGTCACGATACGCTCCCATTCGGGGATCGGCGGCGTGGGCTTCACCCGCTCCAGCTGTTCGCGGAAGCCGCGTGCCTTGGGATCGCCGCGCAGCGCATCGCCCTCCCAGGAGGAGCGGCGCGGCGGCATGTCGCCGAGCAGGTCGTAGAAGCGCTGCTGGACGGCGGGGCGGGACAGGAATTCGATCAGCTGCCAGGCTTCGTCCTTGTGCGCCGAGCGGCGGAAGATCACCAGGCTGGAGCCGCCCGCGTTGGAGGCGCCGGGGCCGTGTTCGCCGGGGAGCGGCGCGGTGTTCCAGTCGTCCTGCTGCGAAGCCGGCAGGCGCTTGCGGAACTCGCCGATATTCCACGGACCGGACAGATAGAAGGCATAGACGCCGCGGCCGAACTCCGTCCACGGGTTGCCGGCTTCCACATTGGTGATGGCCGGCGCCTGCCGTTCGCGGAAGGTGTCCACGTAGAACGCCAGCGCGCGCTTGAAGCCCGCGCTGCGGAAGTTGCCGTAGCGGTTGCCGTCGCGCAGCAGCGGCTCGTCCTGCTGCAGCGCCAGCACCAGCAATTGTTCGAACTCGTTGGTGGGCAGCAGGATGCCGTAGCTGCCGCGGTCCGGATGGCTGAGCGCGGCCAAGGCGCGGCGCCATTGCGCCCAGTCGCGCGGCGGTGCGTCGAAGCCGGCTTGCTTCAATAGATCGCTGCGGTAGAACAGCAGGCGCGTGTCCACGTACCAGGGCACGCCGTACAGCGTGTTGCCGATGCGGTTGGTGGTCCAGATATTGGCGAAGTAGTCGTCCGGGCGAACGACCTGCGAAGACGCCACGCGGGCATCGAGCGGTTCGAGCGCATCCAGCGCGGCGAGTTCGGGAATCCAGGTGTTGCCGAGCTGGGTGAGATCTGGCGTGGAGCCACCGGCGATGGCGGTAAGCAGTTTCTGGTGCGCGGCGGTGAGCGGCAGCTGCTGCACTTTCACATGCAGGCCGGGATGTTCGCGTTCGAAATCCGGCAGCAGCTTGGCCACCGCTTCGCCTTCGCGGCCGACCGTCCAGAACGTCAGCGTGCGCGCGTCATCCGCAGGTTGGCAACCGGCCGACAGCGCAGCGGCGACACCTGCGCAGGTCCACGCCAGCGCGTGCAGCAGCACGCGCCATGGCCGGCGCTGGCGCGAACGCGTGCTCATGGCTTGGGCGGGGCCTCATCCAGCCAGCCGCCGGTAAAGCCGGCGCGTTCCAGGCCCTTGCGCACGTACGGGTTCTTCTTCATCACGTTCCATACAAAACCGCTGCGCCAGTTCTCCACCATCAGCACGATCGGGCCCTGGTCGATGCCCAGGTGCACCGTGTCGACCCAGCCCAGCTCGGGTACGAGCTTGCCGGTGCGCAGGTCGGTCTTGCTGTGGAAGCTGGGATTGAAGGCATCGACGAAGCCGTATTTGGTGTAGATGTCCTTGCCGTAGCGCTGCTTCATTTCTTCCAGCGCAGGCACCACGATCTCCGGTGCGAAGGGGATCGAGCCACCCGCGGCCATGGGCACCAGGGTGCCGTCGTCGCTGATGTAGTCCAGGCCCGCGCCGCGCGCGGTGTAGCCGTGGAAGGTGCGTTCCTTGTCGCCGCTCTTCACTACCAGCCCGCCGGGGCCATTGCTTGCGCTGATGCCCCACATATTGGCGCCGTAGCCGGTCCAGCCGCCGGGGTTGGCGATGGCATAGGCGCGCTGCGAGTACGTGGCGCGGCGGCTGTTCTCGAAATAGTCCAGGCCCTTCTCGCGATTCCATGCGTCGCGGATGCCGCGGAAGTCCACCCATACGTGGCTGAACTGATGGCCGAACAGCGGCGCGAAGTTGAGGAAGGTCTGGCCATGGAATTCGCCCCAGGTGCGGTTGTAGGTCGATGTCCAGGCTTTCCACGCGTCATCGCCCACCGCATGCGTCGGCGAGCCCAGCGCGAGGATGTAGACCAGCATGCCTTCGTTATAGCCCTGCCAGTCGTGCGGGATGAACTTGCCGCCCGGCGTCCAGCCCATGGTGATCAGCGGCTTGCGCGCCTGCACCCAGGTCCAGTCGACGCGGCGGTAGATCTCGTCGGCGAGCTGGCGGATCTGCTTTTCCCGCGGCGTGTCGCGGTCGTAGTACGACTGCGCGAACAGCACGCCGCCGAGCAGCAGCGAGGTATCCACCGTGGACAGCTCCACGTTGCGATCGAAGCGCTTGCCCGAGTCCATGTCGAGGAAGTGATAGAAGAAGCCGCGGTAGCCGGCGGCATCGTCTTCGCTGTCGTTCTGCGGGGCGTCGTGGAAGAAGCGCAGCGTGGCGAGCGTGCGTTCCACCGCCTGGTCGCGCGTGATGTAGCCGCGTTCGGCGCCCACGCCATAGGCGGTGAGTCCGAAGCCGACCGCGGCGATGCTGGCGAAGGACTTGGTGGGGTAGTGATCGGGGACGAGGCCGTTTTGGGGGGTGGCGCTGTCCCAGAACCAGTTGAAGGTGCGGTGTTCGAGGTCGTCGATCAGGGGCGGCACTTTCTGCTGCGTCGCCGCGGTGGCCGTCGGCTTGCTCTGCTTCGCGCTGTCTTTCGCCTGGACCTCGTGAGGTGCGGCGCAAATCAGCAGGGCGGCGAGCGCGAGGGAGAGTGCGGTACGTATCTTCACGGGCATGGGGAGCAGCCTTGCGTCGATGGGGTTGTGCGGTACGCGATGTCTTTTGAGAACAAGTCGAGCCGGGAAGCAAGCGCGTAAACGTTTACATCTTGAGCTTTTGAAAAGCCCGCGCGCAGCGGGCTTTCCGGTGAAACGGCGCTCCTCGAAAGGAGCGCCTTGATGCTACGCGATCAGAAACTGTAGCGGGCGCCGATCTGGAAGCGGCGCGTGAGGTTGGGGTCGGCACCGGTGGCCTTGCCGAAATTCGGATTCGGTGTACTCGCGTCGTTACCGAGATAGTAGTTGCCGTCATACGCGTTGTAGACGTCGCGGTTAAACACGTTCATTACGTCAAAGCGAAGCTCGAGTGCCTGGTGTTCGCCCCAGTGGAATTCTTTGGCAATGGACAGATCGAGATTCACGTACTGGCGCCCGTACTTGCCCCAATGCTGGAACGCACAGTTGTAATCGCAAGTGGCGGACGTGTAGCTGACGTCATATGGCTGCCCGGAGCCATACGTGAAGATCCCGCTCAAACGGGTATCCCAAGGACCACGCACGATGCCGTTGACGACCAGATGGTGTTTTTCGCCAACGTGACCGCCGGGGTAACCGGCCGGACTGACGTAGTCGAGCGAGTAATTGTCGTTACCCTGCTGACGCGCGTTCTGATAGGTGTAAGCCACGCCAAGTCCCCAGCCCGAAGCTGCGGTATAGGGTTTGTCCAAGCTGATCAGCACGCTGCTCGATTGAGTCTTCTTGTAGACATTGGTCAGTACGGCGCCATAGGGACTATCCGGCGCCGTTATCAGCTGAAAACCATTAGGTATGACCGCGCGATTGGCGAATACCCAAGTGAACTGCCGGTAGCCAAGCACTCGACTCAAGGTGAGCGAGCCTGTCCAATCGCCGAATACCTGCCTGACGCCCAGGCTGAACTGGTCCGTATAAGGCGGCTTGGTTTTGTTATTGATGGTGTCGATTTCCGAGCTGAATCCTGGAGTGCCTGCTGCGAGCAGCGAATCGAGGCCGGCCTTCGAGAGGTAGGCCGGATTCCAAGCGATCGTTCCGGGTTTGCTTGGCGTGCCGTCCGGATTGGCGGGGCTGAACATGAAGGTGTAGTTCGGCACGGCGGAATGGATGGCCTCCTGACCGATCCAGTCAAACGGCGTGCGATCGTAATAGCGTCCCGCACCACCAAAGATAGTGGTGCTCTGATCGCCGCTTTTGCTTACATCGAGCGAAAAGCCGACGCGCGGCTGGATCGCGCCTTTGTAGCCGTCGCGCTCCTTGCCGGTACTGATGTTGTTCTGCAGGCCGAAGTACTGCAGCGTCGAGTACTGAGCTAGAGGCGTCACATAGTCATTGTTGAGTGCATTGGTCTCATAGTCCCAACGCAAACCAAGATTCAACTGCAGCCGATCAGTGACATCCCAGTCATCCTGGACATAAGCCCCGAACTGGTTGGTATGGAGGTTGGCGCTGGCGGCGATCGGCGAATAGACCGCCTGGTATGGGATATTGAAGCCGCCGGGGTAGTTCGGCCCTTCCTGATAGAAGAAAGAAGGCACCGCATTGTTGTTCTGCTCCAGCGTGATGCCATAGGACGCGTACTTGATGCCCATTTTCACCGTATGGTCGCCATGCCAGCTAAGGCCGGTGAAGGTGAGATCGTCGCGCAGCGTCGCCTGGTCCTGGCCCTTATTCTGCAGATTGCTTGCGCCGCCAATGACTGCGATGTTCGGGTTGTAGGTCTGCTGGATGATATCGGGCTCAGCCGCGCTTGGATTCCACTTGGCGTGTCCGGCATCCAACAGCAGATCGTTGGTCCAGTTGTCGCCTCGTGATTGCCACTTCAGCAACAGGTCGTTGACGTTGTTCTTGCGATTGCTGCGGCTGCTGTAAGCCGTGGTCTGACCGAAGCCAATGACTTCGTTATCGCGACGGGTAGTCAGGCTGAGATCAACGTTGTTGTCCTGATTGACCTGCCAGCTCAACTTGCCGAAGAAGGTTTTCTCGTTGAACGGTGCGGCGAAGGTGCCGTTGTACTGAGAAAACCGCGGATCATTGATCTGCACGGTGTCGTTGCCGACGTCTTTGCGCTCGTCGTAATTGACGAAGAAGGTCAGCGTGTCCTTGAGTATGGGTCCGCCCAACGAGAAGCCACGCTGCTGTCGCCGATAGTCCGGTTTTTCGATGTCATTCTTCTTGTCGAACGAATTCTGCGAAATCATCGACTTGTTCTGGAAGTAGTCGTACACCGAGCCGTGGAACTCATTGGTGCCCGACTTGGTGACGGCGGTGATGATCGCCGTGCCCGCCTGCTCGTACTCCGCCTTGTAGTTCTGCGTCAGCACGCGGAATTCCTGCACGGCTTCCTGCGAGAAGGGGTTGCCGCGTGTGGAATCCTGGCCCGCGATGCCACCCTTGAGCACGTTGTTCTTGAGGCTGGCACCATCGATGAAAACGTTTACATTCTCGGCTGATTGACCGCCCGCCGAGAAGGTCTTGGCGTTGGGGTCGCGCGACACCGTCACGCCCGGCACCAGCTTGGCGAAGTCCAGGAAGTTGCGTTCGTTCTGCGGCAGCGTGTTGATCTGCGCCTGGGTGATGTTGGTGCCCACCTCCGACGTGCGCGTTTCGATCAGCGAAGCGGCGGTGACGGTTACACCTTGCAGGTTCTGCGCGTTCACCGCGCTTGCGGCCGCGGCGGCGTCGAGGTTCAAGGTCAGCGCCTGGCCGACCTGCACCTTGACCTCCTGGCTGGCGCTGGCGCCGTTGCCCTTCGCTTCGATGCGATAGCTGCCGGGCGCCAGGCTGGGCAGGGTGTAGTTGCCAACTGCGTTCACCGGTGCGCGTACGGTGAAGCCATTACCCAGGTTGGTGGCGACCACCTCGGTGGGCGACTGTCCCTGCGGCGCGTTTACATGGCCGCGCACCGTTGCCGTGCTGTTCTGCGCGAAGCCGATGGCCGGCAGCAGCGCGGCCGTAGTGAGCAGGCCCGCCAGGGCCAGCGAGATCTGTCGGGTCAATGCGTGTTTGCGTGCCATGGCTTGGACACCCTCCCTCAAGGGTTCGATACGGCTTGTTGTGATTGTCCGGGCGCCGCTGCGCACCCCTGCGCCGTCGGCGGTGAACCGGTCCTCGTGGGCCGGCCCCTGGTCTACCTCGCGGCCTGTGGTCCGAGGCCGCATGTTTCGTTCAAACGTTGCGCGCGGAACGTGTCGTCGACGCCCGCACCATCAATTCCGCCGCTATGCGCATATGCACCGCGGGCGCTTCATCGCCTTCGATCTGTCCGGCCAGCTGTTCCAGCGCGGCCTTGCCCAGCTCCGCGATGCGCACGCCGGCGGTGGTCAGCGCGGGGCTTACGTAGCGCGCCATCGGCACGTCGTCGAAGCCGGCCACGGCGATGTCTTCGGGAATGCGCAGGCCCGCTTCGCGGATCGCCGCCATGCAGCCGATCGCCATCATGTCGTTGGCGGCGAACACGGCATCGGGACGCGGGCTCATCGCGATCAGGCGCTGGCCGGCGCGGTAGCCGGAGGCTTCGTCGAATTCGCCGGGCAGCACGATCGGCGGTACGCCCGGCACGCGCGCGGCGAGCGCTTCGCGGTAGGCCTGTTCGCGCTCGGCCACGTCGTGGTTGCCGACGGGGCCCTGGATGAAAGCGATGCGGCGATAGCCTTCGCCGAGCAGGTGTTCGACCACCAATCGCGCGCCGCCTGCGTTGTCCACCGACAGCGCCGCGTAGTCGTCGCGTTCCAGCACCGTGTTCATCAGCACGGTGGGCAGGCCCACCGGCAGGTTCTGGCGCAGGAAGGCGGCGTCGGCGTGGGGCGACATCACCAGCAGGCCGTCGACGCGGCCCTGCATCGCGCGCAGGGCGGAGGCTGCCTCGGCGGCGCCGTCGTGCGAGCTGGAGACCAGCAGCTGCAGGCCGTGCACGCGCGCCGCCAGGTCGATGCCGCGGATCAGCTCCGAGAAGAATTCGCCATAAAGGTCCGGCAGCAGCGCGCCGATAGTGTGGGTACGGCGGGTGATCAGGCTGCGAGCGGCGCCATGGGGGATGTAGCGCAGGCGGGCCGCGACTTCGCGGATGCGCTCCAGCGTCTCGGCGGTGACTCCGCCGTGGCCGTTGAGGGCGCGGGAGACGGAAGCCACGGACACCTTGGCCTCGCGTGCCACGTCTTTGATGGTCACACCCATTGCCGCTCCCAGGAGGTCCGGATTCGCCGGGTGGGCAACGTAAACGTTTTCATCGATGCTTGTAAAGCTTTTGCAAATCAAAGACTTTGCTGCATCGCAATAATTTGATCGGCCAGAAGTTCTAGCGAAGCGCGCGGTTGCCCTAAGGAAACGCCGTAAAAAACCGTTATCCGTCAAAACGGTGTGAACTGTGGCAACGCAACAGAGGCGGGCGGAAGCACCCCGGCGGAACGAGGCTTGCTTTGCATTTCACGCACTTAGCCCCTTTGGGGGATTGTAAAAATCCATAAGGCCGCGGTTAAATCACGGTTAATCCCAGTGTCATCGTGCGGATGTATCATGTATCTGCTGCGTACTTGAGAAACAACGTGTAAATCATTGAATTAAAAAGATCATGATCGCTCTACTGACCGTCCTCGCCGCCCTCCTGGCACTTTCCGCCGCCGCCATCCGGCGCGTCCCCGCTGGCCAGGTGGTCAGCGTCTACCGCCACGGCAAGCCGCGCCGCCTGCTGCAGGAAGGCACCCACATGGTGGTGCCGGGGCTGGACCGGATGGGGCATCGGATCAGCCTGGGCGGGCAGGTGCTGGAATTCCGCGAGCCGCTGGCCAATGCGCATGACGTGCGCGGCACGGTGTACTGGCAGGTGCTGGAGCCGGAGCGCGCCGACGCGGTGATCGACCAGGCCGACCAGCTGATCCGCGGCGGCGCCCTGGCCGCGCTGCGCGAGGAGCCGGCCGCGATCGAAGCCGACCGCCGCGACCTCGGCGCCCGGCTGAAGCTGGCCATGAACAAGGCGCTGCGCGAGCGCGGCGTGATGGTGACCCGGGTCGACCTGGATTTCGCTTGAAGCCATACGCGAGGCTGCCTTAGAGCGCCCGCGAAAAAAGGGGAACTTGAGAGCCTTTGAAACCCGCTTCGGCGGGTTTTTCTTTGCGCCTTCGCTGGCGCCGCGGGCCGCGCGCCCGGATACTGCCGCCCTTTTCGCCACGCAGGATCCCGTCCATGGCCGACCGCGCCGCCTTGCAGACCCAGCTGGAACGAGGCATCGCCGCGCTCGGCCTGAGCCTGCCGGAGGGCGCGGTGCAGCGCCTGCTGGATTACCAGGCCCTGCTCGAACGCTGGAACGGCACCTACAACCTCACCGCCATCCGCGATCCGGCCGAGATGGTCACCCGCCACCTGCTCGATTCGCTGGCGATCCTGCCCTACGTGCAGGGCCGGACCCTGGCGGACCTCGGCACCGGCCCCGGCCTGCCCGGCATCGTGCTGGCGATCGCCGCGCCGGGGCGGGAGATCCTGCTGGTGGATTCCAACGGCAAGAAGGTCCGCTTCCTGCGCGAGGCGATCCGCGCGCTGAAGCTGGAAGGCGTGCGCGCCGAGCAGTCGCGGGTGGAAGACGTGCAAGGCCAGTTCGACTGCGTCACCGCCCGCGCCTTCGCCACCCTGGCCGACATGCTGGGCTGGGGCGGCCACTTGCTGGGGCCGGAAGGAATCTGGCTGGCCATGAAGGGCAAGCGGCCGGACGAGGAATTCCCAGGCATTCCCGCCGGCTTCGCGCTGCGCGGCACGCATGGGCTCAACGTGCCCGGTTTGGACGCGGAGCGTCACCTCGTGGTGCTTGGCCGGACCTGAGCGTGCCGGCAGCCGCGAAGCCCTGCCGGGCCGGGGTTCCGATGGTAACCTAGCCCTCTTTTCCCACGTTCACGGCATCGACGACACCATGGCTCGCATCATCGCTGTCGCCAACCAGAAGGGCGGCGTCGGCAAGACCACCACCGCCGTCAACCTTGCCGCGGCGCTCGCCGCCGCCAAGCGCAAGGTGCTGCTGGTCGACCTCGATCCGCAGGGCAACGCCACCATGGCGTCCGGCGTGGACAAGCGCGTGGCCAAGCCCAACGGCTGCGAGGTGCTGCTGGACGAAGCGCCGATCGAACGCGCCATCGTCACCACCGAAGCGCATTACGACCTGCTGCCCGGCAACGGCGACCTCACGGCCGCCGAATTGAAGCTGATGGACGCGATCGCCCGCGAGATGCGCCTGAAGGAGCAGCTGGCCAAGATCGGCGACAAGTACCACACCATCCTGGTCGACTGCCCGCCCACCCTGCACCTGCTCACGCTCAACGCGCTGGCCGCGGCGGACGGGCTGCTGATTCCGGTGCAGTGCGAATACTTCGCGCTGGAAGGCCTGTCCAGCCTGCTCGATACCGTGAAAGCGGTGCGCCAGCGACTGAATCCGCAGCTGGAGATCGAAGGCCTGCTGCGCACCATGTACGACGTGCGCAACAACCTGGGCAACGAAGTCTCCGCGCAGCTCACCACGCATTTCGGCGACAAGGTGCTGCGCTCGATCATCCCGCGCAACGTGCGCCTGGCCGAGGCGCCCAGCCACGGCCAGCCGATCCATCTCTACGACCGCAGCTCGCGCGGCGCCATCGCCTATATCGGCCTGGCCGGCGAGATCATCCGGCGCGAACGCGGCCTGGCCGCCGGCGCCGCCGCCGAAGCGGCCCCCGTGCCGCACGACGACAGCAGCGAAACGGCGTTCGACGCCGCCGCCGGCATTCACCAGGAGTAAGCATGGCCGCAGCGAAGAAACGAGGCCTCGGACGCGGGCTTGACGCCCTGCTGGGCGGCGGTGACGACACCCCTTCGGTGATCGAGCAGGAAGGCGAGCTGCGCACCCTGCCCATCCAGTACATCCAGCCCGGCAAATACCAGCCGCGCCGGCACTGGAACGACGAGGCGCTGGACGAGCTGGCCGCCTCGATCAAGGCGCAGGGCCTGATCCAGCCGGTGGTGGTGCGCGAGATCGGCAAGAACAGCTACGAGCTGATCGCCGGCGAGCGCCGCTGGCGCGCGGCGCAGCGCGCGCAGCTGAGCGAGCTGCCCGCGCTGGTGAAGGACGTGCCCGAAGTGGCCGTGCCGGCGATGGCGCTGATCGAGAACATCCAGCGCCAGGACCTCACCCCGCTGGAAGAAGCGGACGCGCTCAAGCGCCTGATCGACGACTTCGACCTTACCCACCAGCAGGCCGCCGAAGCCGTCGGCCGCTCGCGCGCCGCGGTATCGAACCTGCTGCGCCTCACCGAGCTGCCCAACTCCATCAAGCGCCTGCTCGATGAAGGCAAGCTGGAGATGGGCCACGCCCGCTGCCTGCTCACCCTGCCCCAGCATGACGCCGAGGGCCTGGCGCTGGAAGCGGCGCGCCACGGCTGGAGCGTGCGCGAGCTGGAAGAAGCCGCGCGCCGCGCGCAGACCGCGCCCAAGGGCAAGGCCAAGAGCGCCGCCGCGCGCGACCCCAACGTCGACGCCCTGGAGCGCGAGCTGGCCGAGCGCTTCGCCACCCGCGTGGAAGTGGCCCACGGCCGCGGCGGCCGCGGCAAGCTGGTGATCCACTACCACAGCAACGACGAGCTGGAAGGGATCCTCGGCAAGATCCGCTGAAACCCGGCGGCGAGGCCCACCGTGGCCTCGCTCAGCGGCCCTGCACGTCCTGGCGCGGCGCCTCGGCTCGCCGCCAACTCCCCTACGCACTAGAATGCGCCCCGGGCGCCGCGCGCCCTCCTTTCCGCAAGAGCTAAAGGCTGCCTCTCATGCCGCAACTGTCCGTGGTCGTGCCGGTGTTCAACGAGCGCGACAACATCCCGCCGCTGCTCGCCGAAATCGCCGCCGCCCTGCGCGGCAAGGTCGAGTTCGAAGTCGTCTACGTGGATGACGATTCCAGCGACGACAGCGTGGCGGTGCTGGCGGCGGAGAAGGCCAAGTACCCCGAACTGCGCATCGTGCGCCACCTCACCCGCAGCGGGCAGAGCACCGCGGTGTGGAACGGCGTGCGCGCAGCCCGTTCGCCGTGGATCGCCACGCTGGACGGCGACGGCCAGAACGATCCGGCCGACATCCCCAAGCTGCTCGCCGCGCGCGACCAGGCTCCGCAGGACGTGCGCCTGCTCGCCGGCTGGCGCACCACGCGCCGCGACAGCTTTAACAAGCGCATCTCCTCGAAGATCGCCAACGCGGTGCGCTCGCGCATGCTGCGCGACGCCACGCCGGACACCGGCTGCGGCCTGAAGCTGTTCGAACGCGAAGTGTTCCTGCGCCTGCCCTACTTCGACCACATGCACCGCTACCTGCCGGCCCTGGTCAAGCGTGCCGGCTTCCAGAGCCAGAGCGTGCCGGTCGGCCATCGTCCGCGCACCGCGGGCACGTCCAAGTACGGCATGCTCGACCGCCTGTGGGTGGGCATCGCGGATCTGCGCGGCGTGGCCTGGCTGATGCGCCGGGGCAAGGTCACCCGCGTCGAAGAGCTGTAAGCCTTACGTTCCTTACGTGCGCCCGGACGTGTTCCGCGCGCACGGTCGGCGTATGCTCGTGGACCGGTTCCCTCCGCCCGGGCCACTGCCATGAGCATTGCGATCAAGCGCGTCTACGAGCCCACCGCCAAGAGCGACGGCAAGCGCGTGCTGGTCGATCGCCTGTGGCCGCGCGGCCTGAACAAGGACGAGGCCGCCCTGGACATGTGGGCCAAGGAACTGGCGCCCTCGGTGTCGCTGCGCCGCTGGTTCGGCCACGACCCTTCGCGCTGGGACACCTTCCGCCACCGCTACGCCACCGAGCTGGACGGCAAGACCCGCACCGAGCACTGGCGCGAACTGGTGCGCGAAGCGGCGCATCGCCGCGTCACCCTGGTCTACGGCGCCAAGGACGAGGAACACAACAATGCGGTGGCGCTGAAGGCGTATCTCGAAGCCTGGCTCAAGGGCCACGGTCCGCATTGAGGCCGGCGTCGCCGACGAAGCGGTGGTGCGGCGGCTTCCATTCGCTCAGCACGGTGTTGGCGCGCTCGCGGCCCAGCTCGATCAGTTCGCGCGCCCGGTAGAACTCGTAGGCCATGGAGATATTGCGCGGCAGCTGGATCAGCAGGTCCGGCGCATACGCCGCCAGGCGCAGCCGCGCCAGGTTGGCCTGCATCAGGTCCATCGACTGCGCCAGCAGGTCGAGCATGCCGGGATCGCGCGGACGCGCTGCCTCGGCGTCCTTCGCTTCGCCGTGCGGCATCAGCCGGCCGATGAATTCGCCGATGCGGTGGCGGTAGCCGTTCTGCGCTTCCACCGGGTGTTCGTGCGCCACTTCGGGCTTGGCCGCTTCGATCGCGCCGTCCACGCTCACCGCGAACATGTAATCGGCCGGTTCGCGGATCAGCGGCGTCACCGGCACTGGATTGAGCAGGCCGCCGTCGACCAGCCGCCGGCCGTCCAGCAGCTGCGGGCGGAAGATGGTGGGAATCGCGATGGAGGCGCGGATGGCGTCGAACAGCGAGCCGCGGGTGAGCCAGATCTCGCGCTCGCGGTCCAGGTCGGTGGCGACGGCGGTATAGGCCAGCGGCAGATCCTCGATCCGCGCATCGCCGATCAGCTCGCGCAAGGTGCCGATGATGCGCTCGCCCTTGATCAGGCCGCCGCCGGAGAAGGTCCAGTCGACCAGCTTGAGCACGTCCATCCTGGCCAGCGCCGACACCCAGTCGCGGTAGGCCTCCAGCTTGCCCATCGCATAGATGCCGCCGATCAGCGCGCCCATCGAGGTGCCGGCGATGGCGACGATCTGGTAGCCGTGGCGCTCGATCTCCTCGATCGCGCCGATATGCGCCAGCCCTTTCGCGCCGCCCGCGCCCAGCGCCAGCGCCACGGTGGGCTTGCGCGCGGCCGCGGCGGTTGCGGCGTCGACGGGGAGCGGACTGCTCATGCGGATGCGGCGGAAGCGCCCGGCCGGACGGCGCTCAACGCGGCGCCTGCTGGTAGCCGGTCAAGGCCAGCTGCAGCTGGATCTTCAGCTCTTCGCGCAGCGACAGCGGCGCGACCACTTCGGCATCCGGGCCGTACTTGAGCACGTCCATCAGCAACTCCTTGGAGTTGGAATACGGCACCTGCAGTTCGTAGCGGCCGTCGGGCAGCCACATGCCCTTCTGCTGCGAATGCCAGTGCTCGTCCGCCACCCAGCGCGCCGCATGCTGCGAGAAGCGGATGGTGGCCCAGGCCTTGGGCTTGCCGGCGAAGATGCCGTAGCTGGAGGCGAGCATGTCGTTGAGTTCGGCCTCGGCCACGTCGCGCGCCGGCATGTCCAGCGCCAGCGGCTCGGCGATGCGGTCCACGGCGAAGCTGCGCAGCGCCTCGCGGTCGTGGTCCCACACGTCCAGGTACCAGTTGTCGCGGTAGTGGGTCAGGCGCTGCGGCGAGACGGTGCGCTTGCTGTCGGCATTGGTGGTGCGCGCGCGGTAGCGGAAGCGCAGCTGCTTCCGCTCCAGCACCGCGCCGGCCACGATGCGGAACACCTGCTGGTCGAGCTTGCGCTCGCCCCAGGCGATCACGCGGATGCGCTCGATTGGCAGCGCCTTGCCGCTGCCCTGGTCGGACAGCAGGTGTTCGATGCGTGCCTTGAACGGCGCCAGCGCGCCGGCCAGCACGCCCGGCCCGCTGCGGCCGATCAGCTCGTTCAGCGCCAGCAGCGCGGCCAGTTCGTCCGAGGTGAGCCACAGGCCCGGCAGTTCGAAGCGTTGGCCTTCGCCGGCCGCATAGCGGAACGCGGCGTGCTCGCCGCCAGCGCTTTCGATCGGGGCGCCCAGGGCGTCGCGCAGGAAGGCCACGTCGCGGTAAAGCGTCGCGCGCGAGCACTCCAGCTCGTCCATCAGGCGGGGGAGCGGTACCGGATAGTGCGCCGACTTCAGCAGCCGGTGCAGGGTGAGAATGCGCTCGTAGCGGTCCATGGCCCAGGAAGGTGACGCGTAGATTCGCCTAGCATGCGCATCGCCCATGGCGGTCGCAAGTACGCAGAGTCTGACATGCGCGGCGCCCATCGCGGCGTGAAAATCGCCTAGACTCCGGAGGCTCCCTGGCCCATCCGAGGATGCAGAGCGAGCCGAGATGCCCGGCGACCCCACGTTCCCCCACCGCACATCCGCACCCGCCACCGTTGCTGCGCCGTCCCCGAGCCTGCCGAGCAGGGCTTTGCGGGTGCTGGCGAGCAGCGGCTACGGCCTGTGGCTGTTGCTGGGCGCGGCGCTGGCGCTGGGCGTATATCCGGCCGGGCGCGGCGACGCGCTGGTGCCGCTGGCCCTGGGCGGCATCCTGGTGAGCTTCGCGCCGCTGGCCGCCTTACTGCGCCTGCCGCGGGTACCGGGCTGGCTCGGCTGGCGCTTCGGGCGCGGCAGCCGGCCCACCGCCAAGGCCATGCTGGCCCTGGCGGCTTACCTGCCGATGCTGGGCGTGGCGGGGCTGGTACGCGGGGACAACCTCTTCTGGGCCACCCGCCTGGCCGCGGCGGCGCTGGCGCTGGGCGCCCTGGCCTGCCTGATCGACGCCTTGTCCGAGGATGCGCAGGAAGGCCGCGCGCGGATCTTCGCCCGCCTGGTCTCGGCCAGCTATGCCGGCGGTTTGTGGCTGTGGCTGTGCCTGGCCGCGCAGGACGGCGACCAGCCGATCCATTCGGTGCCATGGATCTTCGCGCTGCAGCTGCTGGCGCTGCTGGTCGGCGGAATGTTCTGGTGGCGCGACGGCGCGGTGCGCTCGCGCGGCTGGCCCGGCCGGCTGCTGTTCCTGGCCCTGGTCTACCTGATTCCCTGCCTGATCGTGCTGGCCCAGCGGCCGGAGTCCAGCGGGCTGCTGCTCCTGCTGGCGGCGGTCAGCTGCCTGGTCGGCAAAAGCGTTGAACCTCGTTTATGCGGCAGGCTGTCCAGTCATGATGGTGGCGTTTTCCATTCCACATGATGGACTTTCGGCGCTATTCGCAACCAATGCCAGCGTATTCACAGCAAGTTCAAGCCATTCCGCTAAGGTTTCACCCGATTACAATCGTTTAACAAACAAGACGGATCTCGCCCCGATGAGAAAAGCCCTAATCACCAGCGCCCTGCTGGCCAGCCTGGTCAGCCTCACCGCCCACGCCCAGGATGCGGCGCCTCCGGCCGACCCGGCCAGCAACAGCAATCCGGGCGCCAACGGCGGCTGGAGCGGTTCCGGCGAATTCGGCTTCGCTTCCGCGCACGGCAACTCGCGCACCGAAAACGTCAACGCCAAGCTCGGCCTGAACCAGGAAAACGAGCTGTGGAAGAACAACTTCTTCCTCAACGGCATGCGCTCCAAGGGCGAAGTCCAGGTGCAGGACTCGGCCGGCAACACCATCGACCGCTTCAGCACCACCGCCAACCGCTACGACACCGGCGCCTCGGTCGGCTACAAGCTGGACCCGCGCAGCTACATCGTGGGCGCGCTGCGCTACGAGCATGACGACTTCGGCGCCAACATCTGGCAGGGCATCGTGTCGATCGGCTATGGCTACATCGCGCTGAAGACCGACCGCACCGAGCTCTCCTTCGAAGCCGGCCCCGGTTACAAGCGCTACCGCCCGGCCGACCGCACCGTGCAGGTCGACGGCGTGGACGTGAAGCAGCGCCAGGACACGCAGAGCGAAGCGGTCGGCCGCGGCCTGGTCAACTACAAGTACCGCCTCACCGCCAACACCGCGGTGGAAGACACGCTGCTGCTGGAAGCGGGTTCCAAGAACCAGTACTACCAGAACGACATCGGCCTCTCGGTCAGCATGACCAAGAAGATGGCGCTGAAGGTGGGCTACCAGGTGCGCTACAACAGCGACGTGCAGCCGGGCACCAAGAACACCGACACGCTGATGACGACCAACCTGGTCTACAACTTCTGAGCCGTCACCCGCACGCGCTTTCGGCGGCCCCGCCTGGCGGGGCCGTTTTTATTTCGGGGTTCTCTCAGTGTTCGCCGAGAAAGGCCGAGGCGCCTTGCGCGAACAAGGCGCCGGCCACGCGCCGGCCCAGCGCCTGCGCTTCGTCGCTGCCGCCTTCGGCTTCCGCACGCAGCAGGCGGCCGCTGGCCACGTCGCCGACCAGGCCGCTCAGGTGCAGGCCGCGCTCGGTGACCACGCACCAGGCGCCGACCGGCACCGTGCAGCTGCCGCCCAGGGCCTGGTTCATGGCCCGCTCGGCGTCCACCGCGATGCGCGTGTGCTCGTCGTCCAGCGCGGCCAGCAGGGCCAAGGTGGCGGGCTGGTCGCTGCGCGCTTCGATGGCGATGGCGGCCTGGCCCGGCGCGGGCAGCCAGTCGGGCGCGGCGAGGCGGCCGCGGATGCGCTCGGCGAGACCTAGGCGTTCCAGGCCGGCGCAGGCCAGCAGGATCGCGTCGTAATGGCCGGCATCGAGCTTGCCCAGGCGCGTGCCCACGTTGCCGCGCAGGTCCAGCAGGGTGAGGTCCGGGCGCAGCGAGCGCAGCAGCGCCTGGCGCCGCAGCGAGGAGGTGCCCACGCGCGCGCCCAGCGGCAGCGCGGCGAGGTCGGCGTAGTCGTTGCTGATGAAGGCGTCGGCGGCGTCCGCGCGCGGCAGCACGGCCGGCAGGGTGAAGCCCGGTTCCAGCTCGGACGGCACATCTTTCAGCGAATGTACCGCCAGGTCCGCGCGCCCTTCCTGCATGGCCACTTCGAGTTCCTTGAGGAACAGGCCCTTGCCGCCGATGGTGGCGAGCGAGCGGTCCTGGATCTCGTCGCCGCGCGTGGTCATCGGCACCAGTTCCACCATCAGGCCCGGATGCGCGTTGCGCAGTTCCGCCGCCACATGCTCGGCCTGCCATAGCGCGAGCGCGCTCTTGCGGGTGGCGATGCGCAGGATCGATGGCGTCATGGGAGTTTCTTCATTCCGGGCGGAAGGGGCGCCATTGTCGCGTAAACCGCGCTCGTCCCGCAGTCCGCCATGCGCGCCGCGCCGCCGCACCCGGCCTCAGCCCATGCGCAGCAGCTTGCGCACCGCCGGCAGGTTGCGCCGGCTCACCTCGGGCGTGAGTTCGGTACCGCCCAGCCGCGCCAGCACACGGCCGTCGGCCAGGGTCTTCAAGCCGAGCAGGCGCTGCGGCGGCACCAGGCAGTTGCGATGCAGGCGGATCAGCTGGTCCGGATAGGCCTCTTCCAGCTGGCGCAGCGACTCTTCCAGCAGCAGCTGGCCGCCGCGGTGCTGCACCACCACGTATTTCTCCTCGGCCAGCAGGCACACCACTTCGTCCAGCGCGATGCGCACCTGTTCGCCGCGCAGGCGGCCGAACAGGTAGCTGGTCTCGCGCGGCAGCGCGGCCAGCCGCTGGCGCGCGCGCTGCAGCGCCTCGCGCAGGCGTTCCAGCCTGACGGGCTTGAGCAGGTAGTCCACCGCGCCCAGTTCGAAGGCCTGCAGCGCGTGGTTCTCGTACGCCGTGCAGAACACCACCTGCGGACGCTCCTTGCCGGCCAGGCGGCTGGCCAGGGTGACGCCGTCGAGGCCGGGCATGTTGATGTCCAGCAGCAGCAGGTCCGGCTGGGTCTCGGCGATGGCGGCCAGCGCGGCGTCGCCGTCGCCGACGCTGCCGGCGATTTCCACCGCCTCGCCGCATTCGTCCAGCAGCGCGGCGAGGCGGGCCCGCGCCAGCGGTTCGTCATCGGCGATCAGTACGCGCATCGTTGTCTTCCGGTAGCAGCAGGCGCACCACGAAGCGTCCGCCCAGCGGGCCGGCGCTCACTTCCGCACGCGGGCCGTAGCGGTAGGCCACGCGCTGGCGCACATTCGCCAGGCCGTGGCCGTTGCCGCCGCGGGCGGGCGTGTCGGGCAAGGGGTTGTCGATTTCGATCTCGATCGCGCGCTGCAGCCGCCGCCCGCGCAGGATCACCTCGCCGCCTTCGCGCAGCGGCTGGATGCCGTGGCGCACGGCGTTCTCCACCAGCGGCTGCAGCAGCAGATGCGGCAGCGGAAACGCGCCGGGCAGGCCGTCCAGTTCGCGCCGGATGCGCAGGCGCGGCCCCAGCCGCAGCTGCTCGATGGCGAGGTAGCGTTCGATCAGGGCCAGTTCCTCGTCCAGCGTGCCGTCGCGCGTGTCGTGGCGGCCCAGCGCGGCGCGGAACAGTTCGGAGAGATCTTCCACCGTGCGTTCGGCCGCGCGCGGATCGACGCGGATCAGCGCGGCCACCGTATTCATGCTGTTGAAAAGAAAGTGCGGCCGGATGCGCGCCTGCAGCGCTTCCACCTGGGCCCGCGCCACCGCGGCCAGGCGCGCCTGCCACTGCGCCAGCACGTAGAAGTAGCGCAGCATCGCGGCACCGAGCAGGGCGGCGATGGCGCTGTTGTCGCGCACGAATTCGAACGCGTCGTCGCCGCGGATCAGGCCCATGTGCAGCGCGCCGTCCATCCATGCGGCCAGCACGCTGGTCAGCGCCACGATCAGCAGCATGATCAGCCACACCGCCGCATACGGCAGCAGGCCGTGCAGTTTTTCCAGTGCGGGGCGCAGCTTGCACAGCGCCACGCCGGTGAGCATGGCGATCCACTCGGCGAACAGCATGCCCACGCTGTAGCCGCGCCAGCCGCGGCTGCTTTCCGGCGCCAGCAGCATCACGGTGACGGTGAGCGCGGCCACCACCAGCAGTGCGAACAGCGCCGGCGCGCTGCAGAAATCCGGCAGCGGGCTCGGTTCGAGACCGGCCTGGGCGAGGCGTTTGGCGGCGGGTTGGCGCATGGACGCACAGTATGCCCAAGCGCATCGGCCGCAGCCGTGTCCTGGCGCGCGCTCAGCCGGTGAGGCGCTGGGTCATCCAGGCACGCAGGTGGGCGATCTCCTCGGCGCAGACCGAATGCGGCATCGCATAGGTATGCCATTCCACCGGATAGCCCAGGCCTTGCAGCACGTCGCGCGAATGCACGCCGCGGGTCAGCGGCACGATCGGGTCGGCGGTGCCGTGGCCCCAGAAGACCGGCGTGGCGGCATTGGCCGCGCTGCGCTCGGCCTCGAACGAGGACTGCATCGGCAGATACGTGGACAGCGCCACGATGCCGGCCAGCCGGCGCGGATGGCGCAGGCCGCCGGCCAGCGCGATGGCGCCGCCCTGCGAGAAGCCGGCCAGCACGATGCGCTCGTCCGGCACGCCGCGTTCGTTCTCGCGCGCGATCAGCTTCTGCACGGCTTCGATCGAGGCGCGCATGCCGGTTTCGTCCTGGCGCGAGGTGAGGTCGACCCCGGCGATGTCGTACCAGGCGCGCATCGGCATGCCGCCGTTCAAGGTGACCGGGCGTACCGGCGCATGCGGAAACACGAAGCGCAGCCCGGGCCATTCCTGCGCCACCAGCTCCGGCACGATCGGTTCGAAGTCATGGCCGTCCGCGCCCAGGCCGTGCAGCCAGATCACGCTATGGGTCAGCCGGGTGGCGGTTTCGTGCTCGACGGTAGGCAGGGACATGCAGGAGGCTTACGCAAGGGGGAGGGGGCGGAGCGGTCCGGGTGGCCGGGGAGCCATCAAACGCACGATGCACGCAATCGCTTACGCGAAGCGGACGCGATGGCCCGTGCATGCAAAACCGCCCGCCGCGGTCGGGGATGCGGGCGGTGCGGCTGACGCATGGTGCCTCCTGGCGGCGCGTGTGGGGCTCGGCTGCAGCAGACTACGTTGCGCCTTCACCTGCCGGATACAGGACCCATGGCGCTTGCGGGCGGAGCCGTCTTGGTTATGCTCCGGCGTTTTTGCAGTGGAGCGCGCCCATGCGCCGGATGCTTCTCGCGGCCCTCGCCGCCCTGGCGGCCAGCCCCGCCCTGTTCGCCGACACGCCGGCCGCCAGCCCAGCGGGCACGCTCGACCTCGAAACCATCATGGCCAGCCCGGACTGGATCGGCGCCGCGGTGGAAGCGCCGTACTGGAGCGTCGACGGACGCAGCCTGTACTACTCGCTCAAGCGCGACGGCAGCAAGCTGCGCGACCGCTACCGCATCGACGTGGCCAGCGGCCGCAGCGAAAAGCTGGGCCCGGAAGCGCTGGCGCAGGCCGATGGCCCGGCGGTGTTCGATCGCCAGCACAAGCAGGCCGCATTCGTATTGCACGGCGACGTGTTCCTGGTGGAAGCGGGCACCGGCAAGCGCGTGCAGGTCACCCGCACGCCGGAGACCGAAACCTCGCCGCGTTTCTCCAGCGACGGCCGCAGCCTGCAGTACCGCCAGGGCAAGCAGTGGTTCGTCTATGACATCGCCGCGGGTGTCGCGTCGCCCGCGGCCGTGCTCAACGTGGGCGAGGATCCGCGCGGCAAGCAGCCCGATGCGCTGGGCCGCGACCAGCTGCGCCTGTTCAAGGCGCTGCGCGCGGCCAAGGCCGACAAGGATGCGGCGCGCGCAAACGAGGAAACGCTCGCCGCCGCCGATCCCGGCCGCGCGCCGCGCCCGATCTGGCTGGGCGACGTGGGCGAACTGGTCGATGCCGAGCTGTCGCCGGACGGACGCTGGATGCTGGTGGTCACCCAGCCCAAGGATGCCGGCGGCAAGACGCCGGAACTGACGCATTACGTGACCGAATCCGGCTACGCCGAACAGCAGTCCACGCGCACTTATGTAGGCCGCCGCGATCCGGTCCCGCAGTCGCTGCTGCTGGTCGACCTGCGCGCGCGCAAGAGCTATCCGCTGGATGCCGGCGTGCTGCCGGGCATCAAGGACGATCCGCTGAAGGAGCTGCGCGCCAGGGCGATCGCCGACTTGAACAAGGCCGGCCGCAGCGACGAGGCCAAGGCGCTGAAGGCGCCGGAGCAGCGCGCCGTGCGCATCATTTCCGATGCGGACGACGGCGGTGGCGGCGGCATCGCGTGGAGCGACGACGGCGGCAACCTCGCCATCCAGCTGCGCGCGATCGACAACAAGGACCGCTGGATCGCCAGCGTCGATTTCGACAAGCACGCGCTGGTGAATCAGCACCGCCTCACCGACCGCGCCTGGATCAACTGGAACTTCAACGATTTCGGCTGGCTCAAGGACGGCCGCACGCTGTGGTATCTGAGCGAGGAAACCGGCTATTCGCAGTTGTACGCCAAGAGCCTCGGCGGCAAGGCGCATGCGCTTACCAGTGGCAAGTTCGAACTGAGCCACCCGGTGCTGAGCGAGGACGGCCAGTGGTTCTATCTGCGCAGCAATCAGGTCGCGCCGTACAGCTATGACGTGTACCGCGTGCCGGCACAAGGCGGCACGCTGGCGCGGCTCACCCAGCACCAGGGCACGGACGACTTCGTGCTCTCGCCCGATGGCCGCCAGCTGGCGGTGCTGCATTCGGCGCCTTACGTGCTGCCGCAGCTGGCGGTGCAGGACAGCGCCGGCGGCACGCCGCGCGAGCTGACCCAGACCATGAAGCCGGCCTTCGCGCAGCGCGCGTGGATCGCGCCGAAGATCGTGGGCGTGGCTTCGTCGCACGGCGCCGGCACCATCTGGGCGAAGTATTACGGGCCGGCCGATGAAGCGGCCGCGGCGTCGAAGCCGGCGGTGATCTTCGTGCACGGTGCGGGTTATCTGCAGAACGTCACGCTGAGCTGGTCCAACTATTTCCGCGAGCAGATGTTCCACAACCTCCTGGTGCAGCAGGGCTACGTGGTGCTGGACATGGATTACCGCGCGTCCGAAGGCTACGGCCGCGACTGGCGCGATGCGATCTACCGCCAGATGGGCCATCCGGAACTGGAAGACCTGCTCGACGGCAAGGCCTGGCTGGTCAAGGAACATGGCGTGGATCCGCGCCGCGTGGGCATCTACGGCGGCAGCTACGGCGGCTTCATGACCCTGATGGCGCTGCTGCGCGCGCCGGGCGAGTTCGCCGCGGGCGCGGCGCTGCGGCCGGTGAGCGACTGGTCCAGCTACAACCACGAATACACCTCGAACATCCTCAACGATCCGCAGCTGGACCCGGAGGCCTACACGGCCAGTTCGCCGATCGAATACGCTGACAAGCTGCAGGATGCGCTGCTGATCCAGCACGGCCTGGTCGACGACAACGTGCTGGCCAGCGATTCGATCCGGCTGTACCAGCGCTTCATCGAGCTGCACAAGCGCAACTTCTGGATGTCGCTGTATCCGATGGAACGGCACGGCTTCGTGCAGCCGGATTCCTGGTACGACGAGTACCGCCGGATCGACGAACTTTTCGACGCCTACGTCAAGCCGGTGCGAACGCAGGAAACTGCGGCGGGGCGCTGATCGGGGCATTCATGTGGCAGTCGGGCCGGACCCTGTTTTTGGCCTGACTGCTCACATATTCATCACGGATTTCACTGATAGAGTGCCGCGGTTCGCGCCAAGGACCTATAGGAAGGGCCGTTATGCTGAGTGCACGTAGTCTGTTTCGGGCAGGCCTGTTCGCCGCCCTGGCGGTTTCCACCTCGGCCATGGCCCGCCAGTTCCCGGCCACCGGCCTGGGTCAGTCCTGGCCCAACGCCACCGACGTCAGCTCCAGCCCGCGCTGGCACGTCTACGTCTTCATCAAGGACGGCGTGCGCTACATCCAGGTCAACGACCTCAACGGCAGGGTGCGCGGCGCCTTCGCCGCCGCCAACGGCCAGTTCCTGGTGCTGCCGATCGGCTCGGATGCCGAAACCGTCTCGGCCGGCCCGAACGCCTCGGCGCTGACCACCGCCGCCACCGGCCAGACCGGCGAAACGGTGTACCGCGACAACGACGTGCGCGTGACCGTGCAGCCGCTCGCCAACGGCCATTCGGCCTTCGCCGCCGACAGCACCACCTGCAGCGATCCGGTGGAGTGCAGCACCCACGTCCAATAAGCGGCGGGGGCCGGCGGACCAACAAAAAGGGCGCGCCTTCCGGCGCGCCCTTTTTTTCATGCCGCCCGGCGTTGCTGCTTATTCCGGGTTGTGCAGGATCAGGCTGATGCGGTTGCCATGGGCGACGCGGCGCTCGCGCACCTGGCCCTCGAACAGCGCGACCTGGTCGCGGATCGCCTCCAGCCCGGTGCTGGTGGTGGCCAGGCCCTGCATCAGCTCGCCCCAGCGCACGGCGCGGGCGGCCACTTCGTCGCGCAGGCCGTCGATGCGCATCACCACCCAGCGGCGGCCGTCGAATACACCGCCGCGCAGGCGCACGTGGATGCCGCTGATGTCGCGGTCGCCGCACAGGCTGCCGGCGATCTCGCCGATGGTCCGGTACAGCACCAGGTGGATGCCGGGCGAGAGCTGGCTCAGGCCGCGGCCTTCGATGTCGCAGGTGTAGCGCACGCCGGCCGCTTCCAGGGTGCGGGCCACGGCGCCTTCGCGCAGCGCGGCCGGCAGCCCGCGCTGGCGCCAGCTCACCGGATGGAGGTTGTCGGCCAGGCGGAACAGCTGGTCCTGGTTCAACGCCGTCTGCAGGCGGTACTGGCGTTCTTCGGACGTGGGCACGGTGTAGCGCAGGCGCTCCAGCATCAGGTTGCTGGTCTGCTGGATGCTGCCGCGCACCTGCTCGATCGCCATCGCGGTCTGGCGCATGCGCAGTTCGCCGAGGAACAGCGTGCGCTGCGCGAGGGCCAGGGTCTGGCGTGCGTCGAGGCGCTCCTGCAGGTCGCGCCGGTTGAGCACCGAGATGCGCGCGCCGAACATCATCATGGTGGAGATGGTGAAGGCGATCAGCACTTCCGCCTGCATGGTGCCGGGATCGAACGCCGCCGGCATGGTGAACACCACTGCCGTGCTGGCCATGGTTCCGCCGATGGCGACGCCGTACCAGCCATGGCGCAGGGCCAGGAACACCACCGGGATGAACATGCTCATGCGCGCCACCTGGCGCGCCTGCTCGCCCATGCCGCCGCCGCCGATCCAGGCCAGCAGCATCAGCACCGGCAGCAGGCCGAGCGCGCTTTCCAGGAACAGGCGGCTGTCCATCAGGCGCGTCCAGCGCTCATGCGCCGAGGTGAGCTGCCATACCTCGCGGATCATCAGCGCCAGCGGCGCCACGGTCAGCACGCCGAGGTAGTTGCCGATCAGCCAGCGGCCGGCCAGCAGCGGGTAATCCATGGGCGGATAGCCGGCCGGCTTGATCGACACCGAGACGGCGGCCAGGTTGGCCAGAGTCCACACCAGCGAACAGGCCAGCGCACACAGCAGCAGGATGCTGATGCGCACGTGGTGGCGGCCCTGGAACAGCTGCCAGCGCTCGCGGCACAGATGCACCACCGGCATGGCCAGCGCGATCGGCGGCACCATCATGATGGCCGACCAGGTACCGCCGAAATCGTCCATGCACAGCCACGCGGTATAGCCGAGCGGGCCGAGTTCGCCCACGGCGAGCGCGGGCCAGTAGCGCCGCGGCACCAGCAGCAGGACGGTCAGGCGATAACCGGCGAACAGTACCCAATACGAAAAAGAGACCTGGCGCAGCAATACGAAACCCAAGGCGTAAAGCAGCGCCGCCGCTCCATGGCGTAGCAGAGGATTCTCCACAGCTCTCGATTGCATCCCGGCTCCCCTGAGCTTGTTAGAGCGATCGGCTTCGACAAATGTGAAGGCGGCCGCCTGCGGATACAGCAAATTATCGAATGGGACAGCGGTAGCCGTGAAACCATAGTGAAGGATTCCACATGGCCGGTAACGTTAACGGACGCCGCGTGGATGGCCTTGAGTTCCGCTTTCCCTTAAAGCTCCGGACGCGACCCTCCCGTCCGCCGGAACGACGCCCGTTTGTACTGCGGGCGGCCGCGACTTATCGCCGATCTCGTCGCAAATGGACAGTCGAAGCGGCGCCAAGGATAGGACGTTGCCGTTCACTTACGTGAAACTTTCAGCCTTTATGCCGCTACGGCGGGCCGGGGCCTCGTGCCACAATGTCCGCTCCGGTCGACCTCCCCGCCTTCGATGACCATCCCCAAAGACGCATACCGGCGCTTCCAGGAAGAGCTCGCCGCGCTCGATCAGAAGCAGGAAGCGGATGCAGGCAAGCCTAGCGGCGCTACGCGCATGGCCCGCGCGCGCGAGGAATTTCTCGAGCTGCGCAAGCGCTACGACCTCTCGGTGGCCGACGTGGTCGCGTTCTTTCCCGAACCGGACGGCGTCGGCTATATCCAGGGGCTGATCGCCGCCAGGGACGCCAAGCCCAAACGCGGCCGCAAGCCGAAAAGCGCCTCCTGAAGGCCGTTCAGGCGATCACCGCCTGCGTATCGAAATAGCGCCCGGGCGACAGCCCGAAACTGCGCCGGAACATCGCCACGAAGGCGCTGACGCTGGCATAGCCCAGCGCGTCGGCCACGCTGGCCACCGCCTCGCCCGACGCCAAGCGTTCCAGCGCGCGGGCCAGCCGCGCCTGCTGGCGCCACTGGGCGAAGCTGCTGCCGGTTTCGTAGCGGAACAGGCGCGTCACCGTGCGTGGCGAAAGCCCCGCCCAGTCGGCCCATTCCTCCAGCGTGCGCACGTCGTCCGGGTGTTCGAGCACCGCGTGGGCGATGCGCAGCAGGCGGCGGTCGCTGGGCAGCACCAGGTGCAGCGGTTCTTCCGGGGCGCGGCGCATTTCGTCCATCAGCACGGCGAGCAGGCGTTCCTGCTCCTCCACCAGCGGCTGCATCGGCGACCAGGTCGCCGCGCGCAGCACCAGGGCGCGCATCAGCTCGTTGCCGTTGAGCACGCAGGTGCGCCCGGGCAAGCCTGCCGAGGCGTTGGGCGCGACGTAGACGCCCCAGCCCTGGGTGGCCTCGGCGACGCGCACGGTGTGCAGCTCCCCCGGCGGCAGCCAGCCTACGCGGTGCGGGGGCAGGGTCCAGGCGCCGTAGGCGGTGCGTACGCTGATCAGGCCTCTTTCCAGGTAGAAGAACTGGCCGCGCACGTGGCTGTGCCAGTCCGATTCCACGGTGTGGAAGGCCTTGTTCTTGCCCTCGCCGTTGAGCACGTAGGCGATCAGGTCGGGGCCTTCGGCGCTTTCCAGCCAATGGAAATGTTCGATGGAGCCGTGCGGGGTGTCGGACATGGCGATATATCGAATGACCGGTTCTAGATACAAATTGTCCCTCTGACGATATCAGGCCATTAAGGCCTCCGCCTAGGCTTACGTACTGCGCCTACCCCGGGCGCGACGTCCCCTCGCCACGCGCGGTCACGCCCAAGCCTCCGCGGACGTCCTACTGGAAAACTTCCTGAAGGAGACTGGCATGTCAGCCCAAGACTCGCCGTCCATTCCGATGGACGCCGCCGAGGTTCTGACCCGTTTCGTGGTCAGCGCCCAATTGATGCTCGACCCGCTTACCCCCGAAAGCCTGCGCCGCCAGGTGGAACCGAAACTGCTGGACGCCTTGCCGGCCCTGCAGGCGCTGGGCCTGTTCGACCTGTTCGCCATCCGCGACCCGGCCCTGGCCGCCATGGTCGCCGACGAGCTGGCAGCGCGGCGTGCGCAGGTCCCGTCGCGGCCGCGGCCGCTGGCGGCAGCCTGAATATTTGCGAAGGCAGAATATGCTTGTCATATATTTGCCTTGACAAATATTTGAGCGGCAATAGAATGCGCGGCTATGAATCCCGCCAACCCCCCCATGCAGGAAAGCATCGGCATGCTGCTGGCCGCCGTGCGCACGGAAATCGTCCGCGCCATGGAGACCGAACTGGCCGCCCGGGGCATCGAGCTGCGCTTCACCCAGTTCCTGATCCTCAAGCGGCTGTCCGCGCTGGGGCCGATGACGGCGGGCGAACTGGCCCGCTCGATCGAGCTGGACGGCGGCGCCATGACCCGCCAGCTCGACCAGCTCGAAGGCAAGGGCTACCTGCGCCGGCGCCCGCATGAGCAAGACCGGCGCGCCCTGCGCATCGAGCTGACCGACGAAGGCCAGGCGATGACGCAGGAACTCATCAACTGCAACGACCGCGTCGTGAAAGCCGCCCAGGTATCGCTGGACGAGACCGAGCGGCAGCAGTTGCGCGACTACCTCACGCGCGTGCTGCACGCACTGCGCGACAGGCACTGATCCACCACTTCACTTCTGGACTTACGACCATGCGTCTGCACATCACGGCGGCGGCGATCGGACTGAGCCTGGCCTTGGCCGGCTGCGTCAGCAGCGGCGGCCTGCATCCGTCCGGCACGCTCGCGGAAGCTTCCGCGCTCAAGAGCGAGCGCAGCCTCCAGGGCATCGAGGTCTCGCCGGCGGCCTGGCCGCAGCAGGACTGGTGGAGCGCCCTGGGCGACAGCCAGCTCGATGCGCTGATCGGCGAAGCGCTGCGCGACAACCCCAGCCTGGCCGCCGCCGATGCGCGCGCCCGGCAGGCCCAGGCCACCGTCGGCGCGGCCGATGCCGCGCGCGGCCCCACCGTGAACGCGGGCGCCAGCATCGCTGGCGCGCGCCTGCCTGACGGGCTGATCGCGCCGGAAGGCCATTTCGCCTGGGCCAAGTACGGCTATGCCAGCTTCAACTGGGGCCTGGACCTGTGGGGTGGCAAGCGCGCCGCCTGGGAAGCCGCGCTGGGCGAGGCGCGCGCCGCGGAGATCGACCGCCAGGCCGCGCGCATCCAGCTGTCCACCAACGTGGCCCGCGCCTACACCCAGCTCGGCTACGCCTATGCGCAGCAGGACGTGGCCAAGGCCGAACTGGAACGCGCCAACCGCGCCCGCGACCTCACCCGCCAGCGCGTCAGCGCCGGCATCGACAACCAGCTGCAGCTCAAGCAGGCCGATACCGAAGTTGCTTCCGCCGAACAGCAGCAGGCCGCGGCCGACCGCTCCATCGATGCGGCGCGCTCGGCCCTGTCGGTGCTGCTGGGCAAGGGTCCGGACCGCGGCCTGGACATCCAGCGCCCGCAAGCCCTGAAGCCCGCCGCCCTGCGGGTGCCCGGCAACCTGCCGGTGGACCTGATCGGCCACCGCGCCGACCTGGTCGCCGCGCGCTGGCGCGTCGAGGCGGCCGGCAAGGACATCAAGGTCGCCAAGAGCGAGTTCATGCCCAACGTCAGCATCGGCGCCATGGCCGGCGTGCTGAACCTGGGCGGCGGCAATCTCTTCAGCCTGCGCAACCGCTTCTACGAGCTGGCGCCGTCGATCAGCCTGCCGATCTTCGACGGCGGCCGCCTGCGCGCGAACCTTGCCGGCAAGGACGCGCAGTACGACCTGGCGGTGGCGCAGTACAACCAGACCCTGGTCGCCGCCACCAATGAAGTGTCGGACGACTACAACGCGCTGCAGTCCGCGCAGCGCCAGATCGACGCGCAGCAGCGCGCGCTCGACGCCGCCACCCAGGCCTGGCAGCTCTCCGACCAGCGCTACAAGGCCGGCATCGGCAACTACCTGGAGGCACTGATCGTGCGCCAGCAGCTGTTGCAGGCGCAGCAGCGCATGGCCGCGCTGCAGTCGCAGCAGGTCGATCTTTCGGTGCAGCTGATCCAGGCGCTCGGCGGCGGCTTCCGTCCGCAGGGCGAGGCGCATGACGTCGCCTCCGCGCCGGCTTCCGCCGCGTCTTCTTCCTCCGTTTCCGCACGCTCTCTCTGAAGGCTTTTCGCCATGTCTAGCCAAACTCCGCTCGCGGCCGACAACGCCGCTCCCCAGCCCCCGAAGAACCGCCGCGGCCTGCTGCTGCGCCTGCTCGGCGTGGCCGTGATCCTTGCCGCCGCCGGCTGGACCGCGTGGTACTTCCTCGACGGCCGCTGGTACGAAGGCACCGACGACGCCTACGTCAACGGCAACGTGGTGCAGATCACCCCGCAGGTGCCCGGCACCGTGGTCACCATCGGCGCCGACGACGGCGACCTGGTGCATGCCGGCGACGTGCTGGTGAAGCTCGATCCCAGCAACACCGAAGTCGCCCTGGCCGAAGCCAAGGCCAGCCTGGCCAGCACCGTGCGCCACGTGCGCGGCCTGTACAGCAATGTCTCCGGCGCGCAGGCCGACGTCGCCGCGCGCAAGGTGGCGGTCGACAAGGCGCGCGCCGACTTCAACCGCCGCCGCGACCTGGCCAAGTCCGGCGCCATCTCGGCCGAGGAGCTGTCGCACGCGCAGGACACCCTCACCACCGCCGAAAGCGGCCTGATCACCGCGCAGCAGCAGCTGGAAACCAGCAAGGTGCTGGTCGACGACACCGTGGTCGCTTCGCATCCGGACGTGCAGGCCGCCGCCGCCAAGCTGCGCGCGGCTTACCTGGACAACCTGCGCACCACCATCGTGGCGCCGGTCGACGGCTACGTCGCCAAGCGTTCGGTGCAGCTGGGCCAGCGCGTTGCGACCGGCGCGCCGCTGATGGCGGTGGTGCCGCTGCACCAGGTGTGGATCGACGCCAACTTCAAGGAAACCCAGCTCACCCACATGCGCATCGGCCAGCCGGTGGAGATCCGCGCCGACGTGTACGGCGGCAAGGTCACCTACAAGGCGCATGTGCAGAGCCTGGGCGTGGGCACGGGCAGCGCGTTCTCGCTGCTGCCGGCGCAGAACGCCACCGGCAACTGGATCAAGATCGTGCAGCGCGTGCCGGTGCGCGTGTTCTTCGACGATCCGAAGCAGCTCGACGAACACCCGCTGCGCATCGGCCTGTCCACCGACGTGGAAGTGAACCTGCACGACCAGACCGGCCCAATGCTGGCCAGGCAGGCGCCGACCCAGCCGGCCTTCAACACCGACGTCTACGCCAAACAGATGGCCGAAGCCGACAGCGCGATCGGCCAGATCATCCACGCCAACATGGCCGGCCAGAAGTAAGCCGCCGGCGGCGGGTTTCCCCGCGGGAACCCGCCGCTGCCGGCCTTCTCTCCCCCACGCCCTCCGGCACGCCTATCCCATGAGCACACAATTCCGTCCCCCCAACATGGCGCTGACCACGGTCGGCCTGTCGTTGGCGACCTTCATGCAGGTGCTGGACACCACCATCGCCAACGTGTCGCTGCCGACCATCGCCGGCAACCTCGGCGTGAGCGTGAACCAGAGCACCTGGGTGATCACCTCGTTCGCGGTGAGCATGGCCATCTCGCTGCCGCTCACCGGCTTCCTCACCCGCCGCTTCGGCGAGGTGAAGATGTTCATCTGGTCCACCCTGCTGTTCTCGCTGGCCTCGTTCCTGTGCGGCATCGCGCAGAGCATGGGCATGCTGATCCTGTTCCGCGCCATCCAGGGCGCGGTGGCCGGGCCGATGTATCCGGTGACGCAGGCGCTGCTGATCTCGATCTATCCACCGGCGAAGCGCGGCATGGCGCTGGCCTTGCTGGCGATGGTGACGGTGGTGGCGCCGATCGCAGGCCCCATCCTGGGCGGCTGGATCACCGACAACTATTCGTGGCCGTGGATCTTCTTCATCAACGTGCCGATCGGCATCTTCGCCAGCTTCGTCATCGGCGCGCAGATGAAGGAGCGCAAGGACGTGACCACGCGGCCGAAGATGGACTACGTCGGCCTGATCACCCTGATCATTGGCGTGGGCGCGCTGCAGATTGTGCTGGACAAGGGCAACGACGAGGACTGGTTCAATTCCACCTTCATCGTGGTGACCAGCATCGTCGCGCTGCTGGGCATCCTGGTGTTCCTGATCTGGGAGCTCACCGACAAGGAACCGATCGTCGACCTGCGCCTGTTCCGCCACCGCAACTTCCGCATGGGCACGCTCTCGCTGGTGCTGGCCTATGCGGCGTTCTTCGCGATCGGCCTGCTGGTGCCGCAGTGGATGCAGCGCAACCTGGGTTACACGTCGACGTGGGCGGGCTTCGCCAGCGCGCCGCTGGGCATCCTGCCGGTGCTGCTGACCTTCGTGGTGGGCAAGTACTCCACGCGCTTCGACCTGCGCCTGGTGGCCTCGATCTCGTTCCTGGTGATGGGCACCACCAGCTTCCTGCGCTCGGACTTCTTCCTGGACATCGACTTCATGCACATCGCCGGCGTGCAGTTGCTGCAGGGCCTGGGCGTGGCGCTGTTCTTCATGCCGGTCACCACCATCCTGCTGTCCGACCTGCAGCCGCACGAGATCGCCGCGGGCGGCGGCTTGGCCACCTTCCTGCGTACGCTGGGGGCGAGCTTCTCGGCTTCGCTGACCACGTTCATGTGGGACCGCCGCGCGGTGGTGCACCACGCCCATCTGAGCGAGCACATCACGCCGTACGACCCCACCGCGACGCAGGCGCTGGGCCAGCTCGGCGGCGGCGACCCGCAGACGGCGGCGGCCGTGGTCAACCAGATGATCACCCAGCAGGCTTACCAGATCTCCTTCAACGAGGTGTTCCACGTGCTGGGCTGGATCTTCGTCAGCCTGGTCGCCGTGGTCTGGATGACCAGGCCGCCATTCACGGCCAAGGCCGGGCCCGCCGCGGGCGGTGGGCACTGACCGCTCCGGAGAAAAAAACAACGGCCCCGTTCGGGGCCGTTGCAATTTTCGGGGGTGAAAGCGTCTTACAGATCGAAGCCCACGCCTACCAGCGCCATGGTCTCGCCACGGTTAGGACCGTGCGTGCCGCCGTTGGAGATGTGGCGGATCTGGAAGCTGAGGTATTTGCCTTGCCAACCCACCGTATTGACGAATTCGCCCACGCTGCTCAGCGCCATCGTGCGGCCCGTCTGCACGGCGCCCTGCAGGCTGTAGAAGAAGCCGTGGTACCAGTCGCTGTCGCTGCCGTAGCGCAGGCGGGCGCCGCCGGCCACGAGCCAGACGTCGTCGCCGGTCTCGTAGCGGTTGCCCTGGTAGCGGGAAAGGTTGCGGCCGCCGATCCAGCCCACCGAGACGTCCGGCGCCCAGGTGAACCGGCTGCTGCCGATCGGGTGGGCGTCAAAAGTAGCTTCCACGAACGCCGCATTGGTGCCGTGGGAATCCATGTAGCTGCGGCCGCCCTGGAGCTCCAGGTGGGTCGCGGCCGCTGCGGCCGACGTAGCGCCGGCCAGTGCCAACGCAAGAGCGCTAAGAAAAACCTTGTTCAAACGCATGGGGGTGCCTTTTGGGGGACAGTTCTTTTATGAACTATATGGTTCAATAAGTGTCGTCGATCACAGGTGAACTCGTAAATCCCACCTTCGTTCGACGCAGCGTTCCCCCAGACGCACCAATTGGTTTAGCCCGGATGGTTATTGCGGAACTGCAATAACCCGGATAAAAAGCATTACCCCACATTCTCCCCGGATGAAATGTCATGCACCCTAGCCAGAGCCAAAGCTGCACCGCTTTCGATGGCCACCGCCTGATCGCCTCGGGTCCGCTGCGCGAGGTGGCCGCCGCCACCAAGCAGGCGATCGACGCCGGCGCCAAGGGACCGGTGCTCGTGTTCGACGACCAGACCAGCCTGCCCGTGGAAATCGATTTCCGCGGCGGCGTGGACGATGTGCTGTCCCGCCTGGGCCTCGCCAGCGCGGCCGCCGACGCCGCCCCGCGCGGCCCGGGACGCCCCCGCCTCGGCGTGGTGGCGCGCGAGGTCACCTTGCTGCCGCGCCATTGGGAATGGCTGGCCGCGCAGGCCGGCGGCGCCTCCGCCACCCTGCGCCGGCTGGTGGAGGACGCCCGCCGCGGCGAGCAGGACCGCGCCCTGCGCGCCGGCGAAGCGCTGGACCGCTTCATGCAGGCCATGGCCGGCGACCTGCCGCACTACGAGGAAGCCTCGCGTGCCTACTGGCGCGGCGAGCGCGACCGTTTCGGACAATTGATCGAGACGTGGCCCTCCGACGTGCGCGATCATGCGCGTCGCCTGGCGGCGGCTGCCTGGAACGACGCGGACGCCATCGCCTGAAGCCCTGACGTCCCGCCGTTCGCTCCAGCCCGGAACCACCCGCTAGCCCATGTCCTCGCCAGCCACCCGCCAGCCCTCGCTCACCGAAGGGCCGATCGCCCGCACCCTGCTGCTGTTCGCGCTGCCCATCATGGGCAGCACGGTGCTGCAGTCGCTCAACGCCTCCGTCAATGCGATGTGGATCGGCCACTTCCTGGGCGAGTCGGCGCTGAGCGCGGTGAGCAATGCCAGCCTGATCGTGTTCCTGCTGCTCACCGCCGTGTTCGGGGTGAGCATGGCCAGCACCATCCTGGTCGGCCAGAGCCTGGGCGCGCGCAACATGGTGGAAGCCAAGCGCGTGGTCGGCACCGGCGTCACCTTCTTCGTGGCGCTGTCGACGCTGGTTTCGGTGTGCGGCTACTTCAACACCGCGTGGATGCTCCGCCAGCTGGGTACGCCGCCGGATGCCATGCCGTACGCCGTGCCCTACCTGCGCATGGTGTTCGTGGCCATGCCGTCGATGTACTTCTACAACTTCCTGATGATGACCCTGCGCGGCGCCGGCGACGCGCGCACGCCCTTCATGTTCATGGGCATGTCGGTGCTGCTGGACATCGCGCTCAATCCGCTCTTCATGTTCGGCTGGGGTCCGGTGCCGGCGATGGGCACGGCCGGCTCGGGCTTCGCCACGCTGATCTCGCAGAGCGTGGCCCTGGTCGCGCTGCTGGCCACGCTGTACCGGCGCAAGCACTTCCTGCGCCTGACCGGCGACGAGCTGGCGTATCTGAAGCCGGATCCGGCGATCCTGCGCGCACTCATCTTCAAGGGCCTGCCGATGGGCCTGCAGATGATCGTGATCTCCTCCTCGGCCATGCTGATGATGCGCCTGGTCAACGGCTACGGCTCGCAGACCACCGCCGCCTACGGCGCCGCCACCCAGCTGTGGACATACGTGCAGATGCCGGCGATGGCGATCGGCGCGGCGGTGTCCTCGATGGCGGCGCAGAACATCGGCGCGCGGCTGTGGGACCGCGTGCACCGCATCGCCCGCGCCGGCGTGGCCTACAACTTTCTGTTCGGCGGCACCCTGATCGCGCTGATCTATCTCTTCAACCGCGCCGCGCTGCACCTGTTCCTGCCCGGCGACGGCGAGGCGATCGCGCTGGCCCAGCACCTGAACATGATCGCGGTGTGGTCCTTCCTGTTCTTCGGCATCACCTTCGTGCTGTTCGGCGTGGTGCGCTCCACCGGCGCGGTGTGGCCGCCGCTGATCGTGCTCACCATTTCGATGTGGCTGATCCGCCCGCCGTTCGCCTTCGCGCTGATGCCCAAGCTCGGTGCCGACGCCATCTGGTGGAGCTTCCCGCTCGGCTCGCTGGCCTCGATGCTGATGGCTATGGCGTATTACCGCTGGGGCGGCTGGCAGAAGGCGCACATGCTGGCGCCGCCGGCTCCCGCGCCGGCGCCAGGCCTGCCCGAAGCCGCGGCCGCCGAAACCGCCGACTAAACTAAACAGCCCCCGCCCGCTGCCACGCGACTGTCATGCCGCGTGCCTAAGGTCGGGCGGATGACCCGTCCCCTCCTTCGCTGCCGGCGGTGCGCATGAGCTTCTCGCGCCGCCGTTTCCTGCTCGGCGCCGGCGGTGTGCTCGCCGCGCCGCTGTTCCCCGGCTTGCTGCGCGCGGCGCCGGCCATGCCGATGGCGGACAAGCGCATGGCGCCGCAGCTGGCGCAGCCGAACCAGCCGCTGGTCAATCCCGCCACGCTGGCGCGCTTCGTCGATGCCCTGCCGCTGCCGCCGGTGGCGCGCCCCATCGGGCAGCGCGAGCACCCCGCGCATCCCGGCCGGCGCCTGCCGCTCTATCGCATGGAGATGCGTGCGTTCCAGGCGCGCCTGCACCGCGACCTGCCGCCCACCACGCTATGGGGCTACCAGGGCAGCAGCCCCGGACCCACCCTGGAAGCGCGGCGCGATGAGCCTTTTCTGGTGGAGTGGGCGAACGCGCTGCCCACGCATCATCTGCTGCCGATCGACCACAGCATCCACGGCGCCGAAAAAGGCCGCCCCGACGTGCGCACCGTCGCGCACGTGCATGGCGCACGCGTCGGCCCGAACGACGACGGCTGGCCGGAAGACGCCTTCGCGCCCGGCCACTCGCTGCTCTACCGCTACCCGAACGCGCAGGAGGCCGCGACGCTCTGGTACCACGACCACGCGATGGGCATCACGCGCCTCAACATCTATGCCGGCCTGTACGGCGCCTACCTGCTGCGCGATCCGGAAGAACAGGCGCTGGCCCTGCCTTCGGGCGACTACGAGCTGCCGCTGATGCTGTGCGACCGCCTGATCGCGCGCGACGGCCAGCTCTACTATCCGGTCTCCGACGACCCCGCCGCGCCGTGGGTGTCCGAGGCCTACGGCAATGCCACGCTGTGCAACGGCAAGCTGTATCCGTACCTGGAAGCGGAACCGCGCCGCTACCGCCTGCGCCTGATCAATGCGGCGAATGCGCGCCATTACGAACTGAGCCTTTCCAGCCGCCGTCCCTTCATGCAGATCGGCAGCGACCAGGGCCTTCTCGGCACACCGCTGGAACGCATGCGCGTGGAGCTGTATCCGGCCGAGCGCGCCGACGTGGTGGTCGATTTCTCCGGCCTGGACGGCAAGACGGTGGAACTGCGCCAGCCTTCCGAACCGCTGCTGCAGTTCCGCGTGCGCAGCCGCGACAACAAGCATGCGGCGTCGGTCGCCGTGCCTGCCGCGCTGCGCGCCGTGCCGCGCATGGATGCCGCCACCGCCGTGCGCGAACGCATCCTTACCGTCGGCGAGATGGACGATGCCAATGGCAACGCGATGATGATGACCCTGGGCGGCCATCACTGGTCCGATCCCATCACCGAAGATCCCGTGCAGGACAGCGTGGAGATCTGGAGCCTGGTCAACCTCACCGGCGACGCGCATCCGATCCACCTGCACCTGGTGCGCTTCCAGATTCTCGAGCGCCGCCCCTACGACCTGTTCGCCTGGAACGAGCGCAAGGAACTGAAGTACACCGGCCCCGGCCAGCCGCCGCCGCCGCATGAGGCCGGCTGGAAGGACACGGTGCGCGCGGACGCCGACATGGTCACCCGCATCATCGTGCGATTCGAGGGCGAGCCCGGCAAATACGTGTGGCATTGCCACCTGCTCGAGCATGAAGACAACGAAATGATGCGGCCTTTCAAGCTGTTGCCGAAAGCCTGAAAAACCGCTGGTTTTTGCGCTTGCGCAAGCCCTTGCGCCTGTCGCCGCGCTGTCATCTGCGCCGCCATCGCTGTCGCTTCGCTGCCAACGCAACGTCATGGGCGAAGACCATGCTCCGCGCCGGCCCGCGTCATTCCACGGCATGCGGCCGCATCAGGGGGACCACGTTGCAGCCTTCGCGTTGCAGGAGTCCAAAGTCATGCCCAAGCTTCACGGCTGTCCGCGTTACCTGCCGTTCCTCACCGCTGCGCTCGCCACCGTCCTGGCCGGCGCGGCGGGTGCGCAAACCACTAACGCCGAGCAGGATGCCGCGTTCCGCCATGGCATTCCCGGCGCCGGCACCAGTCCGCGTCCGGGCATACCGGGCGGCATCGTCACGCTGCACCGACCCGGTGAGCCGGGCGACCGCAGCGACCGCACGCGCACCCCGATCAAGCACGTGATTCTGCTGATCGGCGAAAACCGCACCTTCGACCATGTCTACGCCACCTACACGCCGCCCAAGGGCCAGAGCGTGCACAACCTGCTGTCCGAAGGCATCGTCAACGCCGACGGCACGCCGGGCCCGAACGTAGCCCTGGCCAGGCAGTGGCAGGCCACCGACACCGGCAAGTTCGCCATCGCGCCCAAGCGCACCGCGCCCTACGCCATGCTGCCGGCGATGAACACCGGCGGCGCGCCGACCCAGCCCTACTTCGCTTCCGCCGCGCAGGCCGAAGCGGTGGAGCCGGGCCTGCCCGCGGGCGAATACGGCCAGCTCGCCAGCGGCGGCACCGGCCTGCCGGGGCACGTGGTCGATACGCGCTTCCCCACGCAGTTGCCGAATGCGCCGGTCGACATGAGCGCATCGCTCAGCTACGACGACTACGCCAACAGCCCCGTGCACCGCTTCTTCCAGATGTGGCAGCAGCTCGACTGCTCGGCCGGCGCCGCCACGCGCAGCAACCCCAGCGGCTGCCGCAACGATCTGTTCCCGTGGGTGGAAACCAGCTTCGGCGCCGGCAGCAACGGCGCGCCGCGGCCGGCCAACTTCGACGAGCAGACCACCGGCGAAGGCTCCACCGCCATGCAGTTCCTCAACATGGCCAAGGGCGACGCGCCGTACTTCAACGAGCTGGCGCGCGACTATGCGCTCAGCGACAACTTCCACCAGTCCGTGATGGGCGGCACCGGCGCGAACCACATCATGCTCGGCTATGCCAGCCTGATCTATTACGCCGACGCACAGGGCCGTCCGGCCACGCCGCCGGTCAACCAGATCGAGAACCCCGATCCCATGCCGGGCACCGACAACTGGTACACGCAGGACGGCTACGGCGGCGGTTCCTACGTGAACTGCGCGGACGAAAGCCAGCCGGGCGTGGCCTCGGTGAAGGACTACCTGCGCAGCCTGCCGTACCGCAGCTTCCGCGGCGGCGACTGCAAGCGCGACGCCTATTACCTGGTCAACAACTACAACCCCGGCTACCTGGGCGACGGCACGCCCGCGCCGCTGGGCGCGGACCAGTTCACCATCCCGCCGACGCGGCAGGAGAACCTGGCCCTGCTGCTCAGCCGCCATCACGTGAGCTGGAAGTACTACGGCGAAGGCTGGGGCGACGGCAAGGAGAACGGCGAGGCCGGTACCTTCTGCAATATCTGCGATCCGTTCCTGTACTCCACGCAGGTGATGACCGATCCCAAGCTGCGCGCGAACAACCAGGACATCAACGACCTGTACCGCGACATCCAGAACAACACCTTGCCCGCGGTGGCGATCGCCAAGCCGGACGGCATCCTCGACGGCCATCCGGCGTCGTCCAAGCTCGGCCTGTTCGAGGGCTATGTGAAGAAGATCGTGGACATGGCCAAGGCCAATCCCGAGGTGTGGAAGGACACCGCCATCGTGGTCACCTTCGACGAAGGCGGCGGCTATTGGGACTCCGGTTATATCCAGCCGATCGACTTCTTCGGCGACGGCACGCGCATCCCGATGCTGGTGATCTCGCGCTACTCCACCGGCGGCCGCGTGGTGCACACCTATTACGACCATGTCTCCTTCGACAAATTCGTCGAAGCCAACTGGGGCCTGCACGAGACCATCTCGCCGCGCGGCCGCGACAACCTGCCGAATCCGCGCTCGCGTCCGGACAATCCGTACGTGCCGGTGAATGCGCCGGCACTGGGCAATCTGATGGACATGTTCGACTTCGGCCGCTACGCGCGGCACGACGCCGACGGCGACGACAACGACGACCTGCAGGACTGACGGCCGCCGGTCACCGCGCCATGGCCACGGGGCCATGGCGCCTCCGCGCCGGTGCCACAGGGAGGTGGCGCCGGCCAGCATGGATCACCGGGCAGGGCTTACCGATGCAAGTGGCTTATCAGCTGGCGCGCTTCGTCCGCGCCGCGCTTACCGTATTACTGCTGTCGTCCGTGCTGGCGCCGCGCGCGCACGCCGACGCCGGCGATTTCCAGGCAATGCCTGGCCTGTGGAAGATCGTCACGCATGCCAAGGGCGCGCCGCATGAGACGGTGGCGTGGCATTGCGTCGATGAAGACGCCGATCCGTGGGCATCGTTCGCGCTGCCGCCACCGGATGCGAGCTGCCAGCGCAGCGACGAACACCGCAGCCGCACCTCGCTCGATTGGCATGTGCAGTGCCATGCACCACCCGTGCTGCATGGCCGGGTCGCCTTCGATTCGCCGGAGCACTACAGCGCCAGCTTGGGCGCCGAGGGCGCGGAACCGCTGCTTCGCGTCGACGGCCGGCGCTACGCCGCCTGCACCAGCCCCAAGGATTGATCGACAGCCAACGTAGGTTGGGGTGAGCGCAGCGAACCCCAACGATGCGTGGCGCTATGGATGGCGAATGTTGGGGTTCGCTGCGCTCACCCCAACCTACGGCGTTCTCTCAGGCGCCTTGGCTGGCCGCCTTCAGCGCACGCTTCGCCTGCCGCCGCGCGCGCCGCGCGGCCTTGCGCGCCTTGCGGTCGTATACGCGCAGGTAGATCGCCGGCGTGCTGAGCAAGGTCAGCAGCTGCGACACGAACAGGCCGCCCAGGATCGCCACGCCCAGCGGCTGACGCATTTCCGAACCCGCGCCGAAGCCGATCGCCAGCGGCAGTGCCGCGCCCATCGCCACCAGGGTGGTCATGGTGATCGGACGGAAGCGCACCAGGGCCGCCTCGCGGATCGCCTCCGGCGGCGAGCGGCCGTGTTCGCGTTCGGCGACCAGGGCGAAGTCCACCATCAGGATGGCGTTCTTCTTCACGATGCCGATCAGCATCAGGATCGCGATCACCGACATCATGGTCAGCTGGGTATGCGTGACCAGCATGGCCAGGAAGGCGCCCATGCCCGCGGCCGGCAGGGTGGACAGAATGGTCAGCGGATGCACCAGGCTCTCGTACAGGATGCCCAGCACGATATACATGGCCATGATCACCGCGAAGAAGATGAACAGGCCATTGGTCAGCGCTTCCATCAGCTGCTGGTTGTTGCCGCTGTACTTCTTCTGCACGCCGGCCGGCAGCCCGGCCGCGGCCATGGCGTCGTCGACGCGGCGCAGCCCTTCCACCTGCGACACGCCATCGGCGAGGTTGTAGCTGATGGATGAGGATTCCAGCTGGTTGTAGTGGCGGATCTCCAGCGGCGCGATGTTCGGCTCGATCTTGGCCACCGCCGAAAGCGGGATCATCTTGCCCTGCGTATTGCGCACATAGGTGTTGAGCAGCGTGTCCGGGCTGATCGACTGCGCCGCCGAGGTCAGCACCACCCAGTACTGGTTGATGTCCGAATAGATCACCGACACCGGACGCTGTCCGAACGCGTTGTACAAGGCCGTGTCCACCGACGCCGCGCTCAGCAGCAGGCGGCCGGCCGCATCGCGGTCCACCTTCAGCTTCTGCTGCTTGCCGATGGCGTCGAAGTTGGTGGTGACGTCGCGAAATTCCTTCAGGCCGCGCATGACGCGCGCCAGCTTGAGGGTCGGGCCTTGCAGGTCGGTGCCGTCGGCGCTGCTGAGCTGGAACTGATACTGCCCGCCGCCGCCGCCACCCCCGCCGCCACCGCCGATGAACTGCAGCGGGGTCAGCGAGGCGGTGATGTCCGGGATGGCCTTGTACTGCGCATCCAGGCGCTTGATCACCTCCTTGACCGGGTCGTGGCGCTGGCCGGGCTGCTTGCCCAGGGGCTTCAAGTCCACGAACAGCGTGATGCTGTTGCCGACCGCGCCATTGTTGTTGTTGCCGCCCAGGATGGTGGTGACGTCGAGCACCGCCGGGTCCTTCAGCATGATCGCGCCCATTTTTTGCGCGCGTTCGGCGAGCAGGGTCGGCGAGATGTTCGCATCCAGATTGAAATTGGCCTGCAGCATGCCGATGTCTTCCTCCGGCATGATGCCGCCGCCGGCGGTCTTGGCCACCGCGAAGGCCAGCACGCCGGTCAGCACCAGCAGCAGCGGCGGCTGCCATCGCATCAGGCCGCGATGGCGCATGGCCCAGTCCAGCGAGCGCTCGTACACGTGCAGCAGCCAGCGGTCGAAGCGTTCGGCCAGGCGCGACAGCGCGGAGGCGCGCTTGCCGTCGGCCCGCTTGTCGTCGGTATGTTCGAGCGAGAGATAGCGCCCGCACAGCGCCGGCGTCAGGGTCAGCGAGACGATGGCCGAGATCACCACCGTCGCGGTGAGCGTCACCGAGAACTCTTTCATCAAGGTGGTGAAAAAGTTATTGCCGAACAGCATCGGCGCGAACACCGCCACCAGCGACAAGGTGATCGACACCACCGTGAAGCCGATCTCGCGCACGCCGGTAAGCGCCGCCTGCAGCGGCCGCTCGCCGTGTTCCATGTGGCGCACGATGTTCTCGATCACCACGATGGCGTCGTCCACCACGAAGCCGATACACAGCACCAGGGCCACCAATGACAGCGTGTTCAAGGTGTAGCCCAGCACCCACATCAGCACGAAGGCGCCAGCCAGCGACAGCGGCACGCTGAGCATGGCGATCAGGGTGGGGCCGATGCGGCGCAGGAAGATCAGCATCACCACCGCCACCATGGCGATACTGAGCAGCAGCGCCACTTCCACTTCGTGCAGCGCGGACTTGGTGGTCTGGGTGAGGTCGAAGATCGGGGTGATCTTCACGTCCGCCGGCATCAGGTGCTGGAACTCCGGCAGCTTGGCGCGGATGGCGTCCGCCGTGGCCACGGCGTTGGCGTCGGCGCGCTTGCTGATCTGCATCGCCACCGTGCGGTCGCCGTTGAACCAGGCCGCCTGGAACTCGTCCTGCTGGCCGCTGGTGATGGTGGCCACGTCCGACAGCCGCACCGGCGTGCCCTTGCGCGAGGCGATCAGCAGCGCGCCGAACTCGTCGGCGGTATGCAGCGAATCGTTCGCCAGCACCGTCATCTGCGTCCAGCCATTGCTCAGCACGCCCTGCGGCGCGGTGACATTGGCCGCGATCAGCGCATTGCTGACGTCGTCGCTGGTGAGCTGCTTGGCGGCCAGCGCATCCGGGTTCAGCGCCACGCGCACCGCATGCGGCGTGCCGCCGAACACCTGCACCTGGGCCACGCCCGGCACCTGGGCCACGGCAGGCTTGAGCATGGTGTCGGTGAGGTCGTAGAGCTTGTCCGGCGGCAGGCTGGTCGAGGTGAGCGAGACCAGCAGCACCGGGATCTGCGAGGTGTCGAACTTGAAGTACTGCGGCGGACTGGGCATGCCCGGCGGCAGATCCGGCTGGGCCGCATTGATGGCCGCCTGCACGTCGCGCGCGGCCTTGTCGGCGCTGCGGCCGAAATTGAACAGGATCTGGATCTGCGTGGCGCCGTCGTTGGTGGTCGACACCATCTGCCGGATCTCCGGGATCCGGCCCAGATGCCGTTCCAGCGGCGCCACCACCGAACTGGCCATGGTCTGCGCATTGGCCCCCGGCATCTGCGCGAACACCACCACGCCGGGAAACTCGATGGTCGGCAGCGCCGCGACGCCCAGCAGCAGGTAGGCCCAGAAACCAGCCAGCACCAGCCCGATGGCGAGCAGCGAGGTGCCGATGGGTCGACGAATCAGCGGCGCAAAAATGTTCACAAGGCTTCCGTACCGGAGGTGCGCTGCGCGTAGCCTGCAGGGCGAATCGGCGCGCACCGGGGAGTACCGATGCAACGGGCATCGGGGGCATGGGCAATCATATCGGCTATAAGACCGCGCCACCCGTGACGCGCGGATGTGCCTTTAGTCCGGCCGTGTCGAAAGGCAGGGGGCTTCTTGAGTTCAAGAGCTTTTTTCTGCGCTTCGTAGAAACGTTGTCGCTAGAGCGGCCCCTCACCCCGACCCTCTCCCCGGAGGGGAGAGGGGGATGACGGGTGGGGCGAAAACCGAGCGAAGAGCTCGCGGCGCAGCCGCGGCGTTCCGCTGGTGCGCTTTTGCTCTTGATCTACCGGGTTCCCTTGGCGCCGGCGGTGAGGGCTGGACGATCAGGCCCCGCAGGGGGCGAGGACAGGACGTCCTCGCCTTTTTGATCAGGGCATGGATGCCCTGTCAAAAAGCCCGGCCAGCCCTCACGGACCCTCAGCAGCTGCGCTGCTGAGGGCGCCAAGCAGGGTGCCCTTCTCTTTGCTTACTTTCTCTTGGGCACGCAAGAGAAAGTAAGTCGGGCCGCGGCAGCGGCACGAAACACTCGCCGCAGGCGAGACAATCAAGCACCAACGCGACAACCAGGCGATACCGCCACTGGATCCCGGCCTACGCCGGGATGACGAGCAAAGGCGACGCCGGGATGACGAGCAAGGGTCACGCCGCCTGCCCCGCGGCCTTGAGTGCGCGCTTCGCCTCGCGCCGCGCCCTCCGCGCCGCCTTGCGCTCCTTGCGATCGTGATTCCACAGATAAATGGCAGGCGTACTCAACAACGTAAGCAACTGCGACACCAGCAACCCACCCACAATCGCCACCCCCAACGGCTGCCGCGTCTCCGCGCCAATACCAAACCCGATCGCCAGCGGCAGCGCCGCACCGATCGCCACCAGGGTCGTCATGGTGATCGGGCGGAAGCGCACCAGCGCCGCCTCGCGGATCGCCTCCGGCGCGGACAGCCCGTACTCGCGCTGCCGCACCAGGGCGAAATCCACCATCAGGATCGCGTTCTTCTTCACGATGCCGATCAGCATCAGGATCGCGATCACGCCGATCAGCGACATCGGCGTCTGCGTCACCAGCATGGCCAGGAACGCCCCCGCGCCGGCCGCCGGCAGGGTGGAAAGAATGGTCAGCGGCTGGCCCAGGCTCTCGTACAGAATGCCCAGCACGATATACATGGCGAAGATCGAGCCCAGCAGCAGGAGCATGGAGTTGTCCTTGCTCTCCTGCAGGTTCTCGTTCTCGCCGGTGTAGCCGATCTTCACGCCGGCCGGCAGGCGCGCCTCGGCCACCAGCTGGTCGATCAGCTGCATGCCCTTGTCGCGCGGGAAATCCGGCGGCAGGTTGTAGTAGATCTGCACCGCTTCCATCTGGTTGTAGTGATTGACGATGGAAGGCGTCACGTTCGGCTCGATCCGGGCCACCGCCGACAGCGGCACCATGCCTCCGGTGCCGTTGCGCACATAGGTGTTGAGCAGGGTGCCGGGGGTGAGCGTGTGCTCGGCGCTGGAGGTGAGCACCACCCAGTACTGGTTGATGTCCGAATAGATGATCGACACCTGGTTCTGGCCGAAGGCGTTGTACAGCGCCGTGTCGACCATGCCCATGCTGATGTTGAGCCGGCCAGCGGCCTGGCGGTCCACCTTCAGCATCTGCTGCTTGTCGATATTGTCGTAGTCGCTGCTGACGTCGCGGAACGGCGGCCGGTCCTTCATCAGCTTGGTCACCTTGTAGACCCAGGGCTGCAGGTCGATGGTGCTGGCGCTGATCAGCTGGAAGCTCTCGGCGCCCTGGCCGCCGCCACCGCCGCCGCCGTTGAAGAAGCTCAGCGAACTCAGCGACACCTGCACGTCCGGCAGCAGCTCGTACTGTTTGCGCAGGCGCTCGACCACCTTGTCGATATGTTCCGGGCGCTCGCCGGGGCCGTTGCCCTTGGGCTTGAGGTCGACGTACATCACCGACTGGTTGCCCACCGCGCCGCCGGCATTGTCGGCGCCGAGGAAGGTGGTCACGTCCAGCACCGCCGGGTCCTTCAGCATGATCTCGGCGGCCTTCTGCGCGCGCAGCGCCATCAGGCCGGGCGAGATATTGGTGTCGGCGCGCACCATGGCACGGATCAGGCCGATGTCTTCCTTGGGCATGAAGTTGAAGCCGGCGGTCTTCACCACCGCCATGGCCAGGCCCACGGTCAGCGCCAGCAGGATCAGCGGCTGCCAGCGCATCAGGCGGCGGTGATGCATGGCCCAGTCCAGCGCGCGCTCGTAGACGCGCTGCATGCCGCGGTCGAAACGCTCCACGGCGCGCTCGATCCGGCCCGGTTCGCGCCGTTCGCTCTCCTGCTTGAGCATCCAGCCGCACAGCGCCGGCGTCACGGTGAGCGAGATCACCGCCGAGATCACCACCGCGGCGGTCAGCGTCACCGAGAACTCGCGCATGATCACGGTGAACTGGCTGTTGCCGAACAGCAGCGGCACGAACACCGCCACCAGCGACAGGGTGATCGAGATCACCGTGAAGCCGATCTCGCGCACGCCCAGCAGCGCCGCCGGCAGCGCCTGCTCGCCGTGTTCCATGTGGCGCACGATGTTCTCGATCACCACGATGGCGTCGTCCACCACGAAGCCGATGCACAGCACCAGCGCCACCAGCGACAAGGTGTTGAGCGTGTAGCCCAGCGACCACATCACGATGAAGGCACCGGCCAGCGACAGCGGCACGCTCAAGGTGGCGATCAGGGTCGGGCGCAGCCGGCGCAGGAACACCAGCATCACCAGCGCCACCAGCAGGATGCTCAGCAGCAGGGCGATCTCCACCTCGTGCAGGGCCGAGCGGGTGGTCTGGGTGAGATCGAAGATCGGCGTGATCTTGAGGTCCGCCGGCAGCCACGAGCGCATTTCCGGCAGCTTGGCGCGGACCGCGTCGGCGGTGGCCACGGCATTGGCTTCCGGGCGCTTGCTCACGCGGATGGTCACCGAGCGCTGCCCGTTGAACCAGGCCGCCTGGTATTCGTCCTGCTGGCCGCTGTAGACCTTGGCCACGTCCGACAGCCGCACCGGCGTGCCGTTCTTCACCGAGATCAGCAGCTGGCCGAATTCTTCGGGATTGTGCAGGGAATCGGTGGCGGTCACCGTCATCTGCGTGGTGCCGTCGCTCAGGATGCCCTGCGGCGAGGTGACGTTGGCCGCGCGCAGCGCATTGCGCACGTCGTTGCCGGACAGGCCCATGGCCGCCAGCTGCGCATTGTTGAGCTCGACGCGCACCGCCTTGGGCCGTCCGCCCATGATGCGCACCTGCGCCACGCCCGGCACCTGCGACAGCACCGGCTTGATCAGCGTGTCGGCCATGTCGAACAGCTTGTCGGGGCTCTGCGTGCTCGAGGTCATCGACAGCAGCAGCACCGGCATCTGCGAGTTGTTGAATTTGAAGTAGCGCGGCGGGATGGTCATGCTCGAGGGCAGGTCCACCTGGGCGGCATTGATCGCCGCCTGCACGTCGCGCGCCAGCTTGTCGGTGGACTTGCCCGGCTCGAACAGCAGGATCACCGAGCTGGAGCCGTCGTTGCTCTCCGAACTCATCTCCTTGATGCCGGGAATCCGCCCCAGATGCCGCTCCAGCGGCGCGGCCACGGTGGACGCCATGGTCTGCGCGCTGGCGCCGGGCACTTCCGCATAGACCGACATGCCGGGAAATTCCAGCGCCGGCAGCGCGGCCACGCCGATCAGGAGGTAGGTCCAGATGCCGGCCAGCGCCAGGCCCAGCGCGAGCAGCGAAGTGCCCACCGGGCGGCGGATCATTGGAGCGAAGATGTTCACGTAGTCCCCGGGCGGCGCCTCCTGCGGCGCTCCGCAGGGGGGACTTTATGTCGGGGGGCACATGCTTGGGATGTGCCTGAAGTGCGTGGCGCATATAGGTCGTAGGTTGGGGTGAGCCATCGGCGAACCCCAACGTCGCGGCCTATGACGGTGCCACGTTGGGGTTCGCCTGCGGCTCACCCCAACCTGCGCCCGGATCTCAGTGCGCCGGGCTGTAGCGCAGCGTCAGGTAGGCGGTGCGGCCCAGCTGGTTGTAGAAGCGCACGGTCTCGTAGCGGTGGTCGAACACGTTGGCGACGCGGCCCTGCAGGGTCCAGCCCGGCTGGAAATGCCAGCTCGCGCGCAGGTCCACCGTGGCGTAGCCGCCCAGGCGCTGCAGGTTGGCCGCGTCGTCGTAGCGGTAGCCCTCGGCATTCACCGTGCCGCCGATGCTGAAGGCGCCGCCGAGATCGCGGTCCAGGTCGAGGCGGGCGATGCGTTCCGGACGGCGCGCCAGCAGGTTGCCGCGGTTGGGATCGTCCTCGCCGCGGTTCTCCGGCTTCTGGAAGGTGAGATAGCCGCGCAGGTGCCAGCCGTCGACGTCGGCGCCGGCCTGGCCTTCGATGCCGCGGATGCGCGCCTTGCTGATGTTGACCGGCACGAAGAAGGCGTCGTAGCCGATCAGGTCGTCCACCTTGGTCTGGTAGGCGTTCACCGCCCAGTTCCACACGCCCGGACGCGCCGACAGGCCGATCTCCGCCGTGCGCGACTTCTCCGGCTTCAGGTCGGGATTGGCGGTGGCGAAACCGAAGAACGGCGGGAAGTACAGGTCGTTGAAGGTCGGTGCGTGGAACGCCGTGCCGTACGAGGCGGTGAACTTCAGGCCGTTCTCGAAGCCGTAGCCGTAAGCGGCCGAGCCGGTGTCGTGGTTGCCGAACTGCTGGTTGTGGTCGTGGCGTGCCGACAGCTGGATCTCGTGCGGACCGAACTGGCCCTGGTACAGCGCGAACACGCCGGTGTTGTCGCGCTTGCTGCGCAGGTAGTCGGTGTCGCTCTGCACGTGTTCCTGCTGGTAGTCCACGCCGGCGCTGAGCAGCTGGCCCGGCGCGAGCGTCACGTCGTTCTGCCAGCTGGCCTGGTTGCGGCGCGAATACAGATGGCCGGCGGGCGCCATATCGGCGCCGAGGTCCGCGCGGTTGAGATAGTTGTCGGCGCGGTCGATGTTCTGGCCGGCGCTCAGGCTCATCTTCCAGGCGTCGAGCACGGCGAAGCGCAGGTTCGCGCCGGCCACCTGCTGCGAGCGGCGCGTGTAGTTCTGGAAGTCGCCGTCGTATTCGATGTCGCCCTTGCTCTTGAGCACGCTGGCGGTCAGTTCGGTGCCGCCGTCCCAGCGATAGCCGCCGCTGAGCGCGCCGTTGTAGGTGCGGTAGCCGTCGTCGTCCGGCTCGTTGGTGAAGCAGCCGCCCACGCCGGCCGCCGCGGCGCGGCAGGCATTGATGCCGCGCGTGTACTGGCCGCCCACGCTGGCGTTGAACCAGGCGTTGCGCGAACCGCCCGACAGGCCGAACTGGCCGTCGGCCAGGCGATGGCTGCCCACGCCTACGGTTACCGACGGCGTCAGCGCCTGATCGGGCTGGCCGTGGTGGGTGAAGATCTGGATCACGCCGCCGATCGCATCCGAGCCATACAGGCTGGAACGCGGGCCGCGCACGATCTCGATGCGCTCGATCTGTTCCACCGGCAGCTGCTCGAAGGCCGGAATGCCCGCGCCCACCGTGCCGATGCGCACGCCGTCGACCAGCACCAGCGTGTGCGAGGAATTGGTGCCGCGCATGAACAGCGAGGTCTGCTGGCCCAGGCCGCCGGCATTGCCGAAGGCCACGCCCGGCAGGCCGGACAGCAGGTCCTGCACCGACTGCGGCTGCAGGCGTTCGATGTCGGCGCGGGTCAGCACGGTGACCGGCGCCAGCGTCTCGTCGATCGGCGTGGCCGTGCGGGTGGCGGTCACCACCACGGTGGGGAGCTGCCCGGCGTCGTTCTGGTCGGCGGCATGGGCCGCGGCGACGCAGGACAGCAGGGCGGTGGCCAGCAGAGTCTTCTTCATGGAGCGTTTTCCTCGGCCGCGCCTCGCGCACGGCCCATCGATGACGAGCTGGCGGCATGACGGAGGAGGCGCAAACGACGGCAGGCGAACGGCACCGGCACGTGGTCCGGCTGCGCCCTCCGCGAGCCACCAGGAAAGATATTCGGGCCGGTCTCCGGGCTTGCGAGTGCGCTTTGCCGCGCGATCCTCCCGCGGCCTTCCCGCGCTCGTGGGAGCGCAGTGGCATGTCGCTGGAGGCAAGAACTGCTCGCTTACCGTTGCGGGGGCAGCGCCGGCCTTGCCCTCAAGGCGCACCGGCTTCCCGTTTCATCCCTTGGCAGCGTGGCTTTGGGACACCCGAACGAACGCAACTTTAACGGGGAGGCCGGGTGGCTGACAACGCGGGGCGGAATGACCCGATGGGGGGGGGCGCCTGTTCCTGCGATCATCATCGTTTCCCATGGCCGACATTTCTGTCATTTCTTGACGGTTTGGCCACCAAATATTGTCCGGAAGCAAGTTTCGCGAAGGTTTTACGCAAGCTCCGGGTAATATTTCATTTGTTTGCCTAAGTCATTGTTTCAGTGAGCTTCGTAAGCTTCGCGTAAGCGTAAATATTTTGTTGACGCCCAGCGATTTTCGCAATTATGTTCGGACCGCTTACCGCGGGAACTTGCGTGCGGCGCGACGAGGCTTGGGGAAGTTCTCTCGCTGCGATCCGGGGCTTACGAATGCCCCACACGCATTCTTGCGCTAGGCGATTTCGGCGCCTTGCGCCTGTCGGCCTTCAGGCCATCATGGGGAGAACACAGATGATCAAGTACCAGCACGCTGGTCGCGCGCCGCGTTGGCGTCAGACCGCACTCGTCGTTGCGTTGGGAATGAGCCTTGCCGGAGTGGTGCAGGCGCAGTCGAACGCATCAGGCGTGATCTTCGGCCGCGTTGACGCTACCCGCGGCAACACCGTCCATATCGAAAACATCGACACCGGCCTTGCGCGCGACATCAGCGTCGACCAGTCCGGCCGCTACCGCGCGTCCTCGCTGCCGGTCGGCCGCTACAAGGTCACCCTGGTCAAGGATGGCGCCACCGTCGATACCCGCAACGATGTGCTCGCGGCGGTCGGCACCGGTACCGAAGTGAGCTTCACCGCGGCTGCGGTCGCGGCCGGCGAGGCGAAGAACCTCGAAGGCGTGCAGGTGGTGGCCAGCGCGCTGCCGGCGATCGACGTGTCGTCGGTCGACTCCCGCACCGTGCTGACCGCCGAGCAGCTGTCCAAGGTGCCGGTGGCCCGCAACGTGACCGCGGCCGCCCTGCTGGCGCCCGGCACCGTGCTGGGCGACTCGCGCTACGGCAACGTGGCTTCGTTCGGCGGCGCTTCGGCGGCCGAGAACCAGTACTACATCAACGGCTTTTCGGTGACCAACGCGCTGACCAACCTGGGTCTGGCGCAGCTGCCGTTCGATGCGATCGACCAGCAGCAGGTGTTCACCGGCGGTTACGGCGCCGAGTACGGCCGTTCCACCGGCGGCGTGGTCAACCTGATCACCAAGCGCGGTACCAACGAATGGAAGGCCGGCGTGATGGCGCTGTGGATTCCGAAGTTCCTCCGCTCCGATCCGCGCAACATCATCCAGCCGTCCGACAACACGCTGTTCCAGTACCGCAACGACAACAAGTCGTGGGTCACGGAATACGGTGCGTACATCAGCGGTCCGCTGATCAAGGACAAGCTGTTCATCTATTTGACCGGTGATTTCACCAAGCAGGAAGGCAAGACCATCGCCTCGGCCACCGCGCAACAGGTGGCGTATTACGACGTGAAGTCGCCGCGCTGGTTGGGCAAGATCGACTGGAACATCACCGACAGCCACATCCTCGAACTGACCGCCTTCTCGGACAAGACGACCGAGCAGGACCAGGTCTACGGCTACAGCTACACCCCGACGCTCGCCGAAGGCGCCAAGCGCGGCACGGTCGATCTGAAGAACTATTCCGGCGGCGCCAACCCGACCCCGGGCGGTGACTTCTACATCGGCAAGTACACCGGCTACATCACCGACAACCTCACGGTCAACGCGCTGTACGGCAAGAGCAAGTCGGTGCACACGCAGACGCCGACCTCGGCCAGCGGCGGTTCGTGCCCAATCGTCAGCGGCCAGTACCGCAATGCCAGCGGCGCGCTCGTGCGTCCGCCGGCGTGCTACCTGATCGGCAACCTGCTCGCCCCGGGCGCTGAGGACAAGACGCACGGCTGGCGTCTGGACATCGAGTACCGCCTCGGCAGCCACGACCTGCGCGTGGGTGTGGACAACCAGACGCTGGAGTCTTATTCGGGCACGTCGTACGAGTCGAACCAGCGCTACATCTACACGCTGGCTCCGGCGAGCGGCAACATCGCCGGCCGTCCGGACATCCATTTCCCGACCGGCACGCTGAACTACGTCGACTACCGCGTGTTCAAGGCCGCCGCCAACGTGCGCGTGGAACAGGAAGCGCAGTACATCGAAGACCACTGGCAGATCAACGATCGCTGGCTGGCCTACATCGGCCTGCGTAACGAGCAGTTCAACAACTTCAACGGCAGCGGCGAGTCCTACGCCAAGCAGCGCCACCAGCTCGCGCCTCGCCTGGGCATCAGCTGGGACGTGTTCGGCGACTCCAGCCTGAAGGTCTACGCCAATGCCGGCCGCTACCACCTGGCCGTGCCGGCCAACGTGGCCATCCGCGGCGCCTCGGCTTCGACCTACAGCAGCCAGTACGGCACCTTCACCGGCGTCGATGCGCAGGGCCGCCCGATCAACTTCCAGCCCTATGGCCGCGTGTACTACCTCAACGCCGCCGACGGCACCACGCCCGATCCGCGCACGGTGGCGGCGAAGGGCCTGGGCGCCTACTACCAGGACGAGTACATCCTGGGCTTCGACAAGCAGCTGGGTTCGAACTGGACGTTCGGTGCGAAGGCGATCTATCGCAACCTGAAGAACATCATCGACGACATGTGCGATACGCGTCCGTTCGAGAAGTACGCGGCGCGCAACAACATCGACATGAGCAACGCCGTGCTCAACGGCTGCTACCTGTTCAACCCGGGCAAGGGCAACAACTTCCTGGTCGACGTGACCGGCAACGGCAACTTCCAGGAGTTCAAGCTCACCAAGGCCGACCTCGGCTTCCCGGACCTGAAGCGCAAGTACCTCGCGCTGGACATGTACCTGGAGCACCAGTTCAGCGACAAGTGGTACGGCAAGGTCGAGTACGTGCTGTCGCACAGCTTCGGCAACTCCGAAGGCCTGCTGAAGTCCGACATCGGCCAGGCCGATCCGTCGGTGACGCAGGACTGGGATGCGCCCGAGCTGATGCTCGGCGCCAACGGCAACCTGCCGAACGACCGCCGCCACCAGCTGAAAGCCTATGGCTGGTACCAGGCCACGCCGGAATGGATGTTCGGCGCCAACGTGTCGATCTACTCGGGCCGTCCGAAGAACTGCATCGGCGTGGCCCCGGGCGATCCGATCCAGTACGGCGAGGCGTACTTCTACTGCGACGGCAAGATCGCTCCGCGTGGCTCGCGCGGCCGCACGCCGTGGGCTTATCAGCTGGATCTGAGCGCGCAGTACAAGCCGCACTGGGCTGGCGACAACCTGACGCTGGAAGCGAATGTGTTCAACGTGCTCAACAGCCAGAAGGTGCTGAGCCGCCAGGATCTGGGCGAAACCGACGTCGGCGTGCCCGACCCGGTCTACAACCGTCCGATCAGCTTCCAGGTGCCGCGCTACGTGCAGTTCGAAGCCCGGTACGACTTCTCGCTATAACAACGACAGAGGAAAGCGCGCCTGGCTTCGCCGGGCGCGTATCTCCCCGAATTGGCCGCCGGGAACGGCGGCCTTTTTTTGCGCACACGGCCGCGATTCCCTGCTGGCAGGGGGGGTGAAATTCCTACGATCCGGTCGCGTCGGTGTACGTTAAGTATTTATTCACTTTTTTTCTTGCCGGGCGATTTTTCCAAATTGCTTTCCATACAAGGTGTTGCAAGCGTATCAGTGCATGACTCCGCCTAAGAAAAAATCTTAGTTTTTTGTTGACTCCCTTTCCGACCCCCCTCTAAGGTCGGCGAGCGACCCGCGAGAAGTTGCGAAGCGCGCCAGGCGAGGGGTCGCCTGCCGCTTTCCGCCGATCCGCTTTCGAAGGGACCTGCCGCGATTTCCCGCGACGCTTTGGGGCGAACTTTTCGCCCGTCCTTTTGGATTTCTCGGGGAGATCAACCAATGCAGACGTTCCGCCAACCGCGTCACGCGGCGGTGTGCCGCCGTACCGCCCTCGCCCTCGCGCTGGGCATGAGCCTCGCCGGCACGGCGATGGCGCAGTCCAATGCCTCCGGCGTCATCTTCGGCCGCTCGGCCGAGGCCGGCAGCACCATCCATATCGAAAACCTGGACACCGGCTTCGCCCGCGACATCGGGGTGGACGCCGACGGCCGCTACCGCGCCGCTTCGCTGCCGGTCGGCCGCTACAAGGTCAGCGTGCAGAAGGACGGCAAGACGCTGGAAAGCCGCGACAACGTGCAGGTCGCGCTCGGCGGCGGCGTGGACGTCTCGTTCACCGGCGCGGCCACCGCGGCATCCGGCAATGCGCAGACGCTGGAAGGCATCCAGGTGATCGGCAATGCGTTGCCGGCGATCGACGTGTCGGCGGTGGACTCGCGCACCGTGCTCACCTCCGAGCAGCTGCAGAAGCTGCCGCTGGCACGCAACGTCACCGCCGCCGCGCTGCTGGCGCCGGGCGTGGTGTCGGGCGACTCGCGCTACGGCAACGTGGCTTCGTTCGGCGGTTCGTCGGCGTCGGAGAACCAGTACTACATCAACGGCTACGCCGTGACCAACGCGCTGACCGGCCTGGGCTTCACCAGCCTGCCGTACGACGCGATCGACCAGCAGCAGATCTACACCGGCGGCTACGGCGCCGAGTACGGCCGCTCCACCGGCGGCGTGATCAACGTGGTGACCAAGCGTGGCGGCAATACCTGGAAGGGTGGCGTCGGCATGTACGTCATTCCGCAGTACTTCCGCGATTCGCCGCGCAGCATCTACCGCGAGAACGGCCAGCTGTACCAGTACCGCGCCGACAACAAGACCTCGTCCGAGCAGTACACCGGCTACGTCAGCGGTCCGCTGATCAAGGACAAGCTGTTCCTGTACGCCGCCGGCGACTTCACCCGCACCACCGGCCGCACCGTGCTGCCGATCACCACGCCGCAGCAGACCAACGACGTCAGCAAGGCCACCAAGTGGCTGGCCAAGATCGACTGGAACATCACCGATAACCACCTGCTGGAACTGACCGGCCTGTCGGACAAGACCAATATCGACCGCCAGGTCTACCGCTACGACTACAAGACCTTCCACACCACCGATTACCTCGGTTCGGACAAGACCAAGAACTTCGATTCCGGCCCGGGCTCGCAGCCGGGCGGCGACGTCTACATCGGCAAGTACACCGGCTACATCACCGACAGCCTGACGGTGAACGCGCTGTACGGCCGCAGCAAGACCGAGCACGTGCGCAACCTCGGCTACGCCGCCAATCCGAACTGCCCGTGGATCCTCGATTCGCGCCAGGGCGCGGGCGTCGGCACGCCGATCACCGGTTGCGGCCTGGTCAACGGCACCGTGCTGGGCAAGGGCGCGCAGGACAAGACGCACGGCTGGCGCCTGGACGTGGAATACCGCCTGGGCGACCACGACCTGCGCGCGGGCGTGGACAACCAGACGCTCGAATCCACCGCCGGCAACGTCTATGAAGGCGGCTACCGCTGGGTCTACCGCAATGCCGGCCCAGTCACCGGCCGCCCGGACATCGTGCCGCCGCCCGGCACCCAGTACGTGGCCGAGAAGCGCCTGTTCCAGACCGGCGCCAGCGTGAAGGTGGAGCAGGAAGCGCAGTTCATCGAAGACCGCTGGCAGGTCAACGACCGCTGGCTGGCCTATGTCGGCCTGCGCAACGAGCAGTTCAAGAACCTCAACGGCGCCGGCCAGGTCTACGTCAAGCAGCGCCACCAGCTGGCGCCGCGCCTGGGCCTGACCTGGGACGTGTTCGGCGACTCCAGCTTCAAGGTGTACGCCAACGCGGGCCGCTACCACCTGGCGATCCCGTCGAACGTGGCCATCCGCGGCGCCTCGGCGTCCAACTACTACAGCGAGTACTACACCTACAGCGGCGTCGGCCCGAACGGCGAACCCACCGGCCTGACCCAGCTCGGCTCGCGCAGCTACTTGAACGGCGAGGACGGCACCACGCCCGACACCCGCAGCGTCGCCGCGCAGAAGCTCAAGGCCTATTACCAGGACGAGTACATCCTGGGCTTCGACAAGACGCTCGGCGCGAACTGGACCTTCGGCGCCAAGGCCACCCTGCGCAAGCTGAAGAGCTCGATCGACGACTTCTGCGATTCGCGCCCGTTCGAGAAGTACGCCGCGCGCAACAACATCGACATCAGCAACGCGCGCATCGCCGGCTGCTACCTGTTCAACCCGGGCGAGTCCAACACCTTCCTGGTGGACACCACCGGCCAGGGCAACTTCGTGCCGTTCAAGCTGACCAAGGAAGACTTCACCACGCCGGCCGGCGTGTCGTTCCCGGACCTGAAGCGCAAGTACTACTCGCTGGACCTGTACCTGGAACACCAGTTCAGCGACCAGTGGTACGGCCGCGTCGACTACACCTTCTCGCGCAGCTACGGCAATTCGGAAGGCCAGCTCAAGTCCGACATCGGCCAGCTCGACCCGTCGGTGACGCAGGACTGGGACGCGCCGGAAATCATGCAGTTCACCAACGGCCCGCTGCCGAACGACCGCAAGCACCAGCTGAAGGCCTACGGCTACTTCCAGGCCACCAAGGAATGGCTGTTCGGCGCCAACCTCGCGGTGGCTTCGGGCCGTCCGAAGAACTGCATCGGCTTCGACCCGGTCGACGCGATCCACTACGGCGCCTCGTACTTCGAGTGCAACTTCGAACCCAGCCCGCGCGGCTCGAAGGGCCGCCTGCCGTGGACCTGGTCACTGGACCTCAACGCCGAATACCGTCCGACCTGGGCGGGCGAGAACCAGCCGCTGGCCTTCACCGCCAACGTGTTCAACGTGTTCTCGAAGAAGGAAGAACTGGCGGTGATCGAAGTGGGCGAGAGCTCGATCAGCAGCGCCACCGGCAAGCCGGTGCGCAGCGTCGACTATCTGCGTCCGGTGGCGTTCCAGCAGCCGCGCTACTTCCAGTTCGGCGTGCGCTACGACTTCTCGTTGTAAGCCACACCGGCGCCGGCCTCGCGCCGGCGCCTTTCATCCGAAGCGAGCCGCCGGCATCCCCGGCGGCTTTTTCTGCGCGGACCTCAGTCCGTATGCAGCTCGGCCACGAAGTCGTAGATATCGCCGCGGTACCAGGACACGGTGAACTCCACCACGCGCCCGTCGTCGAGAAAGCTGCGCCGCTCGATATTCAGCCCCGCGCTGCCGGTCGGCACGTGCAGCAGGCGCGCCTGCTGCGCGCCCAGCGACACCGCGCGCAGGCGCTGCAGGGCGCGGCGCGGGCGGCAGCCCAGGCTTTCCAGCACTTCATACAAGGAGTCGTGCACGATCAGCGGATCCGGCAGCACGCTGGCCGGCACCACGGTGCGCTCGATCGCCAGCGGCTCCTCGCGCGCATAGCGCACGCGGTGCAAGCGGGCGACCTGCACGCCGGGCGAGAGGTTCATCGCCATCGATTCCTCCGGCGTCACTTCGCCGATGCCGCGCTCGAAGAACTCCGAACGCGGATTCAGGCCGCGCGCGCGCAGGTCTTCGGTAAAGCTGGTCAGGCGCGACATCGGCTTGATGATGCGCTCGGCCACGAAGGTGCCCGCGCCATGCCGCTGGGTAAGAATGCCTTCCTCGACCAGGCCGGCGATGGCCTTGCGCACGGTCACCCGCGACAGGCTGAGCGCGCGCGACAGGTCGCGCTCGCTGGGCAGGGCCTGCCCGGGCTCGATGTCGCGGTGCTCCACCACATTGCGAATGGCCCGGCGCAGCCGCAGATATGCCAGTGGCTGGTGGGTGGCCGCGTCGCGGCTCAGGCGGAAGTATTCGTTGACCAGGGCGGTTTCCATGGCGGCCAACATACCAATGACCATACCAATTCCACAAGCGCGCCTTGAAACCGGGCCTTGCAGGGGTTACCACTTGGCCTCCAGCCAGGTCCGGAAGGCCGCCATCTTGCGGTCCGCGCGAAGTGGTGTTGTCTGGTATTTGACTGGTACGTTAGGATGCACCGAACGGGCCGGATGAAAACGCCGGCCTCCGTCTACGCCCTATCCCTGAGGTGACTGCAGTGACGGCTTCTCCCCCCCTGGTCGACGCCTTCGACCTGGTGATCTTCGGCGGCACGGGCGACCTTGCCCTGCGCAAGCTGCTGCCCGCCCTGTTCCATCGCTTCCTCGACGGCCAGATCCCCGCCGGCAGCCGCGTGATCGGCATCGCCCGCGAAGGGCTGGACGACGACGGCTACCGCGGCAACATACGCAAGGCCCTGCTCGAGGCCGGCGGCGCCAAGGACCAGGTCGACGCCTTCCTCAAGCAGGTCGCCTACCGCTCGCTCGACGCGCGCAAGGACGAAGGCTGGGACGCGTTCGCCGCGCTGATCGGCGAGCAGCCCGAGCACGTGCGGGTGTTCTACCTGTCGACCTCGCCCGAGCTCTTCGTCGATATCTGCAACCGCCTGGGCGAATACGGCCTCAACCGCGGCAAGTCGCGCGTGGTGCTGGAGAAGCCGATCGGCCGCGACCTGGCCAGCGCCAACCAGATCAACGACGCGGTCGGCCGCATCTTCGACGAGTCGCAGACCTACCGCATCGACCATTACCTCGGCAAGGAAACGGTGCAGAACCTGCTGGCGCTGCGTTTCGGCAACGCCCTGTTCGAGCCGCTGTGGAATGCCGGCCATATCGACCACGTGCAGATCACCGTGGCCGAAACGCTCGGCGTCGGCACCCGCGGCGCCTACTACGACCGCGCCGGCGCGCTGCGCGACATGGTGCAGAACCATATCCTGCAGCTGTTGTGCATGGTGGCGATGGAGCCGCCGTCCTCGCTGTCGCCCGACGCCGTGCGCGACGAGAAGCTCAAGGTGCTGCGCTCGCTCCGGCCCATCGACGAATCCAACGCCGCCCAGTACACCGTGCGCGGCCAGTACCGCGCCGGCGCCGCCGAAGGGCAGAGCGTGCCGGGCTATCTGGAAGAACTCGGCCCCGGTTCGAAGTCGCACACCGAAACCTTCGTGGCCTTGAAGACCGAGATCGAGAACTGGCGCTGGGCCGGCGTGCCGTTCTACCTGCGCACGGGCAAGCGCCTGCCGGAGCGCGTGTCCGAGATCGTGGTGGTGTTCAAGTCGGTGCCGCATTCGATCTTCGACGCCTCGGCCGGCCCGCTCTCGCAGAACCGCCTGGTGCTGCGCCTGCAGCCGGACGAAGGCGTGAAGCTGTGGCTCACCATCAAGCACCCCGGCCCCGGCGGCCTGCGCCTGCGCCACGTGCCGCTGGACATGAGCTTCGCCGAAGCCTTCGGCGTATCGCAGCCGGATGCTTATGAACGCCTGCTGCTGGACGTGGTGCGCGGCAACCCCACCTTGTTCATGCGCCGCGACGAGGTCGAGGCCGCATGGCACTGGGCCGGCCCCATCCTGGATGCCTGGGGTGCCAGCGGCGAGGCGCCGCGTCCGTACACCGCCGGCACCTGGGGTCCGAGCGCGGCAGTGGCGCTGATCGAGCGCGACGGCCGCACCTGGAACGAAGACAGCGAGTAAGGCCGCACCACCCGCGACGGTGCAGCCTGGCTTCACCGTCGCGTTGCACGCCCCCACCTACACTCGATAACCCCGCCGGCGCGAGCGCGCCCACCGCTTCCTCCCACCGCCATGCCCGAGCACACCGACGTCACCACGCACAGCTTCACCGATTGCCACGCGCTGGCCCGCGCGCTGGCCGAACGCGTCGCCGAACGCCTGCGCGCCGGTATCGCCGCGCGCGGCCAGGCCTTGCTCGCGGTCTCCGGCGGCAGCACGCCGGTGCATTTCTTCCGCCAGCTGGCGCGCGCGGAACTCGACTGGTCGAAAGTGCAGGTCACCTTGGTGGACGAGCGCTGGGTGCCGGAAAGCCACGAGCGCTCCAACGCGCGCATGGTGAAGGCCGACCTGCTGCAGCACGCCGCCTCCGCCGCGCACTTCGTGCCGCTGTATACCGACATGCCCACGCCCGAAGCCGGCGTCGCCGCGGTGCGCGCGCGCATCGCCGCGCTGCCGTTTCCGTTCGACGCGGTGATCCTCGGCATGGGCACGGACGGCCATACCGCATCGTTCTTCCCCGGTGGCGACCGCCTTGCCGAAGCGCTGGACCTGGCCGGCACCGCGCAGGTGCTGCCGATGCGCGCCAATGGCGCCGGCGAGCCGCGCATCACTTTCACCTTGCCTGCGCTGCTCGACACGCAGGCGCTGTATCTGCACATCGAAGGCGACACCAAGCGCCAGCTGCTCGCCGATGCCCGCCTCGGCCTGGGCGCCGGCAAGGATTACCCGGTACGCAGCGTGCTGACCCAGCCGCGCGTGCCGGTCGCCGTGTACTGGTGCCCTTGAGCACCGGACGCCAGGAGTGGGGAACGGGCGACCCTCAACGCCCGTTTCCCGCTTCTCCCTCTCTTCTCCGATCGAAAGCCATCGCATGAGCACGCCACTGCACCCCGTCCTTGCCGAAGTCACCGAACGCCTGCGCGAACGCAGCCGCGACACGCGCGCCGCCTACCTGGCGCGCATCGACGCGGCCGGCACCGGCGGCACGCACCGCGAGCGGCTCTCGTGCGGCAACCTCGCGCACGGCTTCGCCGCCTGCGGCACGGACGACAAGGCCGCGCTGCGCGACGGCCATGCGCCGAACCTCGGCATCGTCACCTCGTACAACGACATGCTGTCGGCGCACCAGCCGTACGAGCGCTATCCGGAATTCATCCGCCAGGTGGCGCGCGAAGCCGGCATTACCGCGCAGGTGGCCGGTGGCGTGCCGGCGATGTGCGATGGCGTTACGCAAGGGCGCGCCGGCATGGAGCTGTCGCTGTTCTCGCGCGACCTGATCGCGATGGCCACGGCGGTGTCGCTGTCGCACGACATGTTCGACGGCACGCTGTACCTGGGCATCTGCGACAAGATCGTGCCCGGCCTGCTGATCGGCGCGCTGAGCTTCGGCCACCTGCCCGGCATCTTCGTGCCCGGCGGCCCGATGCCCAGCGGCATCACCAACGAGCAGAAATCCAAGGTGCGCCAGGCCTATGCCGAGGGCAAGGCCAACCGCGCCGAGCTGCTGGAAGCGGAAGCCGCCGCATACCACGCGCCGGGCACCTGCACCTTCTACGGCACCGCCAACTCCAACCAGATGCTGATGGAGATCATGGGCCTGCACCTGCCGGGCGCAAGCTTCGTGGCGCCGGACACGCCGCTGCGCGACGCGCTCACCGCCGAAGCCGTGCGCCGCGTCGCCGCGCTGAGCGCGAAGGGCGGGCAGCACCTGCCGATCGGCCATATCGTGGACGAGCGCGCCATCATCAACGGCGTGGTCGGCCTGCATGCCACCGGCGGTTCCACCAACCATCTGCTGCACCTGGTGGCGATGGCGCGCGCGGCCGGCATCCAGCTGCGCTGGGACGATTTCGACGCGCTGTCCTCGGTGGTGCCGCTGCTGGCGCGCGTGTATCCGAACGGCTATGCCGACGTGAACCAGTTCCACGAAGCCGGCGGCATGGGCTTCCTGATCGACCAGCTGCTGAGCGCGGGCCTGCTGCATGCGGACGTGCGCACGGTGTTCGGCACCGGCCTGGACGGCTATACCCAGGTACCGTCGCTCGACGATGCCGGTACCGTGCAGTGGACTCCCGTGGCGAAGGAAAGCGGCAACCGCGGCGTGCTGCGCGGCATCGCCGAACCGTTCCGCGCCGACGGCGGCCTGCGCCTGCTCGCCGGCAATCTCGGCCGCGCGGTGATCAAGGTGTCGTCGGTGCCGGACGACCGCCAGGTGATCGAGGCGCCGGCCATCGTGTTCCACGACCAGGACGACGTGCGCAAGGCTTTCGAGCGCGGCGAACTCAATCGCGACTTCATCGCGGTGGTGCGCTTCCAGGGGCCGCGTGCGATCGGCATGCCGGAGCTGCACAAGCTCACCCCCACGCTGGCCGTGCTGCAGGACCGCGGCTACCGCATCGCCCTGCTCACCGACGGCCGCATGTCGGGCGCCTCCGGCCGCGTGCCGGCGGCCATCCACGTCACGCCGGAAGCGCAGGCGCAGGGGCCGATCGCGAAGATCCGCGACGGCGACCTGATCCGCCTCGACGCCACCCGCGGCACGCTCGACGTGCTGGTGGATGCGTCTGAATTTGCCAGCCGCGCGCCGGCCACGGCCGACCTCTCGCCGCACCATAGCGGCATGGGCCGCGAACTGTTCGGCCTGTTCCGCCAGGCCGCGGTCGAAGCCGATCTCGGCGCCGGCGTGCTCTGACCTTTCTTCCCAGGATTCCCCATGAGCCTCATCGAAACCAAGCAGCAGCAAGTCGAAGCCACTCTACGCCTGGCGCCGGTGGTGCCGGTGGTGATCATCGACGATGCCAAGGCGGCTGTGCCGATGGCGCGCGCGCTGGTGGCCGGCGGGATTCCGGCGATCGAGGTGACTTTGCGTACGCCGGCGGCGTTGGAGGCGATCCGCGCGATCGCCGCGGAGGTGGAGGGTGCTGTGGTGGGCGTGGGTACGGTGCTGACGCCGCGGGATCTGGAGAATGCGTGGCAGGCTGGCGCGAAGTTCGCGGTGTCGCCGGGTGTGTCGCCGAAGTTGCTGGCGGCGGCGGACGACAGCGACCTGCCGTTGCTGCCGGGTGTGGCTACGGCGTCTGAGGCGATGAGCCTGTTGGAGCGTGGCTATCGCTATCTGAAGTTTTTTCCGGCGGTGCCGGCGGGGGGGCACAAGCTGCTTGGTGCGTGGGCTAGTCCGCTGCCGCAGATTCGGTTTTGCCCTACGGGTGGGATCAGTCTGGCGGGTGCGCCGGAGTTTTTGGCGTTGCCGAATGTGGTGTGTGTAGGTGGGTCTTGGCTTACGCCGGTGGATAAGTTGAAGTCTGGCGACTGGGCGGGGATTGAGGCGCTGGCGCGTGAGGCAGCTGCACTCAAGGCGCGCTCTTGATCGTCATCCCGGCGTAGGCCGGGATCCAGTGGCGGTATCGCTCGGTTGTTGCGCTGGCGCTTGGGTGTCTCGCCTTTGGCGAGTGTTTCGCCCCGCTGCCGCGGGGCGAGTTACTTCTTCTTTGCGTGCCCAAAGAAGAAGTAACCAAGAAGAAAGGGCACCCTGCTTGGCGCCCTCAGCAGCTGCGCTGCTGAGGGTCCGTGAGAGCTGGCCGGGCTTTTTGACAGGGCATCCATGCCCTGATCAAAAAGGCGGGGACATCGTGTCCCCGCCCCCCTGCGGGGGCCTTTTCGTCCAGCCCTCACCGCCGGCGCCAAGGGGACCCGTGGATCAAGAGCAAAAGCGCACCAGCGGAACGCCGCGGCTGCGCCGCGTGCTCTTCGCCCGATTTTCGCCGCGCGCTGCATCCCCCTCTCCCCTCCGGGGAGAGGGTCGGGGTGAGGGGCCGGGGCTCGCCATAACCTCGAATCGAGCGACAGCAAAAAGCCGGCCCGGTTACCCGGGCCGGCCATATCACTCCATCACTCGCCAACCTCAGTTGACGCTGACGGCACTCCACGCCGAAGCCACACCTGCATACTGCGTCGACGTCGTGCCATACAGATCCGCCGCCGCCTTCAGCGTCGCCGTCCGCGCCGCGGCATAGTTCGTGTTGGACGTCATATACACCGTCAACGCCCGATACCAGATCTTCTGCGCCGCATCGCGCCCGATGCCGCCGGCCGCGGTGTTGCCGTTGCACACCAGCTTCGCCGCCGTCAGGTTGGCCGAGCTGCCCGCGCCAAAGCCCGCCGGCACTACGGCGCCTTCGGCCAGCAGATAGAAGAAGTGGTTGCCCACGCCCGAGCTGTAATGCACGTTGAGCGAACCCACCGAGCTGCTCCAGCAATCGGCCGAGGCGCCGTCCAGGCTGGGCTTGAACATGTAGCGCAGCGCGGTGGTGCCGTTGGGATTGCTGCGGTAGATCTTCTCGCCGATCAGGTAGTCCGGGGCGTCGGTGCCGTTGTTGGCGTAGTACTCGACCATGGTGCCGAAGATGTCGGAGTTCGCTTCGTTCAAGCCGCCGGACTCGCCGGAATAGGCCAGGCCGGCGGTGGCCTGCGTCACGCCATGGCTCATCTCGTGGCCGGCCACGTCCACCGCCACCAGCGGGAACCAGGTGGTGCCGCCGTCGCCGTATTCCATCGCGCTGCCGTTCCAGGCGGCGTTGTTGGAGGTGTAGCTGCCGCCGCCGACATTGATCTTCACGTGGGCATAGCTCTTCACGCCCTTGCCGTCGTTGAAGATGCCGTTGCGGCCGTGCACGTTCTTGTAATAGTCCCAGGTCTTGGACACGCCGTAGGCGATGTCGCCGGCCACGGTGGCGCGGTCGCTCTCGGCGTTGTTGCCCCAGGTGTTGTCGGTGTCGGTGAACAGCGTGGCATTGCGCAGGTTGGCCGAGGTGTCGTTCTTGCCCTGCGCGTCGTACACCGAGCCGTTGCCGCGCGAGGGATCGATCAGCTGGTAGCCGCCGTTCACCGAGTTGGTGACGATGCCCACGTTGCCCACCAGCAGGGACTTGCCGGTGCCGTTGGCGGCAATGGTCTGGAACAGGTTCCAGCGGTCCAGCACCTTGCCGCTGGAGGCATCGACGAAGTAGCGCATGTTGGCGGTGCCGAAGGTGTCGGACGCGCCCTGCACGTTCACCTCATAGGCCAGCACCGGCTTGGCGCCGCGCGCATAGATCACCAGGCCACGGCTCTCGATGCTCTCGATCTCGCCGTTGAAATCCTTGCCGGCGGCAAGCTGTGCCTCGTCGGCCGTGGTGCGCGGCGACAGGCTCGGGCGGCCGCGGCCGCGCAGGGTGAGGCTGGCTTCGCGGAAGCGGCCGTTGTTGCTGTGCACGACCACGTCGCCGCCGATCACCGGCAGGCCGCGGTAGCTGCGCTGCATGCGCACGTGTTCCGTGCCGTCGGGATCGACGATCACATCGGTCGCTTCGAACGTGTCGTCGCTGTCGGCCTGCAGCGCGGCAGGCTGCTGCTTGGCGAGACCCTTGGCGACGCCGGCAATGGCCAGATGATCGAAACGTGCAGCTTGCGCGCCGCCGGCGACGGTCAGCGCGGCGGCGATGGAGAGGCTCAGGACGTAAGGCTTCAAAGACATCACGACACTCCTGGATAAAAGTGGGCAAAAGGGCAGCGCGGCCGCATGCGTTGCGCATGCCGCCGAACAGGCACCGATAAGAAAGCTCCCTAGAGATCCCTCCCCTGAGCGCGGCTATCCTCCGGGTGCATCCATCGCAAGAACATAGGAATGTTTCGTAAGTTCTTCACGGGTCGATCATGCAAGGCTCGCGCAAGTGGCGGGTGTGATGTGCATCGAATTTCGATGGCGAGAAATGCTCGCGAAGTAATGCAATGCAGAGCCCCTCTCCCACTGGGAGAGGGGTGAGGGTACGGGCGGAGCGCAAGAGTGATGTGCACCGCTCCGGCCGAACCCTCATCCGGCTGCCGCCACCTTCTCTCCCACGGGGACTACCTTCGGGTTGCCGGAGGGAGAAGGATTCAAGCGTGAGTACCGAAGCAATGGTGAAGGCAGCTATTTACACGCCGCGTTCGAGACCGAAGCCTTCGTCGATCCATCCGGTCAGCCCGCCGATCATTTCCTTCACCGGCCGTCCGAGCTGCGCCAGCTTCACCGCCGCCTTGTTGGCGCCGTTGCAATGCGGGCCGGCGCAATACACCACGAACAACGTATCGGCCGGGAACTCGCTCAAGCGCTGCTCGCTGATGGTGCGCGTGGGCACGTTCAACGCGCCAGGCACGTGGCCGGCGGCGTACAGGGTCGGCGTGCGTACGTCGAGCAGGACGAAATCCTTGTCCTCGTGCTGCGTGGCGTAGTGCACGTCCGCGCAGTCGGTTTCGAAGCCCAGGCGCGCCTGGAAATGGGCCAGGGCCTGCGCGCTGGCGGCGGCCGGGACGCGGTGGACGACGCTGCTCATGGGGCGGTACTCCGTGCTGAGGATGGTGCCAGTGTGGGCACTGGCGGCCGCCGCCGACATTGGCAAGAATGCCAGGCATCATGAAGAAACCGCCAAAGCGTGCGAGCACTCCGACTGGCCCCGCCAACCGCAACGTGGCGGCGCTGGTGTACGACGGCCTGTGCACCTTCGAGTACGGCATCGCGGTGGAGATGTTCGGCATCGCCAGGCCCGAACTGGACAGCTGGTACCGCTTCACCTCCTGCGCCGTGGATCGCGGCGCGATGCGCGCAGCCGGCGGCCTCAGCGTGCGGGCGGATGCCGGGCTGGAAGGCCTGTCCCGCGCCGGCACCATCATCGTCCCCGGCTGGCGCGGCGCCGATGCCGCGCCGCCGCCCGCCTTGCTCGATGCCCTGCGCGCGGCGCACAAGCGTGGCGCGCGCCTGCTGTCGTTCTGCTCCGGCGTGTTCGTGCTCGCCGCCGCTGGCGTGCTCGACGATCGCGCGGCGACCACGCATTGGCGCTATGCGGAGACGCTCGCGGCGCGCTATCCGCGCATCCGGCTCGCACCCGACGTGCTCTATGTCGACGAAGGCAGGGTGATGACCTCCGCCGGCAGCGCCGCGGCGATCGACCTGTCGCTGCACCTGATCCGCCGCGACTACGGCCCGCGCATCGCCAACCAGGTGGCGCGCCGCGCGGTGGTGCCGACCCATCGCGACGGCGGCCAGGCGCAATTCATCCCGGCGCCGCTGCCGGAACAAGGCGCCGCCCTGGGCACGCTGCTGGAATGGATGCGCCGCCGCCTCGACCAGCCGCTGCCGATCAGCGTGCTGGCCGAACGCGCGCGCATGAGCGAACGCACCCTGTTGCGCCGCTTCGAGGAAGCCACCGGGCATTCGCCCAAGCAGTGGCTGGTGCACGAACGCCTGGCGCGGGCGCGCGAGCTGCTGGAAGGCAGCGAGCTGGCGGTGGAGCAGATCGCCGACCGCTGCGGCTTCGGCAGCGCCGATACGCTGCGGCATCATTTCCGCCGCGCGATCAAGCTCAGCCCGGCGCGGTATCGCGAGCGATTCGCGCTGGCGGGGCAGCGGGCATAGAGAAGCGGCGCCATCGCCGCTAAGCTGCGCCCCGTTCCCCGCCGGCATCGACCCATGCTCTACATCCTCCTCGCCATCGGCTGCAGCGTGCTGGTGTCCGTCCTGCTGAAACTGGCGCGGCGCCACGGCATCGACGTGGGGCAGGCGGTCGCCTGGAACTACGTGGCCACCAGCGCGCTCACCGCCTGGGTGTTCCATCCCTCGCTCGACACGCTGGCGCGGCCCGGTGCGCCGTGGATCGGCTTCGTCGGCCTGGGCCTGCTGCTGCCGGTGATCTTCCTGGCGCTGGCCGCCTCGGTACGCCATGCCGGCATCGTGCGCAGCGATGCGGCGCAGCGGTTGTCGCTGATCGTGTCGCTGCTGGCGGCCTTCCTGCTGTTCGGCGAAGCGGCCAGCGCCTTCAAGCTGGCCGGCATCGGCGTCGGCCTGGTCGCCATGGCCTGCATGGTGTGGCGCGGCGGCGCGGACGAGGCGGAAGCGAGCGCCGCATGGTGGTGGCCCCTGATCGTGTTCGTGGGCTTCGCCGCGATCGACATCCTGTTCAAGCACGTGGCTCAGGCCGGCACGCCGTTCGCCGCTTCGCTGCAGGCGATGTTCGCGCTGGCCCTGGTGGTAGCGTTCGCGATCCAGCTCGGCCGCCGCGCCACGGGGCGCATGCGCTTCACCGTGCGCGATGCGCTGGCCGGCCTGCTGCTGGGCCTGGCCAACTTCGGCAACATCGTGTTCTACGTGCGCGCCCACCAGGCCCTGGCCGACCGACCGTCGCTGGTTTTTGCGGCGATGAACCTCGGCGTGGTGGCGCTGGGCGCCCTGGTCGGCACGCTCGCCTTCCGCGAAAAGCTCAGCCGGCTCAATCTGGCCGGCGTGGCGCTGGCCGCCGTGGCGATCGTGCTGGCCACGCGCGGCTGAGCGCAGGCATGACTTCTGGCGTGTGAAAGCCGGCACTTGCAGCGCCTAAGCTCGGGGACTCCAAGCCCCTCCCCGAAGGAACTCCGATGCGCACGCTCCCCCTGGCCGCCGCCCTGGCCTCCCTGCTGCTCGCCGGTTCGGCGCTGGCCGCCGACAAGCAGGACAAGGACAAGCCCCAGGAAAGCAAACCCGACGCCGCGCTGCTGCAGCCGCAGTCGTCGGAGAGCACCGGCTCCGTGCGCGTGGAAGGCAAGAGCATCGACTACAAGGCGGTTGCCGGCACCCTGATCATCCACGGCAAGGGCGACAAGGAGCACGAGCCGCAGATCAGCATGTTCTACACGGCGTACTTCAAGAAAGGCGCCGACGCCGGCAAGCGGCCGGTCACCTTCATCTACAACGGCGGCCCGGGCTCGGCCACGGTGTGGCTGCACATGGGTGCGTTCGGGCCCAGGCGCGTGGTCACGTCCGACGACAGCCACACGCCCGCCGCGCCCTACGGCCTGGTCAACAACGACTACAGCCTGCTCGATGCGTCGGACCTGGTTTTCATCGACGCGCCGGGTGCGGGTTTCAGCCGCCTGATCGCCGCGGACGAGGACAAGAGCAAGCGCGACGAGCAGATGAAGGAGCGCCGCAAGGAGGTCTACGGCGTGGACGGCGACGGCCATGCCTTCGCGCAGTTCATCACGCAGTTCCTGTCCACCTACGGCCGCTGGAATTCGCCCAAGTACCTGTTCGGCGAAAGCTACGGCACCACGCGCTCGGCGGTGCTGGCCAATATCCTGGAGAACCAGTCCAGCGTCGATCTCAATGGCGTGATCCTGCTGTCGCAGATCCTCAACTTCGATACCAGCATCGACGGTCCGGAGACCAACCCGGGCATCGACGTGCCCTATGTCGTGGCCTTGCCCACCTTCGCCGCGACGGCGTTCTACCACCACCGCCTGCCGCAGCAGCCGGCCGCGCTGGAGCCGTTCCTGCGCGAAGTGGAACAGTTCGCGCTGAACGACTATGCCCAGGCGCTGATGGCCGGCAGCCGCCTCGACGACGCGCGCAAGCAGGCGGTGGCGGAGAAGCTGCACCAGTACACCGGCCTGCCGGTGGCCTATCTGCTGAAGGCCGACCTGCGCGTCACCGGCGGCATGTTCGAGCAGCAGCTGCAGTCCGACGGCGGCGTCACCACCGGCCGCCTGGATGGCCGCTTTTCCGGCCCGTCGCTCGATCCGCTGAGTAAGGACTCCGAGTACGACCCGCAGTCCTCGGCGATCAGCGCCGCCTATGTCGCCGCGTTCAACGACTACGTGCGCAAGCAGCTGAAGTACGGCGACGGCCAGCAGTACCGGCTGTTCGCCTCGATCGACAACTGGGACTTCCGCCGCCCCGGCGGCGACGGCGAGCGCCCGATCAACGTGATGCCGGATCTCGCCAAGGCGATGAAGACCAACCCCAACCTGCGCGTGTCCCTGCATGGCGGCTATTACGACCTGGCCACGCCGTACTTCGCGGCCGACTACGAGATGCGCCACCTGCCGATTCCCGCCTCGCTGCAGAAGAACATCTCCTACGAGTGGTATCCGTCGGGCCATATGGTCTACGCGCACGAGGACTCGCTGAAGAAGCTGCACGACAACGTGGCGCGATTTATCGGCGAGACCGACAACGTCAAGTAAGGCCCGCCGGCGGGCGTCCGCGAGTTGCTATGCTTGGCGGGCTGCGCGCCCGCCCTTTCCATACCGACTCCGGATTCTCCTATGCGCGACCTGATCGATCGCTACCTCGCCGCTTACAACCGCATGGACGTGCCGGCCATGCTCGATACGATGCATGCCGGCGTGGTGTTCGAGAATTACACCAAGGGTGTGCTGAGTGTGCGCACTCAGGGGGTGGCTGAGTTGCGCCATCTGGCGGAGAGTTCGCTGCATTTGTTTTCGGCGCGGCGGCAGATCATCACGGCGTTCTGGGAGCATGGTGGGGATGCCGCCACTGCGGATATTTTGTTCGATGGCACTTTTGCCATCGATCTGCCGAATGGGGTGCGGGCGGGGCAGACTATTGCGCTGACTGGGCGCAGCGAATATCGCGTCAGCGAGGGTAAGTTGGTTTATATCGCTGATTTTAGTGAGTGATGCTTTGCTTGTTGGCCTAGCGTAGGGCGGGATACTTTTGCGGTGTCGCCTGGTTTTTGCGTTACCGCGACTTGGCCGCTTATGCAGCGGGCATTTCGGACGCCTGCCGGCGCCCGAGTCACTTTCTCTTTGCTGGCTCAAAGAGAAAGTAACCAAAGAGAAATAGCCTTAGAGCCAAGGCTCGCGACGCGACTAGAAGGAGCAGTGGGCGTCTGCGGTAACTTGATTAACCTGGGTCTACACGAAACCACAGTGCGTTTACGTAACGGCTTCTTCAACGTGCCGTCGCCGAGAGGATGTTCAGTGACCGAGGCCAGCTTTTGGGCTCAGCCCTGTTCGTCGCGTAAGCGCACGGCGTAGGTTGGGGTGAGCCATAGGCGAACCCCAACATGGCGAGGCGCGTGAAGGTGCGGGTGTTGGGGTTCGCCTGCGGCTCACCCCAACCTACGTCATGGCAAGATTTAACGTTACGCTCCGCCCGCCCCCTCACCCTGCCCTCTCCCCGGAGGGGAGAGGGGTGATGTCGTGAGGTAGGCAGGAACGAAAAGCAAAAGCTGGCCTCGGTCACTGAACGTCCTCTCGGCCACGGCACGTTGAAGCAGCCGTTACGTAAACGCACTGTGGTTTCGTGTAGACCCAGGTTAATCAGACTACCGCAGCCGTCCACTGCTCCTTCTAGTCGCGTCGCGAGCCTTTGCTCTGAGGCTATTTCTCTTTGGTTACTTTCTCTTTGAGCCAGCAAAGAGAAAGTGACCCGGGCGCCGGCAGGCGTCCGGAATGCCCGCTGCATAAGCGGCCAAATCGCGGCAACGCGACAATCGAACGATACCGTTACTGGATTCCGGCCTGCGCCGGAATGACGAGCAAAGCGGCCCCAGGCTCAGCGCGACGCAACAGCGCGTTCTTCCACCGCTGCTGCCGCGCGGAATCGGCCTCCACCAACCACTGCGGCTTGCCCGCCACCAACGCGGCCACCGCCACACCATCCTCATACAGCACCCGCGTACCAACCACCGCCGGCAGGCGATTACCACTCAGCACCGTGCCAACCAGATTGAGCGGATCGCAACCGCTCAGGCAGACGAACTGGCCGTCATTCGGCAGCTGCCGGACATGGCGCAGCTTGCCGATCGCCTCCGGCAGCGCGAACTGCTCGCCGACCAGGCCTTCGACGAAGCGTCCGCCGCGGATCTCGCCGCGCGCTTCCAGCCGGTGATACACGCGCAGCAGCTCTCGCCACGTCGGCAGCCACGAAGCCTCGCGCTCCAGCAGCTTCCAGAACACCACGCCATAGCGGCGCAGCAGGGTGCGCGCGACGTGCTCGACGTACTCGGCGCGCTTGCCGTCCTTGCCGTCCGGCACCAGCGGCGCACGCACCAGCGACCAGCGCCCGGCGTCTTCGATGCCGCTCAGCATATGGCGGCGCACGCGGCGATGGCGGTGCGCATCGCGCTTGGCGGCGGGCAGCAGCAAGGCGCGCAGGCCGGCGAAGCTGTCGGCGGTGACGCGGCCGGCGGCGACCAGTTCGCCCAGCGCGTCTTCCAGTTCGGTGCGCAGCAGATGCGCGGCGCTCATCAATTCGTCGAAGAACAGCGCGCCATGCTCGCGCAGCATGTCGGCCACGGCCTGGGCGCGCGAGGACAGCTGCAGCTCCTGCGGCTGGCCAGCGGCGGCGATGCCGCTCCACAACGCCATCTCCTTGCGCGGCAGCAGCACGATCGGCGTGGCGCGCACGGGGCTGCTGCCGCCGGTGGCGCCGCGCAGGCGGTTCCAGCCGACGCGGCCGGCGCGGCACAGATCGTCCAGCCAGGTGATCGAATAGTCGTCGATGCGCGCTGGCAGCAACTCGGCTTCCCAGGCCCCGGCGGCGGCTTCGTAGCCTTCGAGCTGGGCGATGGCGGCGGGCAGCGCCTCCGGTCCGCTCAGCCGCGCGCCGGGTGCGACGTGCTGCCAGTCGAACTGGAAGCGCATGAAGTCGCGCCGGCTGACCGGCTCGATCTCGCGGCGCAGGCGGCCGATGGTGTAGCGGTGGATGCGTGCCAGCAGATGGCGTTCGCACCATTCGGTGTCGGCGGCTGCGGGCGTGAACTGGCCCTGCATCACGTAGCCTTCGGATTGCAGGCGCAGCAGGGCCGTTTCGACGTCGCTGCGATCGGCAGCGAGCGAGGCGGCGAGCGTCGCGACCGTCACCGGACCGAGGCCGACCAGGCGTCCGCGCACCATTTCCAGCAACGCGTCTTCGCGCGTCCACGCTTGCGCGAGGAATTCGGCCGGCGCTTCGATCGCCGGCTGCATGGCGATATCGGCATGAATGGCCGCCCACAGCGGCAGCTTCTCCGCCGCCACCCATACCTGCCAGCCGGCGTGGGTCGGTGAACTCAACAAAGTGGCGCGGCGGGCGTTCGCCAAGGCCTGCAGCAAGTGCTCCCAACCGTCGCGCGCCGCTTCCTCCGCGGTGACGAAGCCGAGCACGCTCAAGGCTTCGTGCATCTCGTCGGCGCCACGCACCTGCGGCCAGGCTTCGCCGCGTACCGCGTCGATGGCGTCCGGATCGAGCTTGCCCAGGTCTTCCGCGCTGTCGCCGTCGTTCCAGCGGCGCGTCTGCACGGCTTGGGTGCGGCGCTCTTCCAGCGGCGCGTCGTCCAGGTAGGCATAAGGCGCGGCGGTAAGCACCTCGGCGGCCAGCGGGCTGGCCGTGGTGAGGTCGCGCGCGACCACGCTGATCTGGCCGCTCTCCAGCCCGCGCAATATATGCAGCAAGCCGTCCACATCCATGGCGTCGCGCAGGCAGTCGTACAGCGTCTGCTCGACCAGCGGGTGATCGGGAATCTGCCGTTCGCCGACGATGTTCTCCAGGCAGGCCACCTGGTCGGGGAACACCGTGGCGAGCAGGTCTTCGCTGCGCATGCGCTGGATCTGCGGCGCCACTTTGCGCCCGCCCTGGAAGCGCGGCAGGGCCAGCGAGGTGGTGGCATTCCAGCGCCAGCGCACGGGGAACAGCGGCGCATCCAGCAGCGCCTGCACCAGTACGTGCTCGGCGGTGTTGGAATGCAGATAGCGCGCCACTTCGATCAACGGGAAGCTGTGGCTGGTCGACAGCGACAGCACGATGGCGTCCTCGGTCGCCGCCGCCTGCAGCTCGAAATTGAACTGGCGGCAGAAGCGCTTGCGCAGCGCCAGGCCCCAGGCGCGGTTGATGCGGCTGCCCCAGGGCGTATGGATCACCAGCTGGGTGCCGCCGGATTCGTCGAAGAAGCGCTCGAACACCAGCTGGTGCTGGGTGGGCAGCGCGCCGAGCGCGGCCTTGGCCTTCGCCAGGTAGTCGGCCAGCTGCTGCGCGGCCGGCTCGCTCAGGCCCAGCGTGTCCTGCAGCCAGGCCAGCACTTCGGGCACGCCGCCTTCGTCGAGCTGCGCACTGATGGCTTCGCGCAGGCGCGACACGCCATGCGAAAGCTCATTGCTGCGCCCCGGCGCCTCGCCCAGCCAGAACGGAATGCTCGGCGGCACGCCGTGCGCATCTTCCACGCGCAGGCGGTCGCGCTCCACGCGCAGGATGCGGTAGCTGGTGTTGCCGAGCTGGAAGATGTCGCCGGCCAGGCTTTCCACCGCGAAATCCTCGTGCACGCTGCCGATCACCGTGGCCTGCGGTTCCAGCACGACGAGATAGTCGGCGGTGTCGGGAATCGCACCGCCGGAGGTGACCGCCGTAAGCCGCGCACCGCGCCGCGCGCGCAACTGCTTGTGCACGGCATCGCGATGGATGTACGCGGCACGCGCGCCGCGGCGCGTGGTGAAGCCGTCGGCCAGCATGCGCACGATGGCGTCGAACTGCTCGCGCGGCACGTCGCGATAGGGATACGCGCGGCGCACCAGGGCGAACAGCGCGTCCTCGTCCCATTCCTGGCAGGCCACTTCGGCCACGATCTGCTGGGCCAGCACGTCGAGCGGGCGCGGCGGGATCGCCAGCGTGTCCAGCTCGCCGCGGCGCACGCAGTCGAGCAGGGCGGCGCATTCGGCCAGGTCGTCGCGCGAGGTGGGAAACAGGCGCGCCTTCGGCGTGCCGTTCACCGCGTGGCCGGAGCGGCCGGCGCGCTGCAGGAAGGCGGCGATGGAACGCGGCGAGCTGAGCTGGCAGACCAGGTCGACGTCGCCGATATCGATGCCCAGCTCCAGCGAGGCGGTGGCCACCAGCACTTTCAGTTCGCCGCGCTTGAGGCGCTGTTCGGCATCCAGGCGCTGCTCGCGGGCGAGGCTGCCGTGGTGCGCGGCCACGGCTTCCTTGCCCATGCGCTCGGACAGATGGCGCGCGACGCGTTCGGCCATGCGCCGCGTATTGACGAAGATCAGCGTGGTGCGATGCGCCTGCGCGAGTTCCGCGAGGCGGTTGTAGACCAGCTCCCAGGCATCGTTCGACATCACCGCTTCCAGCGGCACCGGGGTGACTTCGATGGCGAGGTCGCGGGCGCGGGTGTGGCCGACGTCGACGATGTGAATTCCCTTTTCCCCGCCGGATGAGGGGCGGGTGCTCGCGGCAGAAGATCGACGAAGCATCGCTTGCTTTTCTGCTGCTGCTTCTGCGCTTCGCAGGTCCCCCTCACCCCGGCGGGGAGAGGAGGTACGGGTTTCGCCAACCAGGAACTTTGCTACCTCTTCGATCGGCTTCTGCGTGGCCGACAGGCCGATGCGCAGCAGCGGCCGCTGGCATAGCGCTTCCAGCCGTTCCAGCGACAAGGCCAGATGCGAGCCGCGCTTGGTCGAGGCCATCGCATGGATCTCGTCCACGATCACCGTGCGCGTACCGCCCAGCATCTCGCGCCCGGAAGCCGAGCCCAGCAGGATGTACAGCGATTCCGGCGTGGTCACCAGGATGTGCGGCGGCTGGCGGCGCATCAGGTTGCGCTCGGCCTGCGGCGTGTCGCCGGTGCGCACGGCGGTGCGGATGGCGACGTCCGGCAGGCCCAGCGCGGCCAGCTCCGCGCGGATGCCTTCCAGCGGCGCTTCCAGATTGATGTGGATGTCGTTGGACAGCGCCTTCAGCGGCGACACGTACACCACCGTGGTGGCGTCCGGCAGCGCGCCGCCGTGCGCCAGGCCTTCGCGCACCAGGCCGTCGATGGCGGCCAGGAAGGCGGTCAGGGTCTTGCCGGAGCCGGTCGGCGCGGCCACCAGGGTGTGACGGCCATCGCGAATGGAAGGCCAGGCGGCCAGCTGGGCTGCGGTGGGCGCCGGGAACGCGCGCTCGAACCACTGCCGGACCGCGGGATGAAAATCTTGCAGGGACATGGGCTTAGGCTCGCCTGGAGCCGGGGCGGAGAGAATATTCTAGATGGGGGCGCGTAAGAGCGCCGGCAAGGCGCCGGCCGGGGTCACTTCCGCCGGTAGCACGCATGAATGACAATATTGCGTCACAGCAATGCGCCGGCGTACTGCGCGCCATTGCCTACGGTTGCTTATCCATCCCGGGGAAAACCAATGTCCGTCGCCCACCCGTCGCGGTTCGCCGTGCTTGCCGTATCCATTGCCCTCGCCCTGTCGGCCGCCGCCGCCCAGGCGCAGGACGCCGACAACCAGCCCGCCGGCAAGAAGAAGCCGGTCGAGCTGCAGGCGGTGACCGTGACCGCCGAAAAGCGCGTGGAGAACCTGCAGAAGGTGCCGATCTCCATGACCGTGCTCACCTCCGAGAAGCTCGAGGCCTTCGGCCAGGCCGGCGACGGCGCGCTGCAGCTGGCCTCGCGCGCGCCGAGCGTGTACGCCGAAACCTCGTACGGCCGCGAATTCCCGCGCTTCTACATCCGCGGCCTGGGCAACAGCGACTTCGACCTCAACGCCTCGCAGCCGGTGTCGATGGTGTACGACGACATCGTGCAGGAGAACCCGATCCTCAAGGGCTTCCCGCTGTTCGACCTGGAGCAGGTGGAAGTGCTGCGCGGCCCGCAGGGCACGCTGTTCGGCCGCAACTCGCCGGCCGGCGTGATCAAGTTCGAATCGCGCAAGCCCAGCCAGGAAACCACCGGCTACGCCCGCGTCTCCTACGGCACCCTGGGCACCGCCAACGCCGAGGCGGCGCTGGGCGGCGCGCTGAGCTCGCACTGGTCCGGCCGCGTGTCGGCGCTGGCGCAGCACCGCGACGGCTGGATCGACAACGACTACACCGGCAAGAAGGACGCGCTCGGCGGCTACAACGACCGCGCCGTGCGCCTGCAGGCGCTGTACGAGAACGGCGACTTCAGCGCGCTGATCAACACCCACGCGCGCTGGCTCGACGGCAGCGCCATGGTCAACCGCGCCAACGCCATCCCGATGGGCGAGAACAGCTTCGCCCCGGGCTTCAGCCGCGACACGGTGTACCAGGACGGCCGCAACAAGCAGCACCTGTTCACCTGGGGCAGCAACCTGCACCTGAACTGGAAGCTCGGCGACTACACCTTCACCTCGATCACCGGTTTCGAGAAGGCCACCACCTACAGCCTGGGCGACGTGGACGGCGGCATCGCCATCCCGCACGACCCGAGCCAGCAGAAGGCGGTGACGCCGTTCCCGTCCGAGACCGCCGACGCTTTGCCGCACGACCGCCAGCTCACCCAGGAATTCCGCCTGGCCAGCAATCCGCAGGACCGCCTGAACTGGCAGGTCGGCACGTACTACTTCCACGAAGACATCGCGATCAACAACTACGACTACGCGACGCTCAACAACCACGTGCTGGATGGCTACGCCAAGCAGCAGCAGCGCACCAATGCGTGGGCGGTGTTCGGCTCGGCCGACTACCACATCACCGACGACTTCGACGTGCGCGCCGGCGCGCGCTACTCGCACGACTCGCGCACCTTCCGCGTCGACCGCCTGCTCTCGCCGATCGGCGGCGGCCCGCTGACCCTGGGCGCCGAGCCGCACGATTCGCGCTGGAGCGGCGACGTCACCGCCACCTGGACGCTCAATCCCAACCTCAACGTGTACGCCCGCGTGGCCAACGGCTTCCGCGCGCCGAGCGTGCAGGGCCGCGTGCTGTTCGCCGACTTCATCTCGCAGGCGAAGCCGGAGACCATCACCTCCTACGAGCTGGGCCTGAAGAGCACGGGCATGGACAACCGCGTGCGCTTCAACGCGGACGTGTACACCTACAACATGCACAACCAGCAGCTCACCGCGGTGGGCGGCGACATCAATGTCACGCGCCTGTTGAACGCGAAGAAGACGCAGGGCTACGGCGCCGAGTTCGATCTGGAGGCCTACCTCACGCCGAACTTCATCGTCACCGCCGGCGGCAGCTACAACCACACCGAGCTGAAGGATCCGACGCTGGCGGTGGCGCCTTGCGGCTCCGGTTGCACGGTGCTCGATCCGCTCAATGCCTCCGGCAACGCGCTGGTCAACGGCAACGACCTGCCGAATGCGCCGCGCTGGATCGGTACGCTGACCGCGCGCTATGGCATCCCCTATGGCGACAGCGGCGAGTTCTTCGTCTACACCGACTGGAATTACCGCAGCGATGTGAATTTCTTCCTGTACGAGTCGAAGGAGTTCCAGAGCAAGCCGTTCCTGGAGGGTGGCCTGCGGCTGGGCTACAACTGGGGTTTCGGTAAGCGCGAAGTGGCGCTGTATGCGCGCAATGTGACGAACAAGAAGGTCATCACTGGCGCGATCGATTTCAACAATCGCACTGCGTTCGTGAATGATCCGCGGGTGGTGGGTGTGGAGTTCCGCACCGAACTCTAATGGCGGCTGGGCGCCGCGGCCTTTTTGTGGCGGCGCCCTCCTTGCTCGTCATCCCGGCGTAGGCCGGGATCCAGTAACGGTATCGCTCGGTTTTTGCGGTGACGCGAACTGGCCGCTTATGCAGCGGGCATTTCGGACGCCTGCCGGCGCCCGAGTCACTTTTTCTTTGCTGGCCCAAAGAAAAAGTAACCCAAAAGAAATGGCCTAAGAGCCAAGGCTCGCGACGCGACTAGAAGGAGCGGTGGACGTCTGCGGTAACCGGATTAACCTGGGTCTACACGAAACCACAGTGCGTTTACGTAGCGGCTGCTTCAACGTGCCGTGGCCGAGAGGACGTTTAAGAACCGGGGCCAGCTTTGGTTCTTCGCTCCTGCCTACCTCACGCTTTCACCCCTCTCCCCTCCGGGGAGAGGGCAGGGTGAGGGGTCGGGCGGAGCGTAACGTTAAATCTTGCCGTGACGTAGGTTGGGGTGAGCCGCAGGCGAACCCCAACACCCGCACCTTCACGCGCCTCGCCATGTTGGGGTTCGCCTACGGCTCACCCCAACCTACGCCGTGCGCTTACGCAATGAACAGAGCTAAAGCTAAAAGCTGGCCTCAATCACTGAACATCCTCTCGGCCACGGCACGTTGAAGCACGCGTTACGTAAACGCACTGATGTTTCGTGTAGACCCAGGTTAATCAGGTTACCGCAGACGCCCACTGCTCCTTCTAGTCGCGTCGCGAGCCTTTGCTCTAAGGCTATTTCTCTTTGGTTACTTTCTCTTTGAGCCAGCAAAGAGAAAGTGACTCGGGCGCCGGCAGGCGTCCGAAATGCCCGCTGCATAAGCGGCCAAGTCGCGACAACCCCACCTAGTCGCTACTGGATCCCGCCCTACGCCGGGATGACGAGCAAAAAGCAAGCGTCTAAGCCGCGATATCGCAACATCTGGCGACACAACCAGAGGGGGGCCGGCAGGGGCCCACCCCAGCCCATGCAATCCCCCCTGCGGCATGCCAATATGCCGCCCATTCCGTCGTGACAAGGACGCCCGGAGGGGGCCCCGGCGCCGGAACTCACGCGCGGGAAACCTATGCGGAACACGAAGTGGTCGCTGATCGGGGGCGAAGGACTCGCCCGAACCTGGGCCTGCGCCCTCGCGCTATGGCTGGCCGCCACCGGCGCGGCCGCCGCAGCCAGCCTCGACGCAGCCCTGCTGCCGAAGATTCAGGGCGCCACCTTCGAAGTGGTCGCCGCCAAACCCGCCGACGACCCGCTCACCTACGAAAAGGCGTTGCCGCTGGACCTGCTCCCGTTCCAGGAGCGCACCGACAAATACCACTCGATCGGCACCGCCTTCGCCATCGGCAAGAACCAGTTCGTCACCGCCGGCCACGTGCTGCTCACCGGCGTGGACAGCCTGTGGGGCGCGCCCTCGCTGCGCGACGCCAACGGCAAGGTCTATGCGATCGACAAGATCGAGAAGTTCGACCTGCGCAAGGACTTCGTGGTGTTCACCGTGTCCGGCAACCCGGGCCCGGAAACGCTGGACGTCGACACCAAGCCGGTGCTCAACCAGGAGGTCTACGCGGTGGGCAATGCGCTGGGCACGGGCGTGGTGATCCGCGATGGCCTGTATACCTCCGATACGCCCGAGCAGCAGGACGGCGCGTGGAAGTGGATGCGCTTCTCCGCCGCCGCCTCGCCGGGCAACAGCGGCGGTCCGCTGCTCAATAAGGAAGGCAAGGTCATCGGCGTGGTGCTGATGAAGTCGGCCAACGAAAACCTCAACTATGCGCTGCAGATGGGCGAGGTGCTCAATGCGCCGGCGCAGGCGGTGATGGACAGCCGCGTGCCGTTCCGCTTCGACATCTTCAGCAGCACGCTGAGCAACACCTTGAAGGGCCAGTTCGCGCTGCCGCTGGGCGTGGCTGAATTCTTCAAGCGCTACGAAGCCGTGTTCAACGGCTATATCGACAACCAGCTCAAGGAAATCCTGAGCCGCGATACCGACAAGCTGTTCCCGCGCGGCGACGGCTCCAACCAGCTGCTCTACGGCGCCTCCTGGATGAATACCGTGCCGGGCCTGATCGTGCGCAACAGCGCCGGCGAATGGGGCCTGGTGGAGAAGCAAGGCAACCGCATGTCGCTGGCCGCCAACGGCTATGTGCAGGCGGGCGTGTCGGGCCATAACTTCCTGCTGCATCTGCGCCGCCCGGACAATCTCCCGGCGGACAAGCTCTATAACGACCCCAGCGCCTTGTCCGAGCAACTGTGCAAGATGGGCATCTTCATGCGCCCGGTCGGCTCGGAGCAGGTGCGCATCACCTCGCTGGGCAAGCCCGCCACCGACAGCGTGTATGTCGACCACTCCCAGCGCCGCTGGCAGCTGCGCGTGTGGACGCTGCCGTTCGCCAATACGCGGGTGATCACTTTCGCCCTGCCGGTGCCGGACGGCTACGCCATGCTGATGCGCTTCGCCTCGGCCGACGACAGCTACGACAACCTCGCCGACATGCGCGCCCTGCTCGACTACATGTCGGTGGGCTACGAGGGCTCGCTGGCGCAGTGGAAGGATTTCCTGAAGAACACCGCCCTGCTGCCCGATGCGCTGAAGTCCGTGCATATCCAGGCGGATTACCAGCAGCGCTTCAGCTACAGCTCCAATCGCCTGGCCTTCTCGGTGACGCCGCAGCTGCAGAAGATCGAGCCGGAAAGCACGCTCACCTTGGGCATGGGCTTCGTGCCCGACCATGGCAAGGTGGTGTGGGACGTCAACGCGGTCTCGCTGCGCGCCAACCCGCAGGAGTCCGACCGCCTGCATATCGAGCGCAACGTGGTGCCGCCGGCGGCGCTCGACGACGACGCCAAGAGCTACTGGGACAAGCTGCTCAAGCGCCGCCACCCTTACGAGGGCACGGCGTACTCGGCCAATGGTGAGACGCGCATCGGTGCGCCGGCCAGCGGCGCGGGTGCGACGCCCGGCGTGGTCTATTCGGTGTTCTATGCCATGGCCGGCTCGCAGGGCCAGGACAGCATGAAGCCGAAGCTCGATCTGCTGATGAAGGATCTGAAGGTGACCGAGCAGTAAGCCGCGCTCTGACGCTTAAGCCCTTCTCCCCTCGGCGACCCGAAGGGAGAAGGGTTCTATCTCCAGGCTTTGTCTCAAGGTTTGGCGCCCGAAGCCGCCGGCGCCGGCCGCGTCAGCGACTTCAGATAATTGGCGACATCCTCTTTCGACACCTGCCCGCGATGCTCGCGGTCGATCTGGTCGAAATGCTTGGCGATGAACGGCACGTTGCCGTTCTGCGCTTCTTCCTTGCTGAGCAGGCCATCGTGGTTGCGGTCGGCCGCGTCGAAGTTCTTCACGGCGACGTCCAGTTTTTTCGCCATATAGCCGAGCCCGGTCTGGGCGGCCACGGGCGCGGCGAGCGCCAGCGCGATGGCGGCGATGAGAAAACGTTGGCGCACAGGCATGAGCTGCTCCTTTCCGGTGAGTAGGCCCGGTGGCGCCGGGCGATCGGGTACCGCGGCGGTGCAACGGGATACAGCATAGCCGCGTATTGGAGATAACTTTCGGACATCGCCCGTCTACGCATCGCCAAGGCATGCGCCTAAGCTGGTGCGCGTTCGTCTCGGAGCCTCTCGGTCATGTCCCTGCGGATCCTTCTTGCCGACGATCATCCCGTCGTGCGCATCGGCGTGCGTTCCGTCATCGAAGCCCACGAGGCTGGCAAGGTCGTGGCCGAGGCGGGCACCGTCGACGAGCTGCTCGCCCTGCTCGCGGAACAGGTCTTCGACATCCTGGTCACCGACCTGTCCATGCCGGGTCCGTTGAACCCGGACGGCTACGCTATGATCGAGCGCATCTGCCGCAACCATCCGGACCTGCCGGTGCTGGTGCTAAGCATGACCAGCAACGCCAGCATCCTGCGCCTGCTGCAGACCGCGGGCGTGCTCGGCCTGCTCGACAAGGCCTCGTCGATGGCCGAGCTGCCGACGGCGATCCAGGCCATCCGGCGCGGCAGCGTCTACGTGAGCGCGCCGTTGCGCAAGTTGCTGGCGCAGGCGGGCCTGCGCCGGCCGCATGCCGCGGGCCAGCGCCTGCTGTCGCCGCGCGAAGTGGAAGTGCTGCGCCTGGTCGCCAAGGGCATGCGGGTGAAGGAGATCGCGCTGCAGCTCAACCGCGGCATCACCACCATCAGCAAGCAGAAGAGCGACGCGGCGCGCAAGCTCGGCATCCGCAACGATGTGGAGCTGTTCGACTTCCTGCGGCGCGAGGGTTTTTCCGGTTGAACATTCCAGCAAGCAAGGATCGCCGCACGATGCATCCGAGGCTTGACGCGCAACCTATTCACGCATGGTGAAAAGTCACCATAAGCGGTTGCGATGTGAGGCGCGGCGAAGCGCCGTTCGGTGGTAATCGGATTGCTCCCAAAAGTCCGTCGAAGCCCGATATCGGCTCATTTTTACAATTCGTACTATGGATGGAGCCGCAAGTCGTTTCCTATGATTCAGCCGTCCAAACCCGCACGGGATGCGTCGTAACTAGCGAGGCAGGCATCCCGTGCGGGCAGCGCATCCGCTTTGCGCTGTCCATCCATCGCGAACCTGACATCGACATCGCCGGAAACAGCGATGGCGGACAGGTATGCCCTGAACAAGGTGGAAAGCGCCGAAGTGGAATGCTCCCAAAGGTCTTTGTCTTCGTGGCATGGCCGACGGACGACGAAGAAGGCCGCGGAGGCGGCAGACAAGCGAACCAACCGATCCACTTCATCCAATGGAGCAACCATGAAGCACATCAAGACAGCCATCTTCGGCTTGGCGCTCGCCGCCACCGCTGGTGCGGCCAACGCCGACCAGGGGCTCATCACCTTCACCGGCGCCGTGTCCGACAGCACCTGCGTGGTGAGCGGCGGCAACGGCAGCAACGGCGCTTTCGGCAACTTCACCGTGGCGCTGGATCCGGTCAGGACCACCGCGCTGGATGCTGCCGCCAAGACCGCGGGGCGCAAGGGCTTCGAAGTAGTGTTCAGCAACGGCCAGGGCGGTTCCTGCGCCACCGCGGCGATCACCAAGGCGCATTTCCGCTTCGTCGGCAGCAGTCCCAGCGTCAATATCGATGGCCGTATGAAGAACGTGCTCGGCCTCACCGGCGCGGCCAATGTCGACCTGCAGATGCTCGATGAGAGCAACGCGGTGATCAATCTCACCAATCACACGCGCAAGGACGTCACGCTCGCTACCACCGGCCCCACGGCCATCAGGTATGGCGTGCAGTACTACGCCACCGGCGTGGCCACCGCGGGCAATGTCCGTTCGGACGTCATCTACGAAGCCAGCTACGACTGAGCCGGTTTCATCTCCGCAAGCGGGCGGCATCGCGCCGCCCGCGATCCATCCGAACGGAAAGCCTATGGAACACATGTTACGCAGCCGCCTGGCCGGCCTGCTTTGGCTGGTCTGCTTATGCGCGGGCCGCAGCGAGGCGGATGTTGTCATCCTGGGCACCAGGGTGATCTTTGCCTATCGGCTGGCCGCGTGGCGATTGCGCGGGCATCTGCGCAAGGACGGCGGCGACTTGTGGACACGAGCGGCCAACTATCACTCGCGCACGCCCCGGCACAACGCGCGCTACCGCGAGCAGCTGATGCGCAGGGCCTGGCGTTGGAGCCAGTGGCTGCGCAGGCAGTTCAACACGCACAGCATCGACGACATCCGGCCGCCCTCGCCGCCGGCGGACCACCGCATCGGCCAGCCTGGTGAAGCCAACATGGCCGGCGTTCGAAACCATGGAGATCATCCCGCATGGCCTTGACCCGATTCCTGTTCCTCGCCGCGTGCGCTGCCGCGGCCTGCCATGCCCGTGACGCAAGCGCGGCGTGCACCGTGACCTATACCCCGCCCTTCATGGTCAACCGCACGGACGGGATCGTGGTGGATGGCGATCTGCCAGCCGGCGCGACCATCCTGGCTACGGCGGCGGACAGCGCTACCGCAAGCATCAACTGCTCGGCGCAGACCACGACCGAGGTGAGCATGGAGCTGCAGGGCGACGGGCTGGTCGATGGCACGGTGCGCGAACTGACCGTGGGCGAGCAGCGCTCCGGCGTGGGCATCCGGCTTTATGCCAAGGTCCCCGGCGATACGGGCTACACGGCATTGCCACGCAAGGTGACCAGGACATTTGCCGCCGGCGCATCCACGTGGCAGACATTTTTCTACGCAGAGTACGTGCGCACCGGCGGGCCGGTGCGATACGGCCATGCCGATACCGTCGTCAACGCCCGCCTGGGCCGGATCCTGGTGCCGGACATGACGGCCTTCCCATTCAACCGGATCATCAATCCGGTAACGATGGTGCACCTGGAACTGATCCGCCCGGCCTGCTCGATCGAAACCGGTTCGCTCAACCAGGAGGTTTCGCTGGGGAATTACACCGCTTCCGACCTGCGTGGCGGCAAGGTCACGCCCGCGTGGCAGGCGTTCAAGCTGACCATGGCGTCCTGCGCGGATCCGGCGGGCCTGCTGACCGACGTCACCTTCGGCACCGCGGCGGATGCCGACGCCAGCCATGCGGATCTGTTCGCCATGAACGCCAACGGTCCCGGCGGCTACGGCATCGCCATCGAAACCGGCGATGGCGCCGCGCGCATGCGGCCCGGCGTGTCGCGCGGATTCGCCGCGGTCGGCACGGGCTCGAGCTATGCGTTCCGCGCGCGCCTGGAGCGCAGCACCGGCAACATCACGGCAGGACGCATCCAGCGGCCGATCGCCGTGCGCGTCACCTTCCGCTGAGATGGCGCCGTGCCGGTCGCGCTACGGCAACGGACCGCGGTGTGCCGGCATCGCCTGTTTCGGCGTGCTGCTGGCGGCGCTGATCCTGCTGGAGCTGGGCTACGCCGCGGGCCTGCGCCTGAACCTCACGCGCAGCCTGCCGCCGGGCCTGTACCGGGTCGTGGACCGGCCGGTGCAGCGCGGCGCCTACGTGCGCTTCTGTCCGCCGCGCTCCGGCAGCATCGCGCTGGCCATGGAGCGCGGCTATCTGCACGAGGGCGAGGCCTGCGGCAATGGCTATCTGCCAATGCTCAAGCGCGTGGCCGCGGTAGGCGGCGCATGGATCAGCGCACAGGACGACGGCGTGCGGGTGGATGGGCGGCTGCTGCCGCTGAGCGCGCATCGCGCGGTGGATGCCGCCGGCCGGCCGATGCCCCGGCCGGTGGCGGCGCAGCTGCGGTTGGCGCCGTCCCAGCTGTGGGTGATGTCCGACACGCATCCGCTTTCCTTCGACAGCCGCTATTTCGGGCCGATCGAGCGCGCCTGGGTGATGGAAGTACTGGTCCCCGTCGCGACGTGGGGGCCGGGCGGCACGTGGTCCGGCCAGCGAAGCGGCCTGGCCATGCAAAAGGCCAGCATCCGTTCGCGGCGTTTCCTGGACAGCGGGATGGAGTGACAGCGGGATGGAGTGCATGCGTAGCTTCATGGTTTTTGCCTTGTTCGCGGCGGTGCTTTCCGGCTGCCATTCCTCGGACGATGCGCACGTCGAACCGGCGGTCTCGCCGCCGATGCCGGAGATTCCCGCCGCCACGCCCGCCGGCGTCGCCGCGGATGCGGCCGCTCAACCCACCGCCGAGGACGCCCGCGACGCCGGCATGGACATGGTGGCCGCGCGCGACGTCTGCCGGCTCCCCGCCCCGGCGCTGGCCAGGTTCGCGGCGTACAGCGAATGGGTGGTCCAGGGCGATGCGCAGCGCAAGGCGATCTTCGTCGGTGCGGCGCAGGAGGCCGCGCAGCTGCATGCGTCGATGATCGGGCAGGGACGGCAGGAGGCTTATCGGAAAGCGACCTGCGAACGCGTGCGGCGCATCCTTGCCGTGCTTGAGCGGGACGGTGCATCGGAGCGCGAAGGAAGCGCGCGATAGGACTTGCGTGCGTTGCGTCGCCTTACCCGCCGCGTGCGGCGCTTGCGCCCAGGCGCGCCGCCAGCGCACCCACGGCGGCGCGCAGGCCTTCGGGTCCGCGCACGCTGAAGTCGAACGGCTGCCGCGCCAGCTGGCGGGCGAACCAGTCCAGTCCGTCGACTTGTGCGCGCAGCAGCACGCCGGCTTCCGTCGGCTCGAACAGGCCCATGGTGCCGCCCAGCCGCTCGAGCGCATCGTCCAGCGTGGTATGCAGCAACACTTCGACGCTGTGTTCGCGCGGCAGCGTGGCCAGGCTGAAGGTCAGATGCGCCACGGCGTCGAAGTCGCGCGGGCGCACGAACAATGTCGCCTGCGTCACGACCTCCGTGATGCGGTCGAGCCGGAACGAACGCAGGCCGCGGCGCAGATGGCAATGGCCGACCACGTACCAGAAGCCACCGGTGTGGGCGAGGCCGTAGGGATCGATCTCGCGCTCGCTGTCCACGCCATTGGCCGCGCGATAACCCATGCGCACGCGCCGGCATTGCTGCGCGGCCGCGCTCAGCGCGAACAGCGTGTCGCTGGTGCCCGCCGCCGCCGAACGCGCCAGGTCGAGCATCACCGTGTCGGCCACCGCGCGCGTGCGCGCCATCAGCCGCTCCGGCATCACGCGTTCGAGCTTGGCCTGCGCGCTGGCCACGGCCGCGGATGCTTCGGTCAGCCCCATGCTGCGCGCCGCCAGCAGACCTACCGACAAGGCCAGCGCCTCGTCGTCGGTAAACATCATCGGCGGCAGCTTGAAGCCGGCCACCAGCAGGTAGGCGCCGTGGCGGCCGCGTTCGGCGGTGATCGGGATGCCCAGTTCTTCCAGCGCGGCGATATAGCGGCGCACCGTGCGGCCATCCACGCCCAGCCGCTGCGCCAGCTCCACGCCGCTGATGCGGCGATGGGTCTGCAGCAGTTCCAGCACGGCCAGGGCGCGGGTGGCGGGGCGATACATGGCCGCAGCCTAGCGGATAAACAGGACCGTCTTCGCCCTGATTCGACCCTAGGCTGAAGCCGTTACCTCACGAGGTCGCCGCCATGATTCCTGCCGTGCAGCTGGGCCTGTTCTTCCTGCTGGTGCTGGGCATCGTGGCCCTGCCCGGCCTGGACATGGCCTATGTGCTGGGCAGTTCGCTGAGCGGCGGGCGCCGCGGCGGCCTGGCCGCGGTGGCGGGGATCATGGCCGGCGGCGCCTGCCACGTGCTGCTGACCGGGCTGGGCGTCGGCGCGCTGCTGCAGTGGTCGCCCGTGCTGTTCCAGGCGGTGTTGTGGATCGGCGCGGGCTACGTGGCCTGGATCGGCTACGGCATGTGGCGCAGCGAAGGCGGCGCGCTGCATGCCGTCGAGGTGGCCGGCCAGTCGCGCTGGACCACCTTCCGCCGCGGCGCCGTCACCTGCCTGCTCAATCCCAAGGCCTATCTGTTCATGCTGGCGGTGTTTCCGCAGTTCATGCGCCGCGAGCAGGGGCCGCTATGGCCGCAGGCGGCGACGCTGGGCGTGGTGATCGTGCTGACCCAGCTGGCGGTGTATGGCGCGCTGGCGTGTGCGGCGGGCGGTGCGCAGCTGTGGCTGGCGGAGCGGCCGGGCTATACGCGGGTGGCCTTGCGGGGGGTGGGGGCGTTGCTGATGGGCATCGCACTGCTTACCGCGGCCGAAGGCATTCGCCGCCTTCTCTGATGGCATCAACGCCTCCCGCTCGTCATTCCGGCGCAGGCCGGAATCCAGTGGCGGTGCGCTGCATTGAGCGTGGTGCTCCAAGGCGTGCTTTTGAACGTTCCCACGACAACCCAGTGTTGTCGCTACTGGATTCCGGCCTGCGCCGGAATGACGAGCGGCTTTCACTCCGCCGGCAGGCTGTAGTCGAAGGTGTAGGAGTGCGCACCCTTCGCGTCGATATGGATCGCCAGCGTCCCGCTCAGCCCTTGCAGTTCGCCGCTGCCGGAATCGGGCACTACCGTTACCGACAAGGCCGGCGCGCCGCGCGTCATGGTGGCGCTGTGCATCAGCACGAAGCTGCCCTGCCTGCCGCCCAGCGTGCCGGTGACCCGCTCCAGCGCCACGTAGGCGCCGGAGCCGGTGTTCTTGTCCATCACCGCCAGCATCTCGCCCAGGCTGCTGCCTTCGAGGTCGCCGTGGAACTGCTTGTCGATGGTCTGCCGGCCCAGCGCCGCGGCTTCGGTGCCGGGTGCGGCGGGCTGCGGTGCGAGCTTGACCTCGAAGCTGCCTTGGGCGTGCTTCATGCGATTCTCCGACAGGTGTGATGCGGCGGGCGCCATCGCCAGCACGGCGACGGCGACAAGCAAGGGAAGCCGGGGGAACATAGCGTGCTCCGTCAGTGCATGGCCATTGCAACAGGAAGCCCTTCCCGATGATTGGAAAAACGCGACAGCCATGAGCGCCAAGGCTCCCGAACCGCGCGGCGTGCTGCACCCGCGCCTGCCGCAGGGCGAGTTCCGCCACGAGCGCCGCCTGCCCGGCGCCGCGCTGGCGGGGCTGGTCGAGCATTACTGGTTCGTCGCCTGGGACCTGCGCGGCCTGCCGCCGCAGACCCAGGAAACCTTGCCGCATCCGAGCGTGCATCTGGTGGAGGGGCGTATCCATGGCGTGCACCAGGGGCGCTTCGTGCGCGTGCTGGAAGGCCGGAGGCAGGTGTTCGGCATCAAGTTCCGGCCGGGCGGCTTTCGTCCGTTCTACGCAGCGGAGGTGGCGAAGCTGATGGACGCGTCGATGGCCGCCGGCGATCTGTTCGGCGCCGACGCCCACAGCTACGAAGCCGCGATAGCCGCCGCGCTTGAAGTCGACGACATGGCCGCTGCCGCCGAACGGATGTTGATGGCACATCTGCCCGCGCCCGACGCCACCGTCGACCGCGTGGCCGCCCTGGTCGCGGACATCGCCGCCGACCGCTCCATCACCACGGTCGAGCAACTGTGCGAACGCAGCGCACTCAACGCACGCGCCCTGCAACGCCTGTTCAAGAACTACGTCGGCATCGGCCCGAAATGGACGATCAACCGCTACCGCCTGCACGAGGCGATCGCCCAGCTGCAGCAAGGCCAGTCGGCGGACTGGATCGAGCTGGCCCTGTCGCTGGGCTACTTCGACCAGGCGCATTTCATCCGCGACTTCCGCGCCCTGGTCGGTTGCACGCCCGCGCAGTACGCGCGGCGCCTTCAGTCCACCGGATAAGGCATCTCGCCGAAGCTGGTGGCGTGATAGCCCTTGGCGCCCACCGCCACGGCCAGCGGACTGCGGAAATCCCGGTCCGCCGCCAGGCAGTTCAGCACGTGGGCGAAGTGATGCCGCGGCTGCCAGCCCAGCTCATGCCGCGCCAGCGCGTTGACGTAGACGCGATCGACGCGCGGAAACATGCGCCAGCCGCGCGCGCCGTACAAGGCCTCGAACGACGGAAACAGCCGCCGCAGCACGGCCGGCGCATCGCAGTGCAGCAGCGCCAGGTCTTCCGGCGCGAACGGCGTGGTGGCGCAGAGGATATAGCGGCCGAAGCCCAGCGCCGGCAGACGCTCCACCGCCAGCAGATGCGCGTTCGCCACGTCTTCGATATCCGCGCGGCGGTACAGCAGCTCGTTGGCCTGCGCATTGGCCAGCGTGTAGGCGGCGCGCTTGCCCGCATCGTCGTCCGCTTCGGGAAAGAAGCGCGACGTGCGCAGCACCACCACGGGCAGGCCATGGCGCCGGTGATACAGCTCGCACAACTGCTCGGCCGCGAGCTTGGTGGTGCCGTAGATATTCTTCGGCACCGGCGCCACGCTCTCGGTGATCCAGGCCGCCGCCGCATCCGCGGCCGGCGTCAGCGCCGCGCCGAACACGCTGGTGGTGCTGGTGAAGACGAAGGCGCGCACGCCGGCCGCCAGTGCTTCGTCCAGCAGGGCCAGGGTGCCGCTGATATTGGTGTCGACGAAATCCTGCGCCGGATGCGTCGCCACATGCGGCTTGTGCAAGGTGGCGGTGTGGATCACCGCGCTGATGCCGCGCATCGCCGCGCGCACGAAGGCGCGGTCGGCGATATCGCCGGTGTGCCGCGTGAATGGCGAGGGTTTCAGGTCGATGCCGACGGCCTCGCGCGAGGCGGCTTGCAGGCTGCGCATCAGCGCTTCGCCGAGATGGCCGGCGCTGCCGGTCACCAGGATGGTCATGGCTTGCTCCCGTGCTGCTGGGAACCGGAGCGTAGCGAGCGGCGCGGCGTGCCCGCCACGCATTAAATATGCGCGGCGCTCAGGCCAGCGTGGTGACCAGCCGCCCCATGCTGCCGTCCGCCAGCGCGATGCGTTCCCACAGCGCGGTGCCGGGGCGGATGGGCAGCTCCGCATTGGTGCCGGTGGCGATGCGCAGCGAGCCCTGGCGGTCCTCGTACCAGCCGCGCGCATCCAGCGTGGCTTCGGCGGCGAGGATTTCCGGCGTGGCATAGACCAGCATGCAGGTGCCGAGCAGCTCGGCGGCCGGCCGGCGCCAGTCGGCGAAGCGCGCGGGCGACACCGCCAGCAGGCGGTGCGTGCGGTCGCAGACCAGATGGACCTTCTGCGCCGAATGCTCCACCAGCCGTTTCAGCGCGGCGTCCTGCGCGGGGTCGGGCCGCGCTTCCAGCAAACGCTGCACGGCGAGCCGCTGTGCGGCGGACAGGTCGAGGTCGCCGCGCTCCCAGCGCGACACGGTCGATTGGGTGACGCCGAGCAGTTCGGCGAGGTGGCTCTGTTTCATGCCGCGCAGCTGGCGCAGGCGCCGCAGCGCGCGTCCGAAGGGTGCCATGGCGGCCTCCGTCATCCGGTCATCCGGTCAGTGGCAGAACGATAGCGCGAGCAGGCGCTCCAGCGTGCCGGGCCGGCGCGCGCGCTCGATCCACCAGCGCAGCGCGGCGCCCTCCTCGCCGGTGCGCCAGGCCAGGTAGAAGGTCTCGGCCGGCTTGGGCTCTTCCACCTGCTTGACCACCAGCTCGCCGGCCTGGATCGCGGGGCGCGCGTAGGGTTCTGGCAGGAAGCCGAAGCCCAGGCCCGCGCGCTGGAAATCCAGCTTGCTGCGGATATCCGGCACGGTCATCGCCTCCTGTCCGAAGGCCAGGCCCACGGTGCGCGAGACCAGCTTGCGCGCGCTGTCGGCCACGGCGATGGCGCGGTACTGCTGCAGGTCCAGCCGGCCCAGCGGGCGGTCGAGCGCGGCCAGCGGGTGATCCGGCGCCACCGCGAACACGAACGGCAGCGAGCCCATCGGCTCGGCCACGTAGCTGCCGCCGGAGGGGCCTTCGCCGGCGGCGCCGATCAGCAGGTCGGCGCGGCGCTCCAGCAGCGCCTCCCAGGTGCCGGACAGCGCTTCCTGCCCCACCCGCAGCCGCGTGCGGTCGGCCACGGCGCAGAACGCCTCGATGTCCTCGCGCAGCGCGATGGGGGCGAACATCGAGTCGATCTCGATGGCGAACTCGGTTTCCCAGCCCGAGGCCACCCGGCGCACGCGCGCCTCCAGGTCCTGCGCTGCGCGCAGCAGGTGGCGGCCTTCCTTCAGCAGCACGCTGCCGGCCTGGGTCAGGTCGGCGCGCGGGCCGGCGCGCTCGAACAGCTGCACGCCCAGTTCCTCCTCCAGCTTGGCCACCGTGTAGGAGATGGTGGAGGGCACCTTGTGCAGCTCCTTGCCAGCCGCGGCGAAGGAGCCGCGGCGGTCGATGGCGTCCAGGATCTGCAGGGCGTCGAGGCTCAGGCGCAGCATTCGAAATTCTCGATGATAGGCCGGCAATCCACTCGCTTTTCCCCGCCGACGAGGGCGCCCATACTCTCTCCATCAGGACGCGATGGCAAGCAAAACAAGGCTTCTTGGGCTGGGTGGCCCGGGCCCGCAAGCCATCGAATCCATCGCACATCATTACGGAGGCATCCCATGTTGGAAGTCCGCAAGAGCCAGGAACGCGGCCGCGCCGAGCACGGCTGGCTGTCGTCCCGCCACACCTTTTCCTTCGCCGAGTACTACGACCCGCGCCATATGGGCTTCGGCCCGCTGCGCGTGATCAACGAGGACCGCGTCACCGGCGGCCAGGGCTTCGGTACGCACGGCCACCAGAACATGGAGATCATCTCCTACGTGCTCGGCGGCGCGCTGGAGCACAAGGACAGCCTGGGCACGGGCTCGGTGCTGCGCTACGGCGACGTGCAGCGCATGAGCGCGGGTACCGGCGTGCGCCACAGCGAGTTCAATCATGACGCCAGGGAGCCGGTGCACTTCCTGCAGATCTGGATCATGCCGGAGCGCCAGGGCGTTGAGCCCAGCTACGAGGAAAAGCATTTCGATGAGGCTTCCAAGCGCGGCCAGTTGCGTCTGGTCGTTTCGCCGGATGGCCGCGATGGTTCGCTGCGCATGAATCAGGATGCGTATCTGTACGCTTCGATCCTGGCGGACGGCGACAAGCTCGCCCATGCGCTTGCTCCGGGGCGGCTGGGCTATGTCCATGTGGCGCGCGGCAGCGTTACCGTCAACGGCATTGTGCTGAATGCGGGCGATGCGTTGCAGCTCAGGGACGCTGCGTTGATCGAGCTCGAAGGTAATGGCGACGCCGAGTTGCTGCTGTTTGATCTGCCGGTCTGAGTGCTCTCCTTTTCCTGCGGGGGAGATTGTCGCGTTGCGGTTGGTTGGCTCGCCTTTGGCGAGGGTTTCGCCCCGCTGCCGCGGGGCGAGTTACTTCTTCTTTGCGTGCCCAAAGAAGAAGTAACCAAGAAGAAAGGGCACCCTGCTTGGCGCCCTCAGCAGCGTAGCTGCTGAGGGTCCGTGAGGGCTGGCCGGGCTTTTTGACAGGGCATCCATGCCCTGATCAAAAAGGCGGGGACATCGTGTCCCCGCCCCCCTGCGGGGGCCTTTTCGTCCAGCCCTCACCGCCGGCGCCAAGGGGACCCGGTAGATCAAGAGCAACAGCGGAACGCCGCGGCTGTGCCGCGAGCTCTTCGCTTGATTGTCGCCCCGCCCGTCATCACCCTCTCCCCTCCGGGGAGAGGGTCGGGGTGAGGGGGCGGGCGGAGCGTTGATGCAGGAACGGCGATCAAGCCACACGCCAGAAGCCGCACTTCACGCTCTGCGCCCGTGCGCCCCGGCTTCGAACACCACCTGCCCCGGCACATGCAGCACCACGTCCGTCCCGCGAGCCTTGCCGCGCCGGATCGCCAGCGTCGCGCCCAGCCGCCCGGCGCGCTCGCGCATGCCTACCAGGCCCCAGTGGCCCGGCCTGCCGCCGTGCCGGAGGATGTCGAGCGGGATGCCGATGCCGTCGTCGCGCACGCGGATGCGCAAGCCCTGCGGCAGGTACGCCACGCGCACGTCGATGCAGCCGGCATGCGCATGCCGGAAGGCGTTGCGGATCGCCTCGCGGGCAATGTCGATCACTTCGTCGGCGGCCGCGGGGCACAAGGCGCGTTCCGCGCCTTCGGTACTTACCTGGAAGGCGATGCTGCCGCCGTCGCGGTACTCCTCGCCCACCGCGCGCAGCGTGTGCGCCAGCCGCTCGCCTTCCTCGCTATCCCCGCGCAGCGCGACGATGCGGTCGCGCCCCTCCATCAGCACGTCGCGGGCGCGGCGGATCGCCGCGTCCAGCGCCTCGCGCGTGCGCCCGCCTTCGCCAAGCCCGGCGGCCAGCGCCTGCAGGCGCAGCAGCAAGCCTTGCACGCCCTGCAGCAACGTGTCGTGCAGCTCGCGCGCGATGCGTTCGCGCTCGCGCGTGCGCTCTTCCAGGCGCAGATGGATGCGCTCGGCCATCAGGCGCAGCCGCCACAGGTAAAGGCCGGCGGCCAGCAGCGCGCCGGCGGCCAGGCACAGCGCGCGGAACCAGCCGGTCTGGAAGAACTGCGGTTCGATCGAGAAGGCCAGGCTGGCGCCCTGCTCGTTCCACACGCCGTCCTCGTTGGCGGCGATCACGCGGAAGCGGTAGTGCCCGGGGCCCAGGTTGGCATACGAGGCTTCCCGCCGCGTGCCCGCCTCTTGCCAGTCTTCGTCCACGCCGTCGAGGCGGTAGCGGAAGCGCACGCGATCGGGCATGGCCAGGCTGGTGGCGGTGTACTGCACGCGCACCGCGCTGGTCCGTTGCGGCAGCCGCGGTTCGCCGGCGGCGGCGTAACGCCGGTCGCCGGCGATCAGGGTCTGCACGAAGGTGGCCGGCGCCGCCGGGTTGCGCCGCACCTGCGCCGGGTCGATCCATGCGGCGCCCTGGTTGGTGTTGAACCACACCCGTCCGCGCGCATCGATCGCGGCGGTCGATACCGGCGTGGCCTGCAGGGCGATGCCGGGCAGGCCGTCGTGATAGTCGAACAGCTCGTAAGCGGCGGCCTGGCCGCCGAAGCCGCGCGCCAGGTCGCGCGCGCTCACGCGCAGCACGCCGCGGCTGCCGTTGATCCATGCCTCGCCCTGCGCGGTAAGCGCGATGCCGGACACCCCGGCCAGCATCGCCGGGTCCGCCGCGAGCGGCTCGAAACGTCCATCGCGCCAGCGCGCCACGCCGCGGTCGCCGCCGACCAGCAGCTCGTCGCCCCGCCGGGCGAAGGTGGCGATGGCGCCGACGCGGGGCCCCTCGGCGCCGGCATAGGTGCGCTGTTGCTCGCCGTCGACGCACAGCACGCGGCCATCGGGATAGCCGGCCCACAGCCGGCCCGCGGCGTCGGCGAGCAGCGCGGTGGGCGCGGTGCGGCCGCGGCCGATGCTGCCTTCGAGCGCCGTCCAGCGGCCATCGCGCAGATGGAACACGCCATGGTCCATGAAGCTCGCCCACAGGCCGCCGCGGCCGTCGCCGGCCAGCGCTTCCAGGCTCCAGCGCGGTTCGCTTACCGGCACCTCGATGTGCTCCACGCGGCCGTGGTGTTCCAGGCGGCCCAGCCAGGAGCCGCCCATCAGCCACAGCGTGCCGTCCGCGGCCAGCATCGCGTTGATGTCCGGCAGGCCGTCGGCGACCACCTGCGCGCCGTCCGCGTCGAGCCGCTGCAGCACTCCGCCGTTGGCCAGCCAGAGCGTGCCCTGCGCGTCGGCGGCGAGCGCGGTGTTGATGCCGGGGCCGACCTTGCTGCCCGGCGGCACGCGCACATTGTTGGCGTGGTAGCTGGCCAGGCCCAGGTTGGTGCCCACCCACACGGTGCCTTCGCGGTCTTCCAGCAGCGGCACCGCGACATTCGACGGCAGGCCGCCGCCGCGGTCGTGCAAGGCGTCGAACGCCGATGCGCGCAAGGCGCGGCCATCGGCCAGGCGCGCCGGCGCATCGATGCGGTAGACGCCGCCGCGCATCGCCTCGGTGCCCCACAGGTAGCCGCGGCGGTCGAACAGCAGCCGTTTGGAATGCACCAGCGCCGGGTCCTCGCGCAAGCCTTCCGATGGCTGCGCGGCCGGCGCCGCGGGCAGGGCGCTGGTGCCGCGCGGTCCGCTGGAAAGCCAGATCCGTCCGTCCGGCGCCTGGCTCAGCGTGGTATCGCGCGCCACGCGGATGCCGGTCGCTTCGAAGCGATGCCCGCCACGGCGCAGCGACAGCAGCTCATCGCCGGTGGTGACCCACAAGGTGCCGTCGCGATCGGTCATCACCCATTCGGCACGGGCGGCCGGATAGTTCCAGTCCGCGCCGGCGATCTCCCAGCGCGTGCCGTCGAAGCGCGCCAGCCCGCCGCGGCTGGCCGCCCACAGCGCGCCATCGGCGGTGCGCGCGAAGGAGGTCACCATGCTGGTGGGAAAGCCGTCGCGTGCCGAATAGCTGGTCAGGCGGCCGTCGCGCAGGGCGCTGGCGCCGCCGTGGAACAGGCCGATCCACAGCGTGCCGTCGGCTTGCATCGACAGCGCGGTGATGTCGTTGGTGCGCAGGTTCTCGCCCTGGCGCGGCTCGAAGCGCTCGAAGGCGACGCCGTCGAAGCGGTACAGGCCCGAGCCGGTGCCGAGCCAGAGGAAGCCGTCGCGATCCTGCGCGAGCGCCCAGATATCCGCCGGTGCGCCGTGTTCCACGCTCCATACCGTCTGGCGGAACTGCTCCCCGTTCCAGTGGCCGGCATCCTGTCCGCGCAGGGCCGGGCACAGCAGCGCGGCGCACCAGAGCAGCAGCCAGGGCGCGCGGCGCCCGCGTCGTTTCATGCCTGTCGTTCCCCCGGCGGACGCATGCCGCCCTGTACGCCGGCACCATCCGGGGCGCCAGCGAGGTCTGCATGCATGAGTGGGCGGCAGTCTAGCGAGCGCGGCCGTGGCCTGCCTTTCGACCTTGGCCTCATTCACCCGATCGGGCATTGCCAGGGCCATGGCGCGCGCCGATAGTGCGCAGCGGCCACGCCGCGATGATGCGCAGGACGGGCTCGGAGGCCGGGCAGCGTGAACAGCCACAACAGGACGCTCAGGATCTTGATCGCCGACGACCATCCGGTCATGCGCGACGGCCTGCGTGCCGCGATCGAAAGCGCGCCGGACATGCAGGTCGCCGGCGAGGCCGGCGATGGCGTGGAAAGCATCGAGTGTTTCCGCGCGCAGCGGCCGGACGTCGCCGTGCTCGATCTGCAGATGCCGCGCATGGACGGACTGCAGGCGATCGCCGCGATCCGCGGCGAGTTTCCCGATGCGCGCATCGTCATCCTCACCACCTATCCGGGCGATGCGCGCGTGAAGCAGGCGCTGATGCTGGGCGCGATGGCCTATCTGCTGAAATCCTCCACCCGCGACGACATCCTGCAGGCGATCCGCGGCGCCGCGCTCGGCCGGCGCGTGGTGGTGGGCGAGATCGCCCGCGAAGTGGCCTCGCACGTCGACGCCGACATGCTCACCGCCAAGGAGCTGGCCGTGCTGCGCCTGGTCGCCACCGGCCACGGCAACCGGCGGATCGCCGAACTGCTGTGCGTCTCCGAGGACACGGTGAAGGCACGGCTGAAGAACATCACCGCCAAGCTCGGCGCCGCCGATCGCACGCATGCGGTGACGATCGCCCTGCGGCGCGGTTTTCTCGATTCCTGATCGCACGCGTTTCCCAGGCAAAAAACCGCGCATTTTCGCCGTTGTCCCCTCTTTGCGCCATGCCCGATCGGGTAGCCGCGGCATGCCCAAACCGGGCTGTGCCGCGGCGCGGCGGCGCGCGACATTGCGCAGCCGGCGCCGCGGCATCCATGCCGCGCGCCCGGCCCTCCGTCACGCCCAAGGAAACCTCGACATGTCTCAGCCAAAGACCGACATCAGCCATGGCCGCCGCGCCTTGCTCGGCCACGCCGCCCTCGCCTCCACCGCCGTGATGGCCATGCCCGCGCTTGCCGCGGCCGCGGAAGCCTCCAAGGGCGCTGCCGCCACCCGCGCCGGCAAGACGCCGGGCTCGCGCTTCGTCACCAGCGACGGCACCGAGATCTTCTACAAGGACTGGGGCAACGGGCAGCCGGTGCTGTTCTCGCACGGCTGGCCGCTCAGCGCCGATGCCTGGGACGGGCAGATGCTGTTCCTGGGCCAGCACGGCTACCGCGTGATCGCGCACGACCGCCGCAGCCATGGCCGCTCGGCGCAGACCTGGGACGGCAACCACATGGACCGCTACGCCGACGACCTGGCGGAGCTGATCGAGAAGCTCGATCTGCACGACGTCGTGCTGGTCGGCCACTCCACCGGCGGCGGCGAAATCGCCCACTACGTCGGCCGCCACGGCACCAGGCGGATCGCCAGGATGGTGCTGATCGGCGCGGTGCCGCCGATCATGCTCAAGACCGCCAGCCATCCCAATGGCCTGCCGCTGGAAGTGTTCGACGGCATCCGCAAGGGCGTGTTCGACGACCGCTCGCAGTTCTACAAGGACCTGACCCTGCCGTTCTTCGGCTACAACCGCGCCGGTGCGAAGGTCTCCGAGGGTGCGCGCGAAGCGTTCTGGCTGCAGGGCATGATGGGCGGCATCAAGGGCCAGTACGACTGCATCAAGGAGTTCTCGGAAGTCGACTACACCGAGGACCTGAAGAAGATCGACGTGCCTACCCTGGTCATCCACGGCGACGACGACCAGATCGTGCCCATCGACGGCTCCGCGCGGCTCACCGCCAAGCTGGTGAAGCACGCCACGCTCAAGGTCTACCCGGGTGCGCCGCACGGCCTGGCCGTCACCCACCAGGACCAGCTCAACAGCGACCTGCTGGCCTTTATCAAGAGCTGATGCGGCGTGGCCGGCGGACGGCTTGCCGCGCGGCATTCGAATTTATCGATGCTAGAGCGGCAAGCTTTCCGCTTTTTGCGCCGAAAGAGAGCGCAGATACTGTTGATGCACGGAATAAATCGCTGATCGCCGATCATCGATTTATTCGCATCTGAAACGACATTTTTTCATTTCGCCGCAAGGAATCCTTCGATGTCCATCATCGCCACGCCCACCCCCGGCAAGCTGCTGCTGACGCCTGCGGATCACACCTTGATCATGATCGACTTCCAGTCGCAGATGTCCTTCGCCACCCATTCCATCGATGCGGTGAATCTGCGCAACAACGCCGGCCTGGTGGCCAAGGCGGCGGCCAGCTTCAAGGTGCCGACCATCCTCACCACGGTGGCGGAGAAGAGCTTTTCCGGCCCGATGTTCAGCGAAGTGACCGAACCCTTCCCGGGACAGGCCCTGCTCGACCGCACCTCGATGAACACCTGGGAAGACGCCGCGGTGATTGCCCGGGTCAACGAGATCGGCAAGGGCCGCATCGTGCTGGCCGGGCTGTGGACGTCCGTGTGCATCGTCGGCCCCGCGCTGTCCGCGCTCGACCAGGGCTTCGAGGTGTACGTGATCGCCGATGCCTGCGGCGACGTGTCGGCCGAAGCGCACGACCGCGCGATGGACCGCATGGTGCAGGCCGGCGCCCGCCCGATGACTTCGCTGCAATACCTGCTGGAGCTGCAGCGCGACTGGGCGCGCGGCGAGACCTACGAAAGCACCACCGGCATCGCCAGGAGCAACGGCGGCGCGTATGGCCTGGGCGTGACTTACGCCAAGACCATGTTCGGCGCGCACGAGGGCTGAGCCTACTCAGTCTTCAAGTTGGAACCCTTCCCCCTCCGGGGGCACGCGGGGAGCGCACATGGATGTGCGCGGCTCTGAGGAGCGAGGAAGGTGGCGGCAGCCGGATGAGGGTACGACCGGAGCGGTGCACATCACTCTCGTGCTCCGCCCGCACCCTCACCCCAACCCCTCTCCCGGAGGGAGAGGGGCAATAAACCCTCACACCGAGGAAGCACCGATGAAGCCCTACATCCTTTCCCTCGCCGCCGGCCTGCTGGTGGGCGTCGTCTACGCCCTGCTCAAGGTGCGCTCGCCGGCGCCGCCGGTGATCGCCCTGGTCGGCCTGCTCGGCATCCTGGTGGGCGAGCAGATTCCGCCCCTGGTCAAGCAGCTCCTGCATCGCGACAGCGCGCAGACCACCTGGCTGCGCGGCCAGGTGAGTCCGCACGTGTTCGGCCAGCTGCCGCAGGGCCCGCATACCAGGCGCGATACCACCGCCGCGGAGCGCAAAGCATGAACGCGCCGGCCAGCACGCCCGACCTGATCCTGCACCACGGCCTGATCACCACGCTGGACCGCGCGCGTCCCACCGCCAGCGCGGTGGCGATCGCCGACGGCCGCTTCGTCGCGGTCGGCGGCGACGCCGAGGTGATGGCGCTGGCCGGCCCGGCCACCCGCGTGATCGACCTGCATGGCCGCCGCGTGCTGCCCGGGCTGATCGACAACCATCTGCACATCATCCGCGGCGGCCTGAACTACAACCTGGAACTGCGCTGGGACGGCGTGCGTTCGCTGGCCGATGCGATGGCGATGCTGAAAGCGCAAGTCGCCATCACGCCGCCGCCGCAGTGGGTGCGTGTGGTCGGCGGCTTCACCGAACACCAGTTCGCCGAGAAGCGCCTGCCCACCATCGACGAACTCAACGCGGTGGCGCCCGACACACCGGTGTTCCTGCTGCATCTGTACGACCGCGCCCTGCTCAACGCCGCCGCGCTGCGCGCCGTGGGCTACACCCGCGACACGCCGGAGCCGCCGGGCGGCCAGATCGTGCGCGACCGCGACGGCAACCCCACCGGCCTGCTGCTGGCCAAGCCCAATGCCGCGATTCTCTATGCCACGCTCGGCAAGAGTCCCAGGCTGCCGTTCGACTACCAGCTCAATTCCACCCGCCATTTCATGCGCGAGCTGAACCGCCTGGGCGTCACCGGCGCCATCGATGCCGGCGGCGGTGCGCAGAACTATCCCGACGACTACGCGGTGATCCAGCAGCTGGCGGACGACGGCCAGCTCACCATCCGCCTGGCCTACAACCTGTTCACGCAGAAGCCCAAGGCGGAGAAAGAAGACTTTCTGAACTGGACGAAGACCTCCAAGTACAAGCAAGGCGACGATTACTTCCGCCACAACGGCGCCGGCGAAATGCTGGTGTTCTCCGCCGCGGATTTCGAGGACTTCCGCCAGCCGCGCCCGGACCTGCCGCCGGAAATGGAAGGCGACCTGGAAGGGGTGGTGCGCATCCTGGCCGAGAACCGCTGGCCATGGCGCATGCACGCCACCTACGACGAGACCATCAGCCGCGCGCTGGACGTGTTCGAGCGGGTGAACCAGGACATTCCGCTGCAAGGCCTGAACTGGTTCTTCGATCACGCCGAAACCATTTCCGACCAGTCGATCGACCGCATCGCGGCGCTGGGCGGCGGTATCGCCGTGCAGCACCGCATGGCTTACCAGGGCGAATACTTCGTCGAGCGCTACGGCCCCGGCGCGGCCGAGGCCACGCCGCCGGTGGCGCGCATGCTGGAGAAGGGCGCGCGGGTTTCCGCCGGCACCGATGCCACCCGCGTGGCCTCGTACAACCCGTGGGTGTCGCTGGCCTGGCTGATCACCGGCCGCACCGTCGGCGGCCTGCGCCTGTATCCGCAGCGCAACTGCCTGGACCGCGAGACGGCGCTGCGCATGTGGACCGAATACGTCACCTGGTTCTCCAACGAGGAAGGCAAGAAGGGGCATATCGCCGCCGGGCAGCTGGCCGACCTGATCGTGCCGGACCGCGATTTCTTCGCCTGCGCGGAAAGCGAGATCGCCGGCATCACCTCGGAGCTGACCATGGTGGGCGGCAAGATCGTGTACGGCGCGGGCCGCTTCGCCGATCTGGACGAAGCGCCGATTCCGGCGGCGATGCCGGATTGGTCGCCGGTGAACCGCTACGGTGGCTACGGTGCATGGGCGGCGAAGCAGCCGGCGCCCGCAGCGGCGCCCGCGGCCTGCGCCTGCTCGCATGCCTGCGGCATCCACGGCCACGACCACGCCACCGCCTGGTCCAGCCGCCTGCCGATCGCCGACCTGAAATCCTTCTGGGGCGCGCTGGGTTGCGCGTGCTGGGCGCTATGAACGCGGCGCCCTCGACCGCCTGGAAAGCGGCGCACTGGATCGCGCTGTTGCTGCTGTGCGCCGCCTATCTGCAAGGCGGCATCGACAAGGCGCTGGATTTCCCCGGCGCCATCGCCGAGATGGCGCACTTCGGCCTGGCGCCGCCGGCCGTATTCGCGGTGCTGGTGATCGCACTGGAGCTGGGCGCCTCGCTGGCCATCCTCAGCGGGGTGCTGCGCTGGGCCGGCGCACTGGCGCTGGCGGTGTTCACCCTGGGCGCCACTTTTCTCGCCGTACGTTTCTGGGAACTGCCGCTCGCGCAGCGCCTGCCGGCGGCCAATACGTTATTCGAACACCTAGGTCTCGCCGGCGGCTTCCTGCTGGTGGCCTGGCACGACTGGCGCGGACGCCGCGCCGCACGTTGATCGCATCATCAAGACCCGTCGCATCATCAAGATCCAAGGAGTTTTTCCCATGCGCAAGGCTTCTGTCCTATCTATCTTCGCCCTGTCATTGAGCCTTCTGGTCGCGTCGGCGGGGGCGCGCGAATCCGCGTTGCCGCACGTGGCGGTAGCCCCGCAGTACGACACCACTCATGTCTATGTCGATCCGGCCGACGTCGACCGCTTCGTGCAGAGCTTCACCGCCACCTTCGGCGGGCAGAGCACCAAGCAGGTAGTGGTGCAGGTGACGCCCACGCCCAGCCAGACCAGCTCGCAGCTGCTGCAGACGCCGGCCGGCACGGTGTCGCTGTTCGGCTTCCGCACGCCGATCCCGTATCCGTTCGGCGCCGAGCGCACGGGTTATCTGGTGAAGGACATGGACGTGGCGATCCGCGCCGCGCGCGCCGCCGGCGCCGACGTGCTGGTGGCGCCGTTTCCCGATCCGATCGGCCGCGACGCCGTGATCCAGTGGCCCGGCGGCGTGAACATGCAGCTGTACTGGCACACCACCGCGCCGAACTACAAAGCGTTCGGCACCGTGCCGGAGAATCGCGTGTACGTGTCGCCGGATCGCGCCGATGCTTTCGTCCACGCCTTCCTGGCGTTCTCGCACGGCAAGGTGGTGTCCGACGACAAGCAGGCGCCGGGCGTGGAGATCGGCCGCGCCAGCGATCGTTTCCGCCGCATCCGCGTCGAATCGGACTTCGGCAAGATGTCCGTGCAGGTCACCGATGGTCTGCTGCCCTGGCCTTATGGCCGCGAGATGAGCGGCTACGAAGTGGCCGATCTTGCCGCGACGCTGGCCAAGGCCACGGCGAGCGGCGCCAAGGTGCTGGTCGAGCCGTACGAAGCCGATGGGCGCCGCATCGCGATGGTGTCGTTCCCCGGCGGCTATATCGCCGAGATCCACGCTGCGGCCAAGGGCGGTTGAGCATGCCGCGGCGGCTGCTGGCGATTGCGCTGCTCGCAGGCGCCGGCGCGGCCGCCGCGCAGGAGGCCGCGCGGCCGGCCTTCGCCTCCAACCGCTGGCAGGAAGACTGGTCGCCGCTGGCCGATCCGGCGCTGCGTACCGAGCCGGGCGATGCGCTGAAGTACATCGCGCTGGATGGCGGCGGCCCGGCCAGCTATCTCTCGCTGGGCGCCAACCTGCGCGAGCGTTTCGAGCGCAATGACGCGGCCGGTTTCGGTGCCGGCGGCGCGCGGGCCGACGGCTATGTGATCCAGCGTGCGCAGGTCCATGCCGACCTGCGCCTCGGCAGCCACTGGCAGGCCTTCGTGCAACTGGAAGACGCGCACGCCTACGGCAAGCGCAACCCCACGCCCACCGACCGCAACCCGCTCGATCTGCGCCTGGCCTTTATCGCCTACGTGCATGCCTTCGGCACGGGCACGTTCAAGGCGCGCGCCGGCCGGCAGGAGTTCGCCTTCGACCTGCAGCGCTTCGTCTCGCTGCGCGACGGACCGAACGTGCGGCAGGCCTTCGATGCGGTGTGGGCGGATTGGGAAACGGGGCGCTGGCGCTTGATCGGCCTGCTCAGCCAGCCGGTGCAGTACAAGGACGACCGCCATTTCGACGATACGTCCAACCGGCACGTGCGCTTTCACCTGCTGCGCGTGGAGCGGCTGATCGACGGCAAGCACGAGCTGTCCGCCTATGCGGCGCTGTACCGGCGCGACAACGCGCGCTTTATCGATGCGGCCGGGCGCGAATCGCGCCAGGTGTTCGACACGCGCTACGCCGGCAATGCCAACGGCCTGGACTGGGATCTGGAAGCGATGGCGCAGCGCGGTTCGGTGGGCGGCAAAGATATCCGCGCCTGGGCCGTCGGCACGCGCGGCGGCTATACCTTCACCGCGCTGCCGTGGATGCCGCGCTTCGGCCTGCAGCTGGATGCCGCCTCCGGCGACCGGCATCGCGGCGACGGCACGCTGGGCACCTTCCATCCGCTGTTTCCCAATGGCTATTACGTCACCTTGGCCGGGTATACCGGCTATGCCAATTTCATCCACCTGAAGCCGTCGCTCACCGTAAAGCCCATGACCGGCCTGGCGCTCACCGCCGCTATCGGCCTGCAATGGCGCCAGACCACCGGCGATGCGGTGTACGCGCAGCCGAACGTGGCGGTGCCGAATACTGCCGGCCGTGGCGGCCGGCGCACGGGCACGTACGGCCAGCTGCGCGCCGATTACGCCGTCAACCGGCACGTGGCGACGGCGCTGGAGCTGGTGCGCTTCGAGGTCAGCGATGCGCTTCGCCGCGCGGGCGGCCGGGACAGCGATTATCTTGGCGCCGAGCTCAAGTTCACCTGGTAGGCCAATATCCGGGAATCCCATGAAACTTACCGTCCCCACCTTGCTGAGCTTCGCCGCCGGCTATACCGACACTGCCGGCTTCCTGGCCATGCATGGCCTGTTCACCGCGCACGTCACCGGCAACTTCGTCACCATCGGTGCGGCGCTGGTGATGGGCGCGACGGGCATCGTCACCAAGCTGCTGGCGCTGCCGACGTTCTGCGTGGCGGTGATTCTCGCGCGGCTGCTGCGCTATCGGCTGGTGGCTGCGGGCCGGCCGGTGTTCCGCACCTTGCTGGCGATCCAGCTGGTGCTGCTGGTGCTGGGTGGCGGCGTGGCGATCTGGCACGGGCGTTTCGAGCAGGGCGATGCGCCGGCGGCGATGTTCGCCGGCCTGGTGCTGGTGGCCGGCATGGCGGTGCAGAACGCGGTGCAGCGCGTGCACCTGGGCAAGGCGCCGCCCACCACCATGATGACCGGCACCACCACGCAGCTGATGCTGGACGTGGCCGACCTGCTGCACGGCGTGCCGCAGGAGCAGCGCGCCGCCGCGCGCACGCGCATGGCGAGCATGGGCGGTGCGGTGCTTACCTTTGCGGCGGGCTGCGCGGCGGCAGCGCTGCTGTATCGCTATGCCGGCATGTGGTGTTTCGCGCTGCCGCCCGTACTGGTGTTCGCGGCGTTGTGCCATCGGGATACGGCCGGCGACGCGTAGGTTGGGGTGAGCCGCAGGCGAACCCCAACAATGCGGTGCGTTTGGAAGTTGCGATGTTGGGGTTCGCCTGCGGCTCACCCCAACCTACATTGGTGGTTCTTCGATCGGCACCAGAACGCCGCGCTTCAAGGTGCCCAGCGCCACGCGCGTCTGGAAGCGCCGCACGTTGGCGTTGTCCGCCACCAGCTTCTGCATCAGCGCGTCGTAGTCCTCCACGTCGCGCGCGCTGACCACCAGCACGTAGTCGCCTTCGCCGGTGACGTACCAGGCTTCCTGCACCGCCGGTTCGGCCGCGATCCATTGCTTCAGGCTGGCCAGCAGTTCGGGGCGTTCGCGCTCCACTTCCACGTCCACGATCAGGGTGAGCGGACGCCCCGCGCGTTTCGGATCGACGATGGCCACCTCGGCCAGGATCACGCCTTCCTCGCGCAGCCGCGCGATGCGCCGCTGCACGGCGGAGGCGGACAGGCCGATCTCCGCGCCGATCAGTTCGGCGGAGCGCCGCGCATCGAGCTGCAGGATGGACAGGATGCGGCGGTCGAATTTATCCAGGGCGGTGGGCATGGCCGCGTGGTCTCTCGGAAGATCGGGGAGAAAACCCGCCGGTTCTGGGGCGGACGCGGCCCCGCCGCGCGGCGCCACCCTAGCATGGTCGGCCTTCGCCACCGTAGCGAGCGCACCGCATGAACACCCCGCTGGATCTGGACGGCATCGTCGCCGCCCCGTCATCGATCGATCCCGTATTCCTGCGCACGCCAGTACGCCGCAGCCCCGCACTCGACGCCGCGCTGGGCTGCCGCCTGATCGCCAAGGACGAAACCGGCAATCCGATCGGCTCGTTCAAGGGGCGCGGCACCGAATGGTTCGCCGCTACCGCCCTGCATCCCGGCGAAGCCATCGTGTCCGCCTCGGCCGGCAACTTCGGGCAAGGGCTGGCGCGCGCGGCGACGCGGCGAGGCCACGCCTGCACGGTGTTCGCCGCGGCAACCGCCAACCCCGCGAAGCTCGATGCGATGCGTGCACTGGGAGCGGATGTGCGACTAGCCGGTGCGGACTTCGATGCCGCGAAAGCAGCGGCGCGCCACTACGCGCAAGAGCAAGGCTTGCGCTTTGTCGAAGACGGCGCGGAGCCGGCGATCGCACAGGGCGCCGGCACCATCGCCACGGAGTTGCTCGCCGACGCCGCGCCGGAGGTGGTGCTGGTGCCGCTGGGCAATGGCGCGCTGCTCGAAGGCATCGGCTCGGTGCTGCGCGCGCGCTCGCCGTCCGCCGAGATCGTGGCGGTAGTCGCCGCCGGTGCGCCATCGATGAAACTGTCGCTGGAAGCGGAGCGCGCGATCGAAACCGCACGCGCCGACACCATCGCCGACGGCATCGCGGTACGCGTGCCGATCGCCTCGCGCCTGCCGCAGCTGCGGCGCTGCTGCGACCGCATCGTGGCCGTGGACGAAGCGCAGCTGATGAGTGCGATGCGCCTGCTCCATCGCCACCTGCATCTGGTCGTCGAACCGGCCGGCGCCGCCGGCGTGGCGGCCATCCTCGCCGAACCGGCGCGCTACGCCGGCCGCCTTGCCGCCACCGTGCTGTGCGGCAGGAACATCCATCCCTCGCTGCGCGAAAAGCTGCTCGCGGACTGACCCATGAAACTCCTCTATCAGACTCACTCGCCTTATGCCCGCAAGGTGCTCGTCGCCGCGCACGAAACCGGGTTAGCAGGCCAGCTCGACGTGATCCATCACGAAACCAGCCCCACGCGGCGCAACGAAGCGGTGTATGCGGTCAATCCGCTGGGCAAGGTGCCCGTGCTGCTGCTTGACGATGGTGAGGTTCTGTTCGACTCCGGCGTGATCTGCGAATACCTCGATGGTCTGCACGGTGGGCCGAAGCTGATTCCCATGCAGACTGCCGCGCGCTATGGCGTGCTGCGCATGCAGGCTTTGGCGCAAGGTATCGCCGATGCGGGTATTGCGGCACGCTGGGATATCGAGCGCAGGCCGGAGGCGCTGCGCTGGCCGGTGCTGGTCGATGCGTATCGCGGGAAGATCGCGGCGACTTGCGATTACCTGGAACGTGAGATCGATGAGGGCGCCGTCGACCTCGGCACGATCGCGCTCGCCACCGCGCTGAGCTGGATCGAATTCCGCGAGGTCTACGATTTCCGCGCCGGCCGCCCGCGCCTCGCCGCGTGGTACGAGCGGTTCTCGTCGCGCCCTTCCATGCAAGCCACCGCCTTGAGCGGTGCGACACACGACTGAGCGGAGACTTCCATGGACCCGGCATCATCCAAGCCTTCGCTGTGGACCGCGCTGCTGTTCCTGCATGGCTACGTCGCCGATCCGCAACTGGCGCAGCGCCTGGTCACGGAGGAGGCCGCCGAACATCCGGACGCCGCACCCGCAGGCAGCGGCGAGGCCATGCGCCGCCTGCTCGATCGCGGTCGCAAGCTTTCGCTGCGCCTGTGCCAGGGCATCGGCAGCGGGCTCGTGCACATGCAGTAACGGCGCTGCCGACACGCGATTCGCCGCCGCTTCTGTGCGACACTCGGCGCCCATTCCATCGGCGGCGTAAGGGGGCGGCGCGATGCAATTCTTTGCTCTGGAACATTTCGCGGGACATGTGGGCGAGACCTTCACGGTCGCCCTGGATCACGACGGCAACGCACCGTTTGCCTTGGTGGAGGCCCGGCCGCTGCCGGTGCAGCAGTACCAGGGCATGGTGCGCTCGCCGTTCTCGCTGCTGTTCCGCCACGAGGCGGCGATCGTGTTCCCGCAGAAGATCTACCAGATGAAGCACGCCAGCATCGGCGAGTTCGGCATCTTCCTGGTGCCGGTCGCGCGCGACCAGACCGGTTTCATCTACCAGGCGCTGTTCAACTGAGCGCCACCGCGGCGGCCATCCAGCGCATGCGCAGGTGGCTGCCGATGTCTTCCTCCACGGCGAAACCCATGCGTTCGTAGAGCCGGCGCGCGCCGGTATTGCGGTGTTCGACGTGCAGCATCACGCTGGCCAGGCCGTCGCGATGCGCGGTCTGCTGCACCAGCTTCAGCAATGACGAACCGAAGCCGCGGCCACGCGTGGCCGAGAGCAGGGCGATGTCGATGACATTGGCCTCCCGCCCGTCGTGGTGCAGGTACAGGCGGCCAATCGGCGTGCCGGTGTCTTCGATCACCAGGTAATCCGACGGCTGGTAGTGCGCGGTGTAGTGCTGGTGCTGCAGGGTGAACTGGCTGTCGAGAAAGGCCTGGCGCACCGCGTCGGGCCAGGGGGTGAGCGCGAGTTCGTCGGCGCGCACGTCGGCGTAGAGCTTGCGGAAGAAGGGCAGGTCCGTGTTTTGCGCTTCGCGCCAGCTAAGGCCGGGCGGGAGGTCTTTCCCCGTTGCGGGCAGCCAGGCTGCCCGCAACGGGGGAAAGGTCAGTGCATGGGCCGTGCTCACGGACGCTGCGGGAAGACACCCGACAGGCAGATGCAGAAATTCAGCGTGAGGTAGGGCTGCTGGTTTTCGTGTGCCGTGCTGCCGCCCGCGACACCGATCGTCGCTGGCGGGAAGGTGGTGTTGAAAGATGGGTCTGCGGTGAATGTCTTCATGCCCGGCTTCTGCAGCGGGATGATGGCCGCGCCGGTTACGGGTGTACCGGTGCGCTTGGTGGCGTCGGTCTGGTTATAGATGCGAGCGTTGTGGTTGTGCGCCGGCATCTCATTGGTCAGCAGCGTGACGCTATCCGAGCCGAACGTTTCGCCCATGACGCGCGGCGTCAGTCCGGGACCGGCACCCTGGCCGCACGCGGCGTTGCCAACGTAGTTCGGCAATTGGTAGTTGGAGGTGCCATTGCCGCCGAATGTAACGCCCAGCAGCGAGAACAATGCCGTGTTCTGCTGGATCGGCATCAATTGCCCTTGGCACATGGCCCAGTTGTAGGGGGCGAAATTAAAAGCGTAGATCTGGATCTCGCCAATGAAGGGATCGCTCATGATGTTGGTCCTTGTAATCTATCGATGAGCATCAACCCTGGGAGGGGAAGACGCCGGCCCAGGCGATGCAGAAGCGCGCGACCAGCGACGGCATGGTGTTCTCGTGCGGCTGGCTGTTGCCCATGGAGCCGACGGCGGAAGTTGCCATGGGAACACTGGGGATGCTTGCAGTGCTGGTCGTATAAAGCACATCACCGCTGACCGCGCCGAGCTGCAACGTAGCGGCTGGCGCGGCGGCACCGCCGGCCGAACTCACGGCATAGTAAGCATGGGTATGTGCCGGCATCTGGTTGGGCAGCAGCGTGACCGACTCGGTACCGGCCAGCTGGCCCAGCACGTACGTACCCATGCCAAGTCCGGTGCCTTGATGAATCGGCACGCGCCCGCAGAGGTTGGGCAGGCCGAACGTGGTCACGCCGTCACCGCCATAAGTGGTGCCGAGCAAGGTGTACAGCACTTCGTACTCAGAGATGGGAAGCAGGCTGCCATCGCAATCGAACCAGCCGTTCGGCGCGAAGTTGTAGGGAAACAGGCGGACTTCGCCAACATATGGTTGAGACATGGCGGGGGCTCCGGTCAGCTGCGCGAGGGATAGATGCCATTGAGCGCGATGCAGAAATTCAGCACCAGGTATGGCTGCAGATTGGAGTGCGGGAGCGTCTGGCCCGCGTTGTCGAGCACATTGAGCGCGATCTGCGTACCGGTGTTGGCGCCGTAAATCTGCTCGGAACCGGTATTGCCAAAGAGCCCCTTGCTGGGATCGACTGCGGTGGCGGCAGCCGTATTGGCATTGAAGCCATGGTTATGCGACGGCAGATTGGCGGTCAGCAGCGTGACGTTCTCGACGCCGCCGATCTGGCCGATGTCCGCACCACTGTTGGAGCCTACCGGCGTGCGGCTGCGCAGATCGGGCAGCTGGAAATTCGTGGTGCCGTTGCCGCCGTAGTACGTACCTAGCAGCGAGAACAATGCCTGGTTCTGCGCGATCGGCAGCAGCTGTCCATTGCAGAAAGCGAATCCCTTGGGCGCGAAATTGAACGCCACGGGCATGACCTGCCCGAGAAAGGGTTGTGACATGAGTTTTCCCCCTTGGTTGTGCCGGCGAAAAGAGCCCCTGGCCGGATCGCTTAACTTTCGCGCGCGGCCGGCATCTTGACAAGCACTTCGTGCGCAAGGTCACAATATTGCGTTGCTTGCCCAAGGAGGGTAGGCACTTAGGGGAAGGTGCAGGACCGCCAGGCAAGGCTGACAGCTGTCCGGCGGAGGGGGTCCGGTACCGCGGCTGCTCGTTCACGAGCCACGGCAGCTTTCACATTGGCGCCGCCAGGTGCCCGCCCGTTGGGAAGACGGGCAAGCAGGGGACAAGTCATGTGGCATACGGAGTCGAAGCATCGCGATGCGATGCGCCATGGGCTCGGCCGTCATTTATTCGGCCGCTGGACTGCATTTTTATTGCTGTGCGTCATGCTGGCCTTGCCCGGCATGTCCTACGCAAGCTGCCCGGACTTCACGCCGCCCAATGCGAGCGTCGGGTCACCGGTACCCTCAGGCGGCACCATCGTCATCGACGTGCCCGTAAGCTGCAGCGGCTCTTCCTTCAATGTGATCGGTGATGTCACGGTTCCGGCCAGTCACGGTTCGGCGCAGACCACCGACTACAGCCTTCGCAAGATCACTTATGTCAATAACGGCGATGGAGCCACGACGGACTCCTTCAAGTTCGACGACGGTCTCGGCGGCACGGATCCCGCCATTACCGTGACGTTGAACATTGCGCCGCACACTTCGCCTATCAACATTACGCCGACGACGCTGCCCTCGGGCACCGTGGCTGTCACCTACAGCTCCACCACCTTGAGCGCCTCCGGCGGCACTGCGCCGTATACCTATGCGGTTACCAGCGGCACGCTGCCGCCCGGGCTAAGCCTTAGTACGGCCGGTGTGATTTCAGGCACGCCGACGACGGACAACACTTACTCGTTTACCGTCACTGCGACCGATAGCGCCAGCGTGACCGGCATTCAAAGTTATACGGTCACGATCGCGGCGCCGAACGTGCACATCACGAATACGCCAAGCAATCCGATCATCAACACACCCTACAGCTTCACGCTTACGGCGACCGGTGGCACGGCGCCTTACACTTACACGCTCGACGGCTCCACTACGCTGCCGACCGGCCTGGTGCTTGCGAGCAACGGAACAATCAGCGGTACGCCTACGACGGCGGGTGCGAAGAGCTTCACCGTAAGAGTGACCGACACGGGCGGATTCTTCTCCGCCACTATTTTTAATGTCACTGTCCAGACCCTGCCGCCCCCCGTCGCCAACCCGGTCAGCGCCACCGTCGCCTACAACAGCACCAACAACCCGATCACCCTCAATATCACCGGCGGCGCGCCGGCTTCCGTCGCCGTCGGCACGCAAGCCGCACACGGCACGGCCACCGCGAGCGGTACGTCGATCACGTATACGCCAACGCCCGGCTACGCCGGTCCCGACAGCTTCACGTACACGGCAACCAATGCGAGCGGCACCTCCGCACCCGCCACCGCGACGATCACCGTCTCGCCCCCCACCATCACCTACACGCCGTCCAGCCCCGCGGCCGGCACGGTCGGCACCGCGTACAGCCAGTCGCTCGCCGGCGCCAGCGGCGGCGCCACGCCGTACAGCTACACCATCGCTTCCGGCGCGCTCCCGGCCGGCATCACGCTGGCCAGCAACGGCACGCTGTCCGGCACGCCCACCGCGAACGGCACGTTCAACTTCACGGTGAAAGCCACCGACAGCAGCACCGGCACCGGCCCGTTCAGCGCCACCAGCGGCACGCTGACGCTGACCATCGCCGCGCCCACCATCAGCTACGCGCCGACCAGTCCGCTGCCGGCCACGGTGGGCACCGCCTACAGCCGCTCGCTCGCCAGCGCCACCGGCGGCACGGCGCCGTTTACCTACACCATCGCCTCCGGCAGCTTGCCGGCGGGCATCACGCTGGCCAGCAACGGCACGCTGTCGGGTACGCCGACCGCGGGCGGTACGTTCAACTTCACCGTGACCGCCACCGACAGCAGCACCGGCACCGGTCCGTTCAGCGCCACCAGCGGTGCGCTGACGCTTACCGTGAACGCGCCGAGCATCACCCTTGCGCCGGCTTCGCTGCCCAACGCGACGGTGGCGGGCTCGTACTCGCAGAACGTCACGGCCTCCGGCGGCACCAGCGCGTACACCTATGCGGTGACCGCGGGTTCGCTGCCGCCGGGCCTGAGCCTGAGCAGCAGCGGTGCGATCACCGGCACGCCTACCGGTGCCGGCGCCTACAACCTGACCATCACGGCGACCGACAGCAGCACCGGCACCGGTCCGTACACCGGCAGCAGCGCCTACACCCTGACGGTGAACGCGCCGACGCTGACGCTGACGCCCAGCACCGGCACCACCATCAACGGCACGGCCGGCGTGGCGGTGAGCGGCAGCTTCACCGCCGCCAACGGCACCTCGCCCTACACCTATGCAATCACTTCGGGCGCACTGCCGCCGGGCGTGACGCTGTCGTCCACCGGCACGCTGTCCGGCACGCCGACCGCGGCCGGCAACTTCAACTTCACGGTGCAGGCGACCGACAGCTCCACCGGCACCAGCGCACCGTTCCACGTGTCGGGCAGCTACACGCTGGCCATCGTCGCGCCGACCATCACGCTGTCGCCGGGCAGCCTGCCGGCACCGTCGGTGGGCGTGGCCTACAGCCAGGCGATCACCGCCTCCGAAGGCCATCCGGCCACGTTCACCTACAGCGTGGGCTCCGGCGTGCTGCCGGCAGGCCTCAGCCTGGACGGCAGCTCGGGCGTGCTCAGCGGCACGGTGACCGCGGCGGGCGCCTACAGCTTCACCATCACCGCCACCGACAGCGGCGGCTTCACCGGCAGCCAGGCCTATAGCGGCACGGTGGGCGCGGGCACGGTGGTGTTCACCTCCGCCGCGCCGGCCAGCGGCACGGCGGAAGTGGCCTACAGCCACACCTTCACCGCCAGCGGCGGCACGCCGACGTACACCTACGCGCTCAGCGTGGGCACCTTGCCGGCGGGCCTGTCGCTCTCGTCGAGCGGCGTGCTGTCCGGCACGCCGACGGTCGCCGGCACCTTCAACTTCACCGTGCGGGCGACCGACAGCAGCACCGGCACCGGCGCGCCGTTCACGGCGACCCAGCCGGTGGCGCTGGTGCTGGCCGCGCCGACGGTCGTCCTGGCGCCGTCCACGCTGCCGGCGGGCACCGGCGGTGTCGCCTACAACCAGACGATCACCGCGAGCGGTGGCAACGGCACCTATACCTACAGCCTCTCGGCCGGCGCGCTGCCGCCGGGCATCGGCTTGACCAGCGGCGGCGTGCTGTCCGGCACGCCGACCACGGCCGGCACCTACAACTTCACCGTCACCGCCACCGATGGCCACGGCTTCACCGGCAGCCAGGCCTACACCTTCACGGTGAACGCGCCGGCCATCACGCTCACCCCGGCCACGCTGCCGGCGGGTTCGGGCGGCGTCGCCTACAGCCAGACGATCACGGCCAGCGGCGGCAACGGCGGCTACACCTTCAGCCTCACGGCGGGTGCGCTGCCGGCCGGCATTGCGCTGAGCAGCGCCGGCATCGTGTCGGGTACGCCGACCACGCCGGGCTCCTACAACTTCACCGTCAAGGCCACCGACGGCTTCGGTTTCAGCGGCAGCCAGGCCTATACCGTCACGGTGAATGCGCCGACGATCGCCATCACGCCGACCACGCTGGCGGCGTTCACCGGCAGCGTCGCGTACAACCAGCCGCTGACCGCGAGCGGCGGCAACGGCGGCTACACCTTCAGCCTGCTCTCCGGCGCGCTGCCGCCAGGCATCGCGCTGAGCAGCGCCGGCGTCATCAGCGGCACGCCGACCACCGCCGGTCCCTACAGCTTCACTGTCAAGGCGACCGACGGCTTCGGCTTCAGCGGCAGCCAGGCCTATACGGTGACGGTGAACGCGCCGGCCATCACCTTCACCCGCACCACCTTGCCGGGCGGCCAGGTGGGCGTGGCCTACAGCCAGACGGTGAGCGCCAGCGGCGGCAGCGGCAGCTTCACCTACAGCCTCACGGCGGGTGCGCTGCCGCCCGGCATCGCGCTGAGCAGCGCGGGCGCGATCAGCGGCACGCCGACCGCGGCGGGCAACTACAGCTTCACCGTGACGGCCACCGACACCAACGGCTTCACCGGCAGCCAGGCCTATACGGTGGGCATCAACCAGCCCGTGCCGGTGGCGGTGAACGACACCGCCAGCACGCCGGCGAACGCGCCCGTCACCATCAACGTCACCGCCAACGACACCGGCCCGATCACCAGCATCGCGGTGGCACAGGCTCCGGCGCACGGCGCGGCGACGGTGAGCGGCCTCAATGCGGTGTACACGCCGGCGACGAACTTCTTCGGCACCGACACCTTCACCTACACGGCCAGCGGCCCCGGCGGCACCTCGGCGCCCGCCACGGTGACCGTAACCGTGACGCCGCTGGCCGTGCCGGTCGCGGCGGCGCAGAGCGGCACCGTGCTGGCCGGCCAGTCGGTCACCATCCACGCCACCGCCGGCGCCACCGGCTCGCCGTTCACCGGCGTGGCCATCACCACGCCGCCCGCCAAGGGCACGGCGGCGGTGAGCGGCACCGACATCGTGTACACGGCGCCGCAGGACGCCTCGGGCGCGGTGGGCATGGACTACACGCTGTCCAACCCGTTCGGCACCTCCACGCCGGCGCACATCACCGTCACCGTGAATCCGATCCCGCTGCCGGCGGCGCTGACCGCCAACGTGGTGGCCGGCCGCACGGTGCAGGTGGACCTGACCACGGCGGCGCACGGCGGTCCGTTCACCGGCGCCACGCTGATCTCGGTGTCGCCGGCCGCGGCGGGCAACGCGCACATCCACAACAGCGGCACCTCGGGCTATACGCTGGAATTCACCGCGGCCAACAGCTACAGCGGCCAGGCGCAGGTCAGCTACACGCTGAGCAATGCCTACGCCACTTCCGCCACGGCGACGGTGAACATCACCGTGACCGGCCGCAGCGATCCGTCGAAGGACGCCGAAGTGCTGGGCATCCTGCAGGCGCAGGCCGATTCCGCACGCCGCCTGGCGGTGGGCCAGATCGACAACTTCCAGCGCCGCCTGGAAACCCTGCACACCGGCGCCGGCGGCGGCGGCTTCAGCAACGGCATCAGCTTCAGCTCGGCCAGCGCACGGCAGAACCGCGACCCGATGGCGGGCCTGCACGGCCGCGACGACGACTGGGGTCGTGAAGATTGGGGCCGCCGCTTCCTGGTGCAGCCGGACGAGCCGACGCCGGGCCAGGGCCAGCGCTCCGGCGCGGCGGGCCAGCCGGGTACGTGGTCGGTGTGGACCGGCGGTGCGGTGAACTTCGGCAAGACCTTGCCGGGCAGCAGCAGCGACGGCATCGACTTCACCACCTCGGGCGTGAGCCTGGGTGCGGACCGCGCCTTCGGCGACAACTTCGCGGCGGGCGTGGGCGTCGGCTACGGCCACGACTCCTCCGACGTGGGCAAGCACGACAGCCGCAGCACGGTCGACGCCTACAGCGCGGCGGTGTACGGCAGCTACCGCCCGGTGCCGCTGGTGTATGTCGACGCGCTGATCGGCTACCAGAAGATGTCGTTCGACTCGCGCCGCTACGTCACCGACAACGGCAACACGGTGACCGGCAGCCGCGACGGCAAGCAGTACTTCGCCTCGCTCTCGGTGGGCTACGAGCACCGCACCGAGGACGGCATGCTGATCTCGCCGTACGGCCGCTTCGACTTCGCCCGCGCCACGCTCGACAGCTACACCGAGCACGGCGACAGCGTCTACGCGCTGCAGTACGAGCGCCAGACCGTGAAGACCAGCACCGGCGTGCTGGGCCTGCGCGCGCAGTGGGTGGTCAAGCGCGACTACGGCGTGTGGATGCCGCAGCTGCGGGCGGAGTTCCGCCACGACTTCCAGGGCGCAAGCATCGCGGCGATGCGCTACGCGGATCTGCTGGGCGGCCCGCTGTACCAGGCGGCGCTGGGCAACACCAACCGCAACCACACCCTGGTGGGCGCGGGGGTGATGCTGCAGACGCTGAAGGGCTGGTCGATGCGGCTGGAGTACCAGAACCTGCTGGACAACAGCACGCGCGACAACCAGTCGATCCAGCTGGGGGTCGAGAAGAAGTTCGATCCGTAACATGAAGGGCCGCGGGTGCGGTGCGCCCGCGGCCATGCTCGTCATTCCGGCGCAGGCCGGAATCCAGTAGCGATATCGCCCGATTTTCGCTAAGAGCCCGACTGGCGCTTTTTGCGACAATCCCACGTTGTCGTCACTGGATTCCGGCCTGCGCCGGAATGACGGCGCTTTGGGGGCGAATGCGAGTCCACCCTCCTCATGCCGCACCGCGGCGAATCGATAGCATCGCTATCGTCTGAACAAGCCCGCGCTGTACCGATCGCGCGGGATCGCTGCCGCACACTACGGGCATGCCGATTTCGCCGCCCATCCTCCATGCGTAGCAAGCTGTTCGTCCCCGGAGGGCGGCCGGAGCTGTTCGCCAAGGCGCTGGCCGGCGAGGCCGATGCGCTGTCGTTCGACCTCGAGGATTCGGTCACGCCCGACCTCAAGGGCGCCGCGCGCACCGCCGTCGCGGCCTTCCTTGCCACCGAGGCGGCAAGGCAATCGCCCAAGCTGATGATCGTGCGCACCAATGCGCCATCCACGCCGTACTTCAGCGACGACGTGGAAGCGGTGGTCGGCGACGGCGTCACCCTGATCAACCTGCCCAAGATCGAATCCGCCGAGGAAGTGCGCGCGGCGGTGGACATGATCGCGCGGGTGGAAGCGGCGCGCAGCTGGCAGCGCCGCACGCGGCTATTGGTGAACATCGAGACGCCGCGTGCGCTGGCCCGGGCCGCGTCGATTGCCGGCGCGCATCCGCGCGTGGCGGGGCTGCAGCTGGGCCTGGCGGATATGTTCGAGCCGTACGGCATCGAGCGGCACGATCTGGCCAATGTGCAGTCCGTGCTTTTCGCCATGCGCATGGCCGCCGCGCAGGCGGATGTGTTCGCACTCGATGGCGCCTTCGCGGACGTCGCCAACAGCGACGGCTACCGTGCCGAAGCCGCGCTGGCACGCCGGCTCGGCTATCTCGGCAAGAGCTGCATCCATCCGCGCCAGGTGGCGCTGGCCAACGAAGCGTTCGCCGTCTCCGAAGCGGAGATCGAAAGCGCGCGCCGCATCGTCGAAGCCGCGCGCGAACCGGGCAACCAGGGTCGCGGCGCCTTCATGGTCGATGGCAAGATGGTCGACCTGCCGTTCCTGAAACGGGCGCAGGCCTTGCTCGCCGCGGCGCACAAGCCGTGACGGCGGCGCGCCCGGCGCAGGAACCCGTTCCGCGACGACCGTATCGAGAGGCCCGGCTCCACGTGTTCCGTTCGTGCCTGTTCTGCCTGGCCTGGCTGTTGCTCGCGCTGCCGCTGCATGCCGAAAGCCTGACGCCTTTGCGTACCGCGGACTTGCCGCCGTTGGCGACCGCGCAGGTGCTGGTCGGCATGGCGGTGATCGATGGGCAGACCGTGGCGGTGGGGCAGGGACAGGCGTGGCGGCTCGACGATGCGGGCAGGCGCTGGCTGACGGTGGCCTGGCCCGCGGCGACGCCGAACGATGTGTCGCTGATCCAGGATGGCGCTCGCGCTTACCTGGTGTGGCCGGCGCAGGGGCGCACGGCGCTGGCGGAATTGCATCTGCGCAACGATCGCCTCGATGCGACCGCACTCCCTGCGCTGCCGGCGGCATTGGCCGATCCGCGCGGCGCCGTGTCCGCCGATGCGCTGTTCGTGGCCGGCACGGTCGCTGGCAAGGCGCACGCATGGCGAGCGAATCCGGCCGATCCCCGCGCAGGGTGGACCGATATTCCCGCATGGCCTGGCCACTCGCCGCCGCTATCGCTGGTCGCGCAAGGCCCCAACCTGTTCGTCGCCGTTGCGCACGACGGCAAACAGCAACTGCTGCGCTGGTCGGCCACGAAAGGCTGGACCGAAGCCACCACCATCCCCGGCACGCTGCTGCCCGCCGCCCCGCGCGCGCTGGGCCAGGCCCATCTGCTCTATCTGGTCGGCACGCCGGAAGGCGCGCGCCCGATGACGTACCACAGCATCACCGGCTCCTGGGCCACGCTGCCCGGCGTACAACCGGCGAACGACGCATTGATGGCCGCCGCGCAGGACGGCTTCACCTGGGCGCAGCGCGACGGCGCCGGCTACGCCATCCACACCGCGCAGCTGCAATCCGGCAAGCTGCTGCTGAAGTGGCTGGACTGGGTGGTGATCCTGGTCTATCTCGCCGCGATGTTCGGCATCGGCCTGTACTTCTATCTGCGCGAGAAGCGCAACAACACGGCGAATTTCTTCGTCGGCGGCCGCAGCATTCCGTTCTGGGCGGCGGGCGTAAGCCTCTACGCGGCCAATACCAGCTCGATCAGCTTTATCGCCATCCCCGCCAAGTCCTTCGAAAGCAACTGGACCTACCTCACCAATAACCTGATCGCCGTGCTCGGCCTGGCCTTCGTGGCGGTGTGGATCGTGCCGCTGCTGCGCCGCCTCGACCTGATGTCGGTGTTCTCGTACCTGGAAACGCGCTTCCATCCGGCCATCCGCATGCTGGCCAGCGCGCTGTGCATCCTGACCCAGATCGGCAGCCGCATGAGCGTGATCCTGTTTCTGCCGGCGCTGGCCATCGCCACCATCACCGGCATCAGCGTGAGCTTGAGCGTGGTGCTGATGGGGGTTTTCACCATCGTCTACACCGCGATGGGCGGCATGAAGGCGGTGATCTGGACCGACTTCGTGCAGGTGCTGGTGAAGATGGGCGGCGCGCTGTTCGTGATCGGTTTTATCGTGTGGCATCTGCATGGCGGAGTGGGGCAGTTCATGCACACCGCTACCGCCAACCACAAGATGCACCTGCTGGACTTCAGCTTCGACCTGACCAAGGCGACCGTCTGGGGTTTTCTTTTCCTGGTGCTGTTCGACGTGGTGCTGACCTTCCCCAAGGACCAGGTGCTGATGCAGCGCACCTTGTCGACGGAGTCGGACAAGGAGGCGGGCCGTTCGATCTGGATGTTCGCCGCGATCATGATCCCCGGCGGCTTCGTGTTCTATCTGATCGGCACGGCGCTGTTCGTGTTCTACAAGGACAACCCGGACCGCCTGAATCCCTTGCTGCCCATCGACGCCACGTTCCCGCTGTTCATCGCCGCGGAACTGCCGATGGGCGTGACCGGCCTGATCATCGCCGGCATCTTCGCGGCCGCGATGGCAACGCTGTCGGGCATCATGAACAGCGTGGCGACGCTGATCTCGGTCGACTTCTACGAGAAGCTGGTGAAGAACCCGTCGCCGAAGAAGAGCGTGCTGATGGCGGAGATCATGACGGTGGTGGTGGGGCTGGTCGGCATCGCCACGGCATTGCTGTTGTCGCGCTTCGACATCCACTCGCTGTTCGACGTGTCGATCGAACTGGCGGGCTTGCTGGGTGGCGGCTTCGCGGGCGCCTATACGCTGGGGATGTTCACCCGCCGGGCGAATTCGCCCGGCGTGGCGATCGGTATCGCCTCGAGCATCGTGCTCACCTTGATCGCCTGGTCGTTCCACCTGGTGCATCCGTATTTCTATCTGGCCATCTCCATCCTGCTGTGCATCGTGATCGGCTATCTGGCGAGCCTGCTGTTTCCGGCGCCGAAGCGTTCGCTGGAAGGCCTGACGATCTACTCAAGACCCAAACGCTAACCGCCACCTGCCCCCTCTCCCCTGCGGGGAGAGGGTTGGGGTGAGGGGGACCTACGGAGCGGCGAAGCAGAGCAGCCTCCGCTTCGTCGAACCTCTTTCGCGAGCACCCGCCCCTCATCTGCCTGCCGGCATCTTCTCCCCGGAGGGGAGAAGAGTTTCACTAGGGAGCTCCTTATGGCTCTTGACGCTTTTTCCCCGCTCTCCCATCGTCCCCCCGGGGGCAAGACCGATGAGGGCGGCACGTGGAAACGCAATTCCTGAATACCTTCGTCACCGTCGTCGACCAGGGCTCGATGGCGGCGGCGGCGCGCGTACTCAACGTGACGCCGGCGGCGGTGGCGCAGCAGATCCGCACGCTGGAACGTGAGCTGGGCGCCACGCTGATCGCACGCGTGGGCCGCACGGTGAGCGTCACCGAACAAGGCTCGCGCATCCTCGAACGCGCGCGCGAACTGCTGCGCAGCGTCTCGGACCTGCGCAGCGTGGCCAACGACAGCGCCGTGTCCGGCGAGCTGCGCCTGGGCGCCTGTCCCACCGCGCTGGCCGGCATGCTGCCGGACGTGCTGGCGCGCATGGTCGACGCCTTCCCGCAGATCAACGTCTTCATCAAGCCCGGCTATTCGGTCGATCTGTATCGCGCCGTGGAAGCGGGCGACCTCGACGCGGCAGTGGTGCTGCAGGCGCCATTTCCGCTGCCCAAGACCTGCGAATGGCTGCTGCTGCGCGAAGAACCGCTGATCGTGCTGGCGCCGAAAAGCATGGCCGGCCGCGATCCGCACGAACTGCTCGCCACCCAGCCGCTGATCCGCTACGACCGCAATCAATGGGGCGGACGCCAGGCCGATGACTATCTGCGCGCGAACGGCATCGTGCCGCGCGAACGCTTCGAACTGAACGCGCTCAATGCGATCGCCGTGATGGTCGACCGCGGCCTGGGCGTGTCCCTGGTGCCGGACTGGGCGCAGCCGTGGCCGGAAGGCCTGCAGCTGGCGCGCATTGCGCTGCCCAATCCGGCGGTGCCGCGGCGCATCGGCATCGTGTGGTCGCGCTCCAGTGTGCGCGTGCGCCTGGTCACCGTGCTGCTGCAGGAAAGCCGCAAGGCGATGCAGGCCAGAGCGCGCTGAGGCAAGCACGTAGCGTGCTGCAACGCCGCATACATCCGCTTGCTTCGTAAGCAACAAAAACTAGCCTCTGAACATAGTCCGCGACGGTTCTACGCCGGCAGCGAAGCGCATAGGCTCGCTCGCAATCCAACGTGGTTGCAGTACGGCCGCCGCAAGCGGTTCGCATAAGAAGACATGGGCCGTCGGGACGCCTGGGGGAGGGCGTCGCCAGTTCGAAGACGAAGCACCGTCCCCGGCGCGCCGCGCGCGCCGACCCGCCGCAAGGCGGTACCAAGACGAGACAAGACATGATCAAGCCACTCACCGCCGCCATCAGCGGCATCCTGCTGGCCTACGCCGTCGGCGCGCCGGCGCAGGATGCACCCGCCGCTGGCGCCGCGCCGGCCGACAGCAGTACGAAGAAGGACGGCAAGGACAAGGACGCGGTCAACCTGCAGCAGGTGATCGTCACCGGCACGCGCAGCCCCAAGGCGATCGACGAGATCCCGGGCGCGATCACCGTGGTGTCGAAGGAAGAAATCCAGCACACCTTGCTGGTGACCGAGGACGCGACGGCGGTGCTGGCGCGCTCGGTGCCGGGCTATGCCGAGTCCTCTCAGGCCATGAGCAATACCGGCGAGACCTTGCGCGGCCGCATCCCGCTGCGCCTGTTCGACGGCGTGCCACAGGGCTCGCCGCTGCGCGAAGGCACGCGCAACGGCACGTTTACCGACATGGGCATCGTCGGGCGCGTGGAGGTGATCAACGGTCCGTCCGCTTCCGAAGGCATCGGCGCGGCCGGCGGCATCATCAACTACATTTCCAAGACGCCGACCAAGGACGGCGACGAAGTCACCCTCACCACGCGCTACCAGACCCAGGCCCACAGCGACAGCGAAGGCTGGAAAGTCGGCGCCACCTATTCGCACAAACAGCAGGAGTTCGATGCGCTGCTGGCCGCTTCGTATATCGACCGCGGCATCAGCTACGACGGCAACGGCCGCCGCATCGGCCTGAACACCAGCGGTTCGCTGGCGGATTCGGAAACCAAAAATCTATACGCCAAGGTCGGCTTCAACTTCGGCGCGGACAACGAGCAGCGCCTGCAGGCCAGCGTCAGCCGCTTCCGCATCGAGGGCAAGGGCGAGTACGTGCAGGTGCTGGGCTGCCGCGGCCCCACCGACACGCCGCCGTGCGCGGTGCCGCGCACCAATACCTCGGAGAAGGGCCATATCTTCGGTTCCAAGGACGCCTTCAACGACTTCAAGCAGTACCAGCTGCAATACACCAACGACAAGTTCTTCGGCGGCTACCTGGACATCAACGCCTACAAGGCCGACCAGTCCATGCGCTACCTGCCGGAAAACACCGAGGACAAGCAGGATCCGCTGATCGCCCCGCTCGGCACGCTGTACGACCAGTCGGAAATCGTGGTGCACAAGAAGGGACTGCGCACCTCGTGGACGCGCCCGGACATCTTCAACGTCACTGGCCTGGAGCTGCACACCGGCATCGACTTCGGCAAGGACCAGGCGCAGCAGCGCCTGGCCCTGACCAGCCGCCTGTGGGTGCCGCCGATGGACTACAAGAGCGTGGCGCCGTACGCGCAGCTGTCCTGGGACGTCGGCCCGGTGACGCTGAGCGCCGGCTACCGCCGCGAGGACGACAAGCTCACCGTCAACAGCTACACCACCACGTACTACCGCAACCGCGTGTTCGTGCAGGGCGGCGGCCTGAAGTACAAGGAAGGGCTGAAGAACTTCGGCGCGATCTGGCGCGTCAACGACCAGTGGTCCACCTTCCTGTCCTACAGCGAAGGCTTCACCCTGCCGAACATCGGCATCCCGCTGCGCAATATCAATACGCCGGGGCAGTCGGTGGACAAGATCCGCGATCTCAATGCGATCGTGTTCAAGAACTACGAGGGCGGCTTCAACTGGCATGGCGAGCACGGCGCATTCGGCGCCACGCACTATGTGTCGAAGTCGCCGTTCGGTTCCTCGCTGGCGGTGGATCCGCATACCACCGACTTCATCCTCAGCCGCGCGCCGGTGCGGATCGAAGGCACCGAAGTTACCGGCGAATGGCGTTTCGACCGGGACTTCAAGATCACCGGCCTGTACTCGCATATCCGCGGCAAGACCGCGTTCTGGTCGGCCGATCCGGCCGGGCGCTATGGCTCGGGCGGCTTGAACAAGCCGCTGGGCGTGCTGGATATCAATCCCGACAAGTTTGCGGCGGCGGCTACGTGGAAGTTCCTGCCCAACGCCGATGCCACGCTGGGCTTCACCACCTTGTTCAGCCGCCACGTATCCGGCCAGGACACGCGCGCCTATGACGGTGCGCAGTTCAGCTATTCGGAACAGACCAAGGGCTACACCCTGTTCGACCTGGGCGTGAACTACGACCTCGGCAAGCACGGCAAGCTGTCGCTGGGCGTGGAGAATCTGTTCAACCGGCAATACATCCTCAGCTGGTCGCAGCTGGCGGGCTACCAGAATTACTGGGCGGGCCGCGGGCGCATGACCTCGCTGACGTACACCATCACGCTGTGACGAGGTGGTTGGCGCATGGGCGACGGGCCGTCCTGGTGGCGGCCGTTGCCTTGTGCGCGGTGCCGGCGATGGCGGCGCAGGGGCCGTTGCCTTTTGCCGCGGCGAAGGACGAGGGCTTGTCGGCGGAAAGGCTGGAGCGCCTGCATGCCTATCTGCGCGATGCGACCGGCACCGAGGGTTACGTGGGCGCGGTGGCATTGATCGCGCGGCACGGCCGCATCGTCGATTGGCAGGCGTACGGCTATCGCGATCTGGCCCGGCGCGAGCCGCTGCGCCGCGACGATATCTTCCGCATCTATTCGATGACCAAGACGGTAACCACGGTGGCCGTCCTGATGCTGATGGAAGAAGGCAAGCTGTCGCTGGACGATCCGCTGTCGCGCTACCTGCCGGGCTTCGAGCATCCGCGGGTACTGATGAGCGACGGCAGCGAGCGTCCCGCTGCCAGGCCGGTCACCTTGCATGCATTGCTGACGCACACCGCAGGCTATCCGGCCGGTTTGAAGGGCGACGAAGCCGCGGTCAAGCGGATGGAGAGCATCGATCCACATGCCGCCGCGGATCTGCGCGGCTTCGCCGAACGCATGAGCCGCGTGCCCTTGGCCGCCGATCCCGGATCGCGCTTCGGCTACGACGGCGCCTCGCTGGAGCTGGCGGCGCGGGTGGTGGAGGTGGTGTCCGGGGAATCCTTCGAGCGCTTCCTGCGGGAGCGCATCTTCCAGCCGCTGGACATGCGCGATACCGGCTTCGCGGTGCCGGAGGCCAAGCGCGCCCGGGTGGTCGACATCACCACCATGGGCGCGAACGGCAAGCTGCGCATCGCGGACGGTGCCAGTGCCGCGCATCCCGGCGCGCCACTGAATGCCTACGCCAGCGGCGCCGGCGGCCTGTATTCCACCGCCGCCGACTACGCCCGCTTCGCGCAGATGCTGCTCGGCCACGGCAGCCTGGACGGCCACACCGTGCTCGGCCGCAAGACGGTGGAGCTGATGCTGCGCAACCACCTCGCCATGCTCGGCCCGCCGGTGAATCAGTTCAATGCGGGCGAGGGTTTCGGCCTGGGCGGCTATGTGGTGCTCGATCCCGCACGGCGTGGCCAGCCCGGTTCGCCGGGCCAGTTCGGCTGGTCCGGCGCGGCGTCGACGTATTACACGATCGATCCGCACGAAGACCTGCTCGCCATCCTGCTGCTGCAGCACCTGCCGCGCGAAGACGCGGCCAAGGACCTGCCGCGCCTGAGCCGCGGTTTCTACGCCCTGGTCTACCAGGCGCTGCAGCCATGAAGCGCGGCGTGCTGGTGGCCGGCTCGGCCAATCTCGATTTCGTGGTGCGCGCGCCGCACGTGCCGGCGCCGGGCGAAACCGTGCTCGGCAACGGCTTCGCCACCTTTCCCGGCGGCAAGGGCGCCAACCAGGCGGTGGCCTGCGTGCGGGCCGGCGGCGCGCCCACGCGGATGCTGCTGGCCCTGGGCGACGACGTGCATGCGGCGCCGATCGAAGCCTCGCTGCGCGGGGCCGGCGTCGGGCTCGACATCGTGCGCATGCGCGGCACGGCCACCGGCGTCGCCTTCGTCTGCCTGGCGGGCGACGGCGAGAACGCGATCACCGTGGCGCCCGGCGCCAATGCGCGGCTGTTGCCCGAACATCTGCCGCCGCTGGCCGATGTCGGCCATCTGCTGCTGCAACTGGAAACGCCCTTGCCGACGGTGGAAGCCTGGGCGCGGGAAGCACGACGCGCCGGTGTACAGGTGGCGCTCAACGCCGCACCGGCGCAGGCCTTGCCGCGCAGCCTGCTGGGCGACTGCCAGCTGCTGATCGTCAACGAAGGCGAGCTGGCGGCGATCAGCGGCAGGCAAGGCATCGGCGCCGGCCTCGACGCACTGGACGCCCCCGCCGTGGTGGTCACCCTCGGCGCGCGCGGCTGCTGCGCGCGCGTGGGCGGCGAGTACCTGCTGCAGCCGGGCTTCGCCGTGAATGCCGTGGACACCACCGGCGCCGGCGACACCTTCTGCGGCACCCTGGTCGCCAGCCTGAGCCTGGGCCTGCCGTATCCGGCCGCGTTGCGCCGCGCCTGCGCCGCATCTGCGCTAGCCTGCACCCGCCTGGGCGCGCAGACCGGCGTGCCGCGGCAGGACGAGGTGCGGCGGCTGCTGGCGGCGCGTCCCGGCGATGCGACCGAGGCGCTCGCCGCCTACGTCGGCATCGCCTGATTCCCTTCCTTACCGATCACGCTTCCCATGACGCCTTCCTCCGAACAGCCGCGCGACGTGAACGCCGACGACGCCAACCCGCCGCCGGTGAAGACCGAATACAAGTTCTCCCACGTCACCACCGGCCGCTACCTGCCCACGCCGGGCAAGGCGCCGGGCTGGCCGTTCGCCGAGATCGGCCACTGGAAGATGGACGTCGACGGCACCGCCGACGACTGGATCGCCGAGCTCAAAGACTGGCGCCGCGAACATCTCACCCGCATCGGCTACGACGATGCCAACTACCGCCGCCCCGAGCTGCAATGGGCGCAGCGCAACTTCGTCCACGCGCAGATGATGGTGGAGGACCGCTACTTCTACGATCCGGAGGCCCGCCGCTACACGGTGGATCGCTACCTCGACGATCTGGAACAGCGCTACGGCGGCATCGACAGCGTGCTGCTGTGGTACGTCTACCCGAATATCGGCGTCGACGACCGCAACCAGTTCGACCTGGCGCGCGACTTGCCCGGCGGCCTCGATGGCCTGCGCGGCGCGGTCGAGGATTTCCACCGCCGCGGCGTGCGCGTGTTCCTGCCCACCATGCCGTGGGACAACGGCACGCGCGAACAAGGCCAGCGCGATTGGGAGGCGGCGGCCGAGCTGGTGAAAGCGGTGGGCGCCGACGGACTCAACGGCGATACTTACAACGGCGTGCCGCGCGCCTTCTTCGATGCCTGCGATGCCGCCGGCCGGCCGGTGGTGCTGCAGCCGGAATCCACCATCAGCGCCGAGGAGCAGCTGATCTGGAACGTGCAGAGCTGGGGCAAGAAGGCGCCGAACGAGACAGTGCCGCCGGTGGCGAAGTTCAAGTGGCTGGAACCGCGCCACATGATCAACTACGAGAACCGCTGGGGCCGCGAGCGCAACCACGACCTGCAGTACATCTTCTTCAACGGCATCGGCTACAACGCCTGGGAGAACGTGTGGGGCATCTGGAACCAGCTGACGCCGCGCGATGCGGAGTCGCTGCGGCGCATCGCGGCGATCGAGCGGCAGTTCGCGCCGGCGATGGTGAGCATCGAGTGGCGGCCGTATGAGCGCACTTTGCAGCATGGAGTGTTCGGTTCGCGCTTTCCGCTGGCCGATTACACCGTGTGGAACCTGGTCAACCGGCACGAGTACGACGTCGACGGCGAGCAGCTGGCCGTGCCGCACCGCGAAGGCACGCGCTACTTCGACGCGTGGCATGGCGTGGCGCTGGAGCCGCGCATCGAGCACGGGCGCGCGGTGCTGTCGTTCGCGCTGGAGGCACGAGGGTTCGGCGCCGTGCTGGCGTTGGCGCCGGGTGCGTTGATCGACGGGCTCGATGCTTTCCTCGCACGCATGCGCGGACTCGCAGCAACACCCTTGAGCGCGTATTCCGCCCAGTGGCAGCCGTTGCCGCAGCAGTTGCGCCCGATCGCGGCCACGGCGCCGGCCGCAGCGGCGCCTGAGGGCATGATCGCCATCCCCGGCGGCGACTTCGACTTCGCCGTCGGCGGCATCGAGATCGAAGGCCAGACCTGGGCCGGCAACGACGTGCAGTATCCCTGGGAAAACACGCCGCGCCGCGGCCATCGACGGCGCATGCAGCTGAAGCCGTACTTTATCGACCGCACGCCGGTGACCAACGCGCAGTTCCATGCATTCCTGCAGGCCAGCGGCTGGACGCCGGCCGATCCGCACCACTTCCTGCGGCACTGGATCGACGGTGCGCCGCCGGCCGGCTGGGACAACAAGCCGGTGACCTGGGTGTCGATCGAGGATGCGCGCGCCTACGCCGCGTGGGCCGGCAAGCGCCTGCCGCACGAGTGGGAGTGGCAGTACGCCGCGCAGGGTACGGACGGCCGCCTCTATCCCTGGGGCAACGCGTGGGACGAAAGCAAGGTGCCCGCCGCCAACCGCGGCCGCACGTTGCGTGCGCCGGACGACGTGGACGCGCATCCGCAAGCCGCCAGTCCGTTCGGCCTGCTCGACCTGGTCGGCAACGTGTGGCAATGGACCGACGAGTATCTGGACGAACATACCCGCGCCGCTGTGCTGCGCGGCGGCAGCAGCTACCAGCCGCGCACCTCGCACTGGTATTTCCCGCAGGCGTACCGGCTGGATCAGCACGGCAAGTATCTGCTGATGGCGCCAAGCAAGGATCGATCGGGCTGCATCGGCTTCCGCTGCGTGGTGGATGCCTCGTGAGCATGGCCGTGCATCTGGAGGGTCTGCTCGGCGAAGCGCTGGCCGCGAATGCGCGTGGCCGCCTGTCGCATTTCATCATCGACGAACACAGCCCCGCCATCGCCCTGTTCGCGCCCGAGCGGCGCGCGCAGAACACCGAAGGCGACTGGTATGGCGAACACGCCGGCAAATGGCTGTACGCCACCGCCAAGGCCGCGGCGCGCAGCGGCGATGCGGAGCTGACCGCGCGCCTGCGCCGCGTCGCCGATTTCCTGGTGTCGGTGCAGGAGCCGGACGGCTACCTCGGCACCTATGCGCCGGAGCGCCGCTTCATGCGCCCGCAGCCACCCAAGCCGCCGAGCTGGAATGGCGAGCCCAGCGTGCGCACCTGGGATATCTGGACGCATGCCTATCTGGTCCTCGGCCTGCTGGAAGCGCACCGGCATTTCGCCGAACCGCGCTGGCTCGACGCCGCGCGGCGCATCGGCGACCTGTGCTGGCACACGCTGACCGAAGGCGGCATCGACATCACCGAACTGGGCAATCACTTCGGCCTTTCGGCGACGGTGCTGCTCGATCCGGCGATGGAGCTGCATGCCGCCACCGGCGAGGCGCGCTACCTGGAGCTGGCGAAGCGGGTGCTGGCGCAAGCCAATGCCCATCGCGACCTGGCGCTGCTGCCGCGCATCCAGGCCGGCGCCGATGCGGCGGAGATCGCCACCGGCAAGGCGTACCAGCTGGCGTGGAATCTGGTCGGCCTGGCCAAGCTGTACAAGGCCACCGGCGAGGCGGCGTATCGCGATGCGCTGCAGCGCATGTGGACCAGCATCCGCACGCACCACCTGACGCTGGGCGGCGGCCCCTGGGGCGGCGTGGCGCATCGTTCGCGCGAGGTGTTCAACGCGCCGGGTGCGTTCAGCCCGTATGGCTATGTCGAAACCTGTTCCAGCCTGGCGTGGATCCAGCTCAACCGCGAGCTGCTGTCGATCGAAGGCGATCCGAAGTACGCCGAGGAAATCGAGCGCACCGCCTACAACGACCTGCTCGGCGCGCAGGCGCCCAATGGCGAGGACTGGTGCTACTACGTCTTCCCCAACGGCCGGCGCGTGCACACCACCTACTGGCGCTGCTGCAAGTCCAGCGGCGCGATGGCATTGGAGGAACTGCCCGGCGTGGCGTATGCGGGCGATGCGCATGGCGTGGCGGTGAACATCTACGGCCCCGGCAGCGCTTCGTTCGACTGGCCCGGTGCCGGCAAGGTCATTTTGGAACAACGCACCGCCTACCCCTTTCACGGCGGCGTGACCCTCCGTTTGCGCATGCCGTCGTCCGCCCGCTTCCGGCTGAAACTGCGCATGCCTTCCTGGGCCGAAGGCGCCAGGGTCCGCGTCGGCGGCGAATCCATCGCCGCCGCGCCTGGAAGCTACGCCGCCATCGAGCGCGAATGGCAGGACGGCGACGAAGTGATGCTGGATTTCCCCATGGCCGCGCGCGTCCACCGCGCCGTCAACCGCAATGTGCAGGAGTCGCGCGCGCCCGACGGCGAGCCGGTGCTGCAGCAGGTGCTGCGTTTCGAATACCTGGGCCTTACGCGCGGCCCGCTGGTCTACGCCACCGGCCTGATCGACGGCTTCAAGACCGAGGAAACGCTGCGCCTGCCCACCAGCGACCCCACCGACTGGCTCACCGTGCTGCCGCCGGAGGAAGGCGATGCCGCGCCGCTGCTGGAACTGCGCCCGCTGCAGCGCGCACCGCTGCGCTTCGAGCCGTACTACCGCGCGGGCGGCCGCGCCGACGGCGCCTGGCGGCTCACCTGGATGCAGCTCGCGCCGGAGTCCCTGCGGTGAAGCAAGCGATCGTGCTGACAGAACATATCGGGCGCGCCTGTTTCCACGCGCGGCCCCGGCGCAAAGTAGCGGCGACACGACACCAGGAATCACGCGGACTCGCGGCGTATGGAAAGCACTCCACCTGATCCGGCCGGCGCGGCGCGCGGTCCCCTGCATGGCATCCGCGTGCTCGACCTGAGCGCGTATATCGCCGGCCCTTACGCCTGCACCCTGCTCGCCGACCAAGGCGCGGACGTGCTGAAGATCGAACCGCCGGGCGGCGACAACCTGCGCCAGTATCCGTCGACGCTGCCCACCGAAAGCCGCGCCTTCCTCGGCGTGAACCGCAGCAAGCGCGGCATGGTGCTGGACCTGAAAGACCCCGCCGACCACGCCGTGCTGCTGCGCCTGGTGCGCGACGCCGACGTGCTGGTGCACAACTTCCGCCCCAGCGTGCCCAGGCGGCTGGGCATCGATTTCGACCAGCTCGGCGCCATCAACCCGCGCCTGATCTACTGCGCCGTCACCGGTTATGGCGAGACCGGCCCGATGCGCGACAAGGCCGGCTACGACCAGGTGCTGCAGACCATGACCGGCATGTGCGCGCTGCAAGGCAAGCGCGGCGGTCCGCCGGAGATCATCTACGGCTCGGTGGTCGACTACTACGCCGCCGCGCTGCTCGCCGCGGGCGTTTCTTCCGCGCTGTACGAACGCGAACGCAGCGGCCTGGGCCAGTTCGTCGGCGTCTCGCTGCTGCGCGCCGCGCTGACCATGCAGTCCGCCCGCCTGATCTGGGCCGAGGGCGAGGCCCTGGATATCGGCCGCGACATGCGCTCCGGCGGCGTCACCGGCATCCATCCCACCGCCGACGGCCACATCTATATCTCCGCCAACACGCCGCGCTTCTGGCGCGCGCTATGCGAGAAAACCGGCCTGCACGCCCTGGCCGACAACCCCCGCTACGACACCGTGCGCAAGCGCGCCGAACACGCCAGCGAAATCCTCCCGCAATTGCATCAAGCGCTCGCCACCCGCTCCGCCCCGGCCTGGGAAGCCCTGTTCGGCGACGAAGTCCCCAGCGCCGCCGCCCGCCGCATCGAAGACATGTTCGAACACCCCCAGGTACTGGCCGAAGGCATCGTCGGCACCATCGAACATCCCATGGTCGGCCGCTATCACGGCGTCGCCCAATCCATCAAATTCAGCCGCACCCCCGGCCCCCCGCCCTTCGCCGCACCGATGCTCGGGCAGCATACGGATGAAATAAAGCGCAAGTCTTAAGCAAGAAAGCTCGCTTCATAGCCACGCCGTGGCGAGCCCCAGCCCCTCACCCTGCCCTCTCCCCGGAGGGGAGAGGGGTGAAGTCGTGAGGTAGGCAGGAACGAAGAGCAGAAGCTGGCACCAGTCCTTGAATATCCTCTTCGCCACGGCACGTTGAAGCACCCGCTACGTAAACGCACTGTGGTTTCGTGTAGACCCAGGTTAATCAAGTTACCGCAGCCGCTCACTGCTCCTTCTAGTTGCGTCGCGAGCAGTGGCTCTTAGGCCATTCTCTCTTTGGTTACTTTCTCTTTGGGCCAGCAAAGAGAAAGTGACTCGGGCGCCGGCAGGCGTCCGAAATGCCCGCTGCATAAGCGGCCCGTTCGCGATAACGCGAAAACCAGGCGATACCGCCACTGGATCCCGGCCTACGCCGGGATGACGAGCAAGGAGCAGGCGTCCGAAATGCCCGCTGCATAAGCGGCCCGTTCGCGATAACGCGAAAACCAGGCGATACCGCCACTGGATCCCGGCCTACGCCGGGATGA